>NZ_JBLWTA010000011.1:0-160881 GCF_048270365.1 Celeribacter sp.
TGATCGCCTGCCGTCACATTGTTAACATCGATATTGATCTGACCGACATCGGCATTGTCGGCATAGAACTCGATACCGTCGTCGCCTGCGGTAATGGTGCCAGTTACATTGATGTCGACCGTGCCGGTGCCATTGTTGATCGCGTAGACGCCGTCACCACCAGCCTCGATAGAGTTTGCCGTGATCGACGTGTCGCCGGTGCCCTCGTGGCTGAATGAGATTCCGTAGTTGCCAGCCGTGATTTCGTCCACGTCAACGGTTACATTTCCCGTAGATGCTCCAGTCCGGAACTGAAGCCCATCCTCGCCAGCATCAATGATGTTTGCTGTAATCGATGTGTCGCCAGTGCCACCATGGCTGAGATAGATGCCAGAGAAACCAGCAGTGATTTCGTCCACGTCGACGGTGAGGCCTTCCGTAGATGCTCCGGTCTGGAGCTCAATACCATAAAAGCCTGCGTCAATGATGTTTGCTGTAATCGATGTATCGCCGGTACCACCATTCACTACATACATGCCATAGCCGTCAGTCGTGATTTCGCCAATGTCAATGGTGACATTTTCTGTAGATGAGGTTGCGTCGATGCTAAGACCAGCATCGACGGCATTGACAACGTTTGCCGAGATCGAAATGTCGCCGGTACCAAAATGGCTGACATCAATGCCAGTGCGGCCAGCAGTGATGTCGTTCACGTCAACGGTGATGTTTTCCCCGTTTGAATTGATGTAGATACCATCATTTCCAGCCTCGACAAGGCCTGACGCGGTTACGTTCGTGTCGCCGGCACCATAATGCTCGATACTAATGCCTTCTTCGTCAGCAGTGATGTCGTTCACGTCAACGGTGATGTTTTCCGCGCGCGTGAGGAGACGGATACCAATACGCCCAGCCTCGACAAGGCCCGACGCGGTTACGTTCGCGTCGCCGACACCAGTATGCGTGATTTCAATGCCATTGTCGTCAGCGGTGATATCGTTTACGTTAAAGGTGACGTTTTCCCCGGCTTCGTTGTGGGTAGTGATACCATCCGACTCACTTTCGATGAGGCCTGACGCGGTCACGTTCACGTCGCCGGTACCACTATGGAAGATAGCAATGCCATTATTGCCAGCAGTGATTTCGTTCACGTCGACGGTGACATTTTCCGCAGATGCATCTGTGTAGAGCACAATGCCATAATCGCCAGTAGTCATTTCGTTCACGTCGACGGTGACATTTCCCGCAGATGCTTCAGTGTAGAGCACAATGCCATTATCGCCAGCATCAATGATGTTTGCTGTAATCGATGTGTCGCCCGAGCCGATATTTTGCAGATATACGCCATTATACCTGGCGGAGATCGTACCTGTGGCCGTAAAGTCAATGCCGCCAGTCCCAGCGTTCCCAATTGTGATCGCATCGCCGCCGACTGAACTCACGTCATTCACATTGGCGATGACAGAACCAGATCCTGTGTTTTGGCTGGCGATATACAGACCCGGTTCGGTTGACCCCGCGAGCGAACCATTTGACTCGACCACAATGTCACCGATGCCATAATTTACGACCAGCAAACCAGGACCACCACTCACAGAGGTGATATCGGACGCGTTCACATCGGTGAAGGTGAACCCCCCGTCAACATAGAAGTATAATCCCGGACCGCCATCCACTTCGATCCCAAAGCCTGCCTCTGTGGTTACATCGGCCCGTGTAGAAAGGCCGATATAGTCTGCCGTGTCGGTGTTGACATCTGCCGCGCCAGAACAGGTAAAGTCGGTGCCGCTCTGAATACAGCTCCCTGCACTTGCGTCGTGGGTAGAGGCGATAAAACCGCCAAATGCTGTCACCGCAGAGAGCATGACAATCGCGCTCAAGGAGGTCTGTTCGGGCGCAACACCGCAGGCCACGCCTTTAAATTTGGTCAAAATCCCGCCACGACGGCGGTAAAGCCACGCCATGCGGTTCGAGTGAGAGGTAGAGTGTTGTGTGCGCATTGAGAACCGTTTCCTAACCCAAACAAAAAACGCCAGAAGGGATAAGTCGATCCGACGTATACGAAGGGAGAAGTTACTGGATTTTCTCTGCATAACAACGACACTTCCTGACACTTCGGGGAGGCGTTAAATAGGCCAATTTACAGTGCGTGGCTGCTGTGAGGGAGCACTTAAGTAATTTTGGAAATAGCCCACGCTCCACTCGGACACTTCACTCTCAGTTCAAATGCGACGTCATGCGAGAATTTGAGTTGCCTTTAGCTGCTGTATGGGGGGCGATATCAATTTTTCTCGTTCGTTACGATTAATTCAGAGCAAGCGTATCGCATCCTGCTGCGCCTCCTTGAGATCTGAGAATTGGTATCGCCCGAGCCGTTCGGTGCGAACAGCCAGCGTTACGAGACGCTGAAGGTGCGTGTCGAGGCTTTGCTACAACACTCGCTGACTGTCCAATTTCTCGGCATGGCCCCCATAGACAGGGCACTGCCGCCTACAGGTGAAAAATGCAGTAGCTGACGGTTTAGATGACGCTGGAACACGGAGGAAATGTCGGCGTTTGCGTGGTTTTCGATTGCCGTAAAGGGGACGTCACGTCCGCCAGTGGCTAACGCCACTACCCTGAACAGCTTGCGCCGCCGAAATTTTTTAGGTCGATATTCGACGGGTGAAGGCGGATGGTGGCGAAGACTGGCCTCTGCATTGGGATTTTGACGGTCCGCCAACAACTATGGAGTTTCAATTCGGTCAGATGTTCGACAGTGCTCTTCGTTACATAATATGGGGAAGTGTGTGGTGGGCCCGAAGCTTTTTGCTGAATACAGGAGGCGGAAAACGCTCTCTTTTGGGAAGCCCCTTTGGTCTTTTCAAGCTGTCGCAAAAATAAAAATCGAGGGAATTAGACGGTGTCTGCCACGTGATTAGGTCCCCGCCGCGCGTCGCGGCAAACTTCCCTATCACCCACGGGTTTGGCAGCTCTGCTCTGATAGGGAATCCATGCCCGATCTCGACAAGAGGCCGCAAGCATCCCGGTGCGGACTTTTTAAAACTGTGGCGCTGGGGCCACGCACTGCGGGCGCGCTGTGCTTTCCGCCCTTATGAAATCTTGTCGAGGAGTGGATGGGATTTCTATGTTTGGGTCATGACGCAAAACAAGATTCATATCTCGCCTCGGCTCATACGGTTCATATGATGTGAACCCACCCAACCGCACCTTGGGCGGTTGGATCCGAGACTTGAGAATGAAGAGCGTATCGATGCCCATCGAACTCACCCCCAAATTGCCTGCGCAGGATTTTGCACTCCTTTCGCATGGAAGCATCTGTCCAAAATTGCGGAGTGATTCTCCGAAAGTGGGCGCGCCCAGCCGGGTGAACGCCATGGTGTTTCCGCGAAGTGCCGCGTGTGAAGGTTCTTTCCAGGGCATGTCTCCTTGCGAAATCGTCAGCAGGAATCGCAAGACCTCGGTGATCTGCGGGTTAGGGAGCGCTGGTTCGCACAAGGTGATGTGTCTGCGAAAAATCGAAAACGCCCACGGCTTGCTTTTTCGCAATCTGACGGCGGGTGATGTTGAAGACTAACCGCATGCCCGAAAAAGAAAAAGTCTTTTGGCGGCCAAAATCGGTGGCTACCAAATACTCATCGCCGCAACTGAGGAGGCACTGACGATGTAGCAAGAAACGAAAAAGCGATCTGCGCCAACAGACCGCTCTCTCATTTGGAAGACCGAAGTCAACCGCTTTCACCCAGAAACCTATCACCCAATCGGGTCGGTTTCAAGGACTCGGATGCTTCCAGAACATGACGACCTGCTTTTCCCCGACGCATTTGTCGCGACGGGAAAGGTCTGCCCAACGCCGACCAAGCTGAAACCCGAGAGGGGACATAGAGGCTGGCTTTGGAAGGCAGATCCAGAAGGTCACACGCTTTCCGGCTGATCGGGAAGTGGCACCTGATGAGTATTGGAATACAAAGATGTCTGACCTTTCTCGATCCGGCGGTATCCGCCTTCCCGAACCCAGTCGTGGTGACCGCAAGACCCAAGTTGGCTCCACGCAGCACTTCACCGGAGGCATTGTTTTTGGTGAGGGACATGGGGTCCGCCATGGCGTTGAAAGCCATCTCGAAGCGGATTGCGCGATGGTCTTGGCGTATCGCCCTGACACCAAGGAAGTTATCGAACAGGTTCGCTTTGAGTGGTTCGATGAGTTTGGGGAGGTCCACAACCACTTCATCGACTTTGTCGTAATCCGCCAGGATAAAACTGTGACGGGATACGCAGTGCGCCCTGTTGAGCGTGCCGGCCGGAAGTACCTGACCAAGCTGGCCCGGATCAAAGCTCAGGCGATCTCCCAGGGCGTTCTCGATGACTTCCGTCTGTTCACGGAGGACGACATCTGCCCCGTCGAGCGTTACAACGCAGGTCTCTTTCACTCGGCGCGACGCCCGGACTGCTTTGGTGACCCTGTTGCCCAGGACGTGGTGCGGTCCATGACCGGGGTCGTCCGTATGGGTGATCTCGTCGAGAAAACCCGTCTGGACGGCATGGGGTTTCGGGCCTTGGTGCGTCTGATCCGTTCCGGGCATCTGAAGACGCTCGGCTATGAGCGCCTCTCCCATGATGTGATGGTTTTCAAGGCGAAGGAGGTCTGAAGATGTCCAAGCATACTGGTGAGCTCACGCTTCGTGGCAAGGCTGGCGCAGATGTCGAAATCAGCATCCAGCAGCTTGATCATGCCAAGCTTCTCGCGGAATTTGGTGTCGGACGAGATGAATTGCCCGCCAAACGACCGCTTTCGCAGCGCCTCGACATTGTTGCCGAGTTTGCCGTCACGACACGTATGCCCATCGGTGTCGGCTATGTCTTGAGCGATCGCGAGCCCTCCATGAACAATCCGTTCCACAGCGTCTTGTAGGTCCCGCCGATCGCGAAGCCTCAGGTTTTCAATGCGTGAAGCCGGAAACCTGAGGCCGCACCCCACCTCCAGAAACTTCCCCAATGGCGAGGCCCAATGGCCATCGCACTCATCATTGCTGCATCGCGCAGCCCAGAACCCGTGAAAGGATACACCATGGATCTCTCGTTCAGCACTGCCAACGCCCGATATGCCTTTGGACAGTTCGACCGTGTGTCGATCGATAGTCTCCCCTTCCAAGTCGAAATGGAAACCGAAACCGGCTACCTTCTCCGCCGGGACGACGCGAACGGGCTTTGTCAGCAATTCACGCACGAAGATCTCGCCCGTTTCGGTCAGCAGGGCCGTATTCGGGTCGAGCGAGATTGCTTTAATCCGTCTGCAGCACATAAGCGGCTGATGTCTAGCCAGACATCGATTTCGGCTTTGACCGGGCGTCCCGGGCGTCGTCTCACCAAGAAGGATTTGTACTGTCAGGTTGCCCTGGAGCTCCATGCCGAGGGCCTGATGACGTTCACGGACGCGTCGATCAAAGCCAACAAGGCTCTCCTTCTCGACCGCGTTATGGACATTGCACCCGATGACTTGCCCGAGCCTGGCAAGAAGTTTCGGAAGTCCGAAAACTTCGCCAAGGTTCCCTCGCCACGATCGCTGCGCCGATGGCTCGCCGAACTCAACAAGTTTGGGCTGATTGGACATCTCGATCGGGTGTCCGCACGCGGAAACCGCGGGTCTCGTCTCTCACCAAGCGAGTACGCGCTGATGATGAAAGGGGTCCGCGGCTACATGTCGCCGGATAAGCCCACCATTCATGCGATCGTCGAGGACGTGAAGCTTTCCTTTGCAAAAGAAAACGCGGAACGCGAAGCGCAAGGTAAACTCAAGATGAAGGTGCCAAGCCGAGAGACCATTCGGCTTGCTGTGCGGGGCCTGGACCCGTTCCTGGTGGAATTGAAGCGCAACGGCGCTGCAGCTGCACGCAAGAAGTTTCGCCCCGTCACAACCGGTCTTTCCGTGACGCGTCCTCTGGAGCGGGTGGAGATCGACGAATGGACAGTCGATGCGCAGACTTTGTTGGAGAGCACCGAAATCTATGGGCTCTTCACCGATGAGGAGAAGCATTCTCTCGGCTTGTATTTTGAAGAGTACGAAGATCCGAAGACCGGAAAGATCAAGCAGAAAAAGATGGCTCGGTGGACCCTGACTGCCGCGATCTGTTGTGCCACCCGGTGTATTGTCGGGTTGGTGCTCAGTCGCGCGCCGAAAGCAGAGGCCGCAGTCCAGTTGTTGCAGATGATCACGACGGACAAGGGAGCCTGGGCAGACGCTGTAGGTGCCCATACGCCCTGGGACATGCACGGCACCCCGGAGTTGATCGTCTTTGATGGTGGTTCGGCGTACAAATCTTTGCGGTTTCGGATGGCCGCCGAAGATCTCGGCGTGATGTGGGAAATGGCGATGAACGGCGTCCCTGAGAACCGTGGCACCATCGAGCGATTTTTCGGAACGTGCTCCGGTGACTTTGCCTCCCGCCTTTCGGGGCATACCTTCCGTGGCATCATGGAAAAAGGTGATGCGGACCCGGAAAAGCGCGCAGCATTGACCTTGGATGATCTGACGTTTGCGCTGATCCGCTGGGTTGTCGAGATCTACCACAACACGCCGCACTCCGGTCTTGACAACGAGACGCCGGTTCAGGCCTGGCGGCGCTTGAACAAGCTGCATGGCGTCACCCCGCCGCCAGACTCCGAAATGATGCGGATTTGTTTCGGGCAGGAGCGCGAGTACCGCTTGGACAAAGAAGGCATCACCGTTCTCGGTGTGACTTACCAATCTGAAATTCTCCAGAACCATTTTCGTCGGAATGACCCTGGGACCGTCAAGGTTCGCTGGCATCCCAAAGATGTAGGCGCGATTTCGGTGCTGATGGGGGAAGAGTGGTGCAACGTCCCCTCCCAAGACGCGTCCCTCCAAGGCGTCGCGGCACAAACCTGGCTGACTGCTGTGCGGCATGTGCGCGCCGGCAACCCGAAGGCGGATCATCTGAACAATGCAGTCGTCCGGGAAGCTATTTTGGCGATCAAGGCTCGGAACGAGGTGGCGATGGCGAAGGCAGGGCTGAACCTGGAGGATTGGTCCGAAGATCGGTTCAAGCGTGAGGAAAAGAACATCCTTGCAGGTGTGAAATTCTACGAGCCGAAAGCGCCATCCAAGGCGAAAGGCGAGCTTGGGAGTGAGCTGCCTTCGCTTGACGATTTGAACGGTGAAGTCTGCGAAAGCACCGACGCGCAGGCTGGCCGCAAAGGCCGGAACGGCACCTCGCCGGGGTCGTCCATGACCTTCGAGGAGGAGTGATCATGATGGATCAACACACTGCCGAGCAGGCTCTCGAGGCTCTGCGTAAGCTGCATATCGGAACCGACCGGGACGCGGAAGCCGCGTCCCACATCGAGCGGCTTTTCGAGAAGGACGCTGCGGGTCATCGGACGCCTGTCGCAAAACGGTTCACCAAGACTCGTGAAACGCGTGGCGTGATGGTGATTGGTGAGCCCGGGAGCGGAAAATCCCATCTCGTTAACCGCACGCTCGAGAAACTGCCGATGTTGCGGCCGCAGGAAGATGGCACTCCGCGTTACATTGGTTGCGTGGTGCCCAGCCCCGCGACCTTCAAGAGCATGATGGGCGAGTTGCTGAAGGTATCTGGGTACCCTGTGGAGAGTAAACGGCAGGAGGCCTGGTCGCTGTTCCAGGATTTGCGCTATCGCTTGGCCGAGCTGGAGATCAGCGTGATCTGGATCGACGAGGCTCAGGACTTGTTCTGTGCCGATCGCAACCTGATCCTGCGGGCACTGAAATCGTTGATGCAGGGTGAGCATGCCATCACGATCATCGTGTCCGGCACGAAAGACCTCGCGACCGTGATCCGGAGTGACCAGCAGGTAAAGCGGCGCTTTACGTCTATTGTCCTACCCGAACTCACCGAACAATCCGACGGCGATAATTTCTGCCAGATCATGGAGCATTATTGCCAGCGTGTCGGGATTCACGCTCCGATGGAGACCGACTTGGTCGGACGGGTGTTCCACGGTGCCCGGTATTGTTTTGGACGGGCGGTAGAGCTGCTGTTGCTGGCGCTCGAGTTCGCGATCGAGAACGAAGATAGTCATCTCGAAATCGGGCACTTCGCCTCGGCCTACGCGATGCAGGAATCCTGTTCGGCGTCGGAGAATGTCTTCTTTGTCGAGCATTACTGGTTGATCGAGACGGACCCAGAAGAGGATCAGAAGCCCCGTCGGTCCACGGGCAAGCGGAAGCGGTGATTGCCATGGCCAAGCTCTTTCCCAAAGTATGCTTTGTTCACGATGAGACGCCCTTGTCTTGGGCAGCACGTCAGGCGGCCTTCCACAAGGGAGGTCGCCTCGTCCCGTTTCTCAATGATCTGCGTATTCCTGCCATCGATCTCGCGCGGGGGCTTCCGGCGGCGGTTCATCGCCTCTGTGAGATCGCCGGCCAGGACCCGGCGCCGGTGGTTCGGAACACGATCAGCTCGATTGGCG
The DNA here is from genome assembly GCF_048270365.1 of Celeribacter sp. Classification (NCBI taxonomy): domain Bacteria; kingdom Pseudomonadati; phylum Pseudomonadota; class Alphaproteobacteria; order Rhodobacterales; family Roseobacteraceae; genus Celeribacter; species Celeribacter sp. The sequence continues at coordinate 8,446 of NZ_JBLWTA010000011.1, forward strand.
CACGCCGCTTCAGCCTGCGCCAGCACGAATTTTCGGCTGAGTTCACGACCGGGGTCGAGACCAGAATTTGCCCCTATTGCCTCGCTGAGGACCAATATGACCAGCGGCGCCCTGACGTTGCGATGCGTCATCGCCTTGCATGGCGCCTTGCGCCTGTTCGTACGTGCCGCCGCCATGGGACACTGCTGCGCGATGTTCGAAAGAGCGCGTGGGATGATCAACTGCATGAGCTGCAGGCCATGCAGGATATCATTGCAGCGGAATTGGCCGTGCCGGAGCCATGCGAACCGCGGGCACCCTCGCCACTCCAGACCTACGTGGAGAACCGTCTGGAAGGACATTCCGGTCCGATCTGGTTGGATGGGCAAGGCATTGATCAGGCGAGCCGGGCAGTCGAGATGGTGGGCGGGTTGATCGCCTTCGGCCCAAAGCAGCAGGCCGCTGAGCTGTCTCAGCGCATGTGGGACGACGCCGGACGTGCAGGTTGGGGCCTCGCAGCAGGGGGCGAAGCCGAAGTGGTGACTTTTCTTGAAGATACACTGAAGGCCTCAACGCGCAGTGAGGGATTTGCGAGCCCTCGGAGTGCTTTCGGGATGCTCTATGCGTGGCTCAACTCTGGGCACCTGTCAAAGGACCCTGGGCCGATCCGTGCTCTCTTGCGTCACGTGATCATCGAGAATACGCCTCTGGTCCCTGGGCGGAATGTTCTGGGTCAGCCGGTGGCCCGTCCGAAATACTGTACCCTGAGTTCGATCTCCAAATCCGAGAACGTTCATCCCTCGACACTTCACAACCTTCTCAAGGCTGCAGGCATGTCGCCCGGAGAGGGGGAGGCAACAGGGGCTGGGCGCCTTGTCGTTGACTATGCGAAGGTTGTCGAGCTGCTCGGGGATGCGAAGTTTGCTGTGCCGACGACCCAGGTTCCGTATGTCTTGACCTGTTCACGGCCGGTCGTAAGCGCGTTGATCGAACTGGGATTGCTGAGCCGTATCCATGATCATCGGAATCTGCAAAGCAAGGTCGGCAAAGCTGTCGATGGCCGCAGCATCAATAAAGTGCTCGATGTCCTGCGAGACAGGTTCGACGAAGTGGAGGAGCTGCCTGCCGGCATGGAGCCCTTGGCCAGGTGTGCGGAGAAATCCCGAGCGAAGCTGAAGGTGATCCTGGAACTCCTCTTCAAGGGGCACTTGTCCAACGTGGTGCGTCTCGGTGGTCAGGTAGGCTTTGCTGCCATTCATCTGGATCCAGAGGAGATAAAGTCCGTTTTGGAATCGCCGCCGGTTGGGGTATCTGAAGACGCATATTTCCTGATCCACTGACCTCGTCCCCCCAAGCTTTCTTGATGAAAGTCTGCAATGCCGCCTTCGGGCGGCATTTTTTGTGAACTTTCGATGGTCATTTGATGTGGGTGTAGTGGTCAAAATGGCCGCCTCAGCGTGATTGCGTGTAAATATTATTGTTTAATAACAACAACATATTTTCGGATGAAGTCAGGTGGTGGACATTTATTGGTGGTTTCCACATGTGTGTTGTTTCGGCGGGCAATTGAGGGACATTCCGGCCAGAAAAACGGACTCTTGCTGGGTATAAAATGACCACTGGAAGCTAAGTTATTGAATTTGCTTGATCTGAAGGATGCCGGTTCGAGAGGTCCGGCATTCTTGCGTTCCGGGCGGTCTCCTTGGCGCCCAGGTTGACCCGGCCCGCGCCATGTTCTCATAACGTTCTCAAGGATCCGGATCCTCTGACTGAAACCCCTGGCAGCCCCGCGCTGCCGAATGTTGGTCGCCAATCGAATGGCGCGCCGGCTCAGAGAGGACATCCAATGCCCCGAATATCGTTTGCCGATGTCAGGTTCCCTCCCGAAAACCTGCAGTCTGAATTCGAGATCAATACGCGCCTGAAACGTTTCCTGCGGTGGTACAGGGAGAACATGGAGAATCCTCCCGATGAGTGGGGCTTGTCGGAAGAGGACCGCGCAAAGATTGAGCGTCGGACGCAAAAATATCTCCGCACGGTCGCGAACCATTCCGGGTTGGCGCACCTCGACAGAAAAGATCGTGGGCGGCTCGAGGTCTTCCGGAATGGTGCAATGCTTATGCCGGTCGAGACCGAGCATCGTGTCGACGAGATCGCCAGCGCCCTCCACACGGAGATGCCTTGGATGGCTCCTGCAACAGAGCGCCTCTGGCAAGACATGCGCGCTTCGGTCCGCAACGGCGATCCTGCGCCCCTTGTCCGGCCGATGCTCCTCGTCGGCCCGCCAGGGATCGGGAAGAGCCACTGGGCGCGCCTGCTTGGGGATCTGCTCTCCGTGCCAACGACAATCATCGAAGCCACAGGGGAGCCTGCGCCATTTGCTGTGACGGGGTCTCAGCGAGGCTGGGGATCGGCGAGCCCGGGTAAGGTTCTGGAAGGGATCATGGCGTCTCAAATTGCCAATCCTGTGATCGTGATCGACGAGATCGAGAAGGCTGGGAGTGTCCAGACGACTGGCGGTCAGCGCTATTCTCTGGATGAGGGGCTGCTGCCGCTCCTCGAAAGGTCTACCGCGCATCGTTGGGCATGTCCGTACTTCCGCATTGCTTTCGACATGTCCTGGGTCACGTGGGTGCTCACAGCCAACACCCTCCGCGGTCTGTCTGAGCCGTTTCTGAGCCGTTGCCCTCCCACCGAATTGACGGCCCTCACACAGGAGCATCTGACCGACTTTGCGGACCGGGAAGGGGCGCGTCGCGATCTTCCCGAGGATGCCGTTGATGCGGTCAAGGAGGTCATCGAGGCCATCCGGACCCCGCACCACGTCAGCCTGAGATCGGTCGCTCGGATGCTGGATGCCGTCGAGCATGCAGTGAACCGCCCTGTGTTGCACTGAGAATTGTCGCGAGGGGATGGCAATGACCTCCCCGACCGCCGTCGTCCATCAATCATGCCTTTTTCAATTTTGGAGTTCGCCATGAACAAGAAACCTGCTCAGCCCCACTGGGCCAAAAAGATACGTGCCGCCATCAAAGCCGCCGATGGTGGCCCTTCCGAAACTGACCTCGCCGAGGCACCTGTGCTGAACTACTGGCGTCCCCATGTGTCTCGCCACGGCGCACCAATCCTTTGGGGCATGGTGTCGGGGCACCCGAGACTTGCGGGCGGTTGGATCACGACCTCACAGCTCGTCACGATTGACGCCAACCGGGCTTGGGCACGCACGGCATCCCGGTGGTATGTGCTTGGTCGCCAATTCTCCGACTATGAGAGGTCCATCGCCATGGGGCTCGGGGTGGAAGAGGCACCTGCCGGATTCGTGCAGATCGACGTGCCTGGGTATCGGCCGCTGGATGACTTGTCGCTGCTTGATGAACTGTTGGGGGCCTGGCGAGAACGTATGGTGTTCAACGACAATGGGGAGGGATGACATGTCCGATGAAGAAGGCCCCAAACACTTCAACTTTGCGGAACGGCAACGGCAGAAAGCGCGCGCTCGGCAACGCGACGAGGAGCGGCTGGAACGTGGGGAGATCTCACCGCGGGAACTGCAGGAGGAGAACATGCCGTTTCGAAAACTCAGGCGCGACCGGGTGGCGATCTATAGAAACAAGAAGACCGGCGAGTTTGTATGGATGTCCTTTGAGCGGAAACGGGGGGCCGAAGATGGCAGTGAGGATTGACGTTGCACTGGAGGGCCTGGCCGTCAGTTGGCGTGTGAAGGGTCTTCGTTCTCTTGGTGTGAGAGCGCGCTGTTGCACGCGAGGATTCTCGTGTGCGGCGGTGCCTTGGATAGAGGGTTGAGGGAGGATGGTTTTCTGCCGGGCCCCTGATCGTTCAGAGAGTTTCAACTGTCCACCTATCCTGTCGGTACAACGCGACCGGCCCAGACCGGACCTTCGCCAGGTTGGACCTCGCTGCGGCGCAGCTTCCCCAAACCGGTCATTCGCATCTGTCGTACCCGACCGTTCGCTGACCCTTCACAAACTGGTACGGAAAAACCAGTTTGTATTCGTGATCGCTCGTGCCCCTTAGCTGCAAATAGTACCTCTTGTGCCTTCAACGTTCCAGGAGCATGCTCAATGAGAAATTGGAATGCTGGTCTACTTGAATAGCACGGTGATTCCAGAAATCGCGAAGTACTTCTGCGTGTGGGTGTCCATAACTGTGATTGGGATCAGAACTAAATATGCTAAGAGCTGGTGACGCAGCCGCAGCCAGACCATCATACCAATTTGCACGCGCACCGTGATGGGGCACCTGAAAGACACTCGTTCGAACTGCCCTGCGACAATCAAGGTATTGTTCTAATGCGCCCCACTTCGAAACGCTGCTCAGATTGCCATCTCCGGTAAGCAAGATCGCAGCCTTTGTTTCGTGCTCTTGCCAACAATCGCAATTGCCAAGAAAGTGGTGGAGACGACAATCGCAATAGCTATGCCCGCGCCACGTGCCGATCGCGCCGCCATAGAGCGTCAGGCTGACATCATTCATCGCTGTCCGACCAAATGTTGCCTCATAAAGGCCCCGCAGACTTTTCAACGCAGCTGCGCGTTCCTTTTCGGTCCCGCTCAACAACGCCTGTCGGTGGCGAACAACTTTCGCTTCAAAGTCTGTTGGGTCAGACGGACGTGTGTCAGGATCGTTGTAGGGAATGAACTCCCAAACGCGTAAGACGCGAATTGCCTGACCGGGCCGCAGCATGCGCACGCGGCGCTCACCGTGATCGTATGTCAGGTCCAGATCGCCATATGGAACAGAGTCGCCCGGTCCAGACACTTTGTCGGCTTCATCAAGGTCTTCTGGTGGTTCAGGATCAAAAGGCGGTTCGGTGGAAAATGGTGGGCCTTCTCCGTCTGAGGGCATGACGAATAAGACCTGCTCAAAGCCGTCACCGGCCTCTTGGATCAAATATTGTACCGGGTCGACGAAGAAAAGTATCTCGGGGTCATCTGCGCGCAGGCCTTGGTCAAAACCAATCAGCAGGCGATGCCAGAGTGGAGCCCATGGTAACATGACCGTCTTAGCGCCGACGGCTTTCAGCAGGTCAACCACGCCGCTGATGTGGTCGTTGTGGAAATGCGATATCGTCAGAAGGTCGATCCTAGAACCACCGCAGTCACCTTTCAGATCAGCGATTGCGTTGGTGACGAGGCGTTTTGCGGTTGAGCTGCCGCAGTCATAGACCCACCGGTAGGGTGGTTGTGCGGGCGGCTTTTCATAACCATCGATCGCAATTCGGCGGCGCCGCCTTGGCGGGTGTGGCCAGAACTCTATCGAACCTGCTACGAAGAGGCCTTGGCCCACTGGAAAGAAATTGTGTATCACACCTACCTGGGTCAACTTGGCCCCTCCATGCTTCGTCGGTTCGAGTAGCCCGTTCAGGGCTTTCGCACCCTGATGCCTTGCGACATTTGATTTATTAATCAATCACATCGCCGGCCTGCTCACGACCCCAATACACCTGATAGTTCGGGCCGTGGCTTTCTGGTCGCTGCCCTTTTTCAGGTTTGCTCATCTTGATTGGCAAGGGAGCGGGTAGGTCGGGGCCAACGATGATCGCTTCGCCCTGTGATAGGGATGGAATGAAAGCAGCTGCGTTGCGATCCAGATCCCCGCAAGCTCTTTCAATGGTCTCTCGGTCTCGGTCATTCGTGAGCCTGTGGACAAACAAGGTTCCAAGCTGACTGAGAACATCCTGCGGCACATCTCTGGGACGCTGGGTGGCGACGACGGTGGACAGACCGTACTTCCTACCTTCTTTGGCGATGAGGCCAAAAGCATCGAGGTTGACGCTATTCTGGTCATCGCCAACAGATCGCCCAATGAACTGATGAGCTTCATCAAGGAGGCAAACGAGCGGTTTTTTCCGGAAGCGCCCTTGCCGCGCGATGCCGAGCAGATAGCGACCAAGAGCATTCAGGAGCAACTCACGCGTATTGTTCTTAAAGCTCACGTTTTCGAATGAAAGCACCAAAGCTCTCGCATGTTGATCTTCGAGAAACGCCTCGATTTCGGCGCATATGTCCAAGCCGTCCTTTGAAAAGAAGCAAGACATATCCGGTGAGTTCAAAAGCGTCTCGATCCGAATGACTAAGGTATTGTTGTAACCAACTTGCCTTGGGTCCACAGCGCCGAATGTGCCGTCCGTATTGGCAGGAAACAGGCACTCTTTGCCAATTTGGTTGGAAAGCACTCGGAGATCGAAGTCGCAGTCGTCTGCCGCCAACTGATCGGCTAGCATCAGTTGAGCGCGACCGAGCGGTTTCCTGTGTTGGCTTGCTTTAGAGACAGTTCTGTTCTCATCAAGGTGGATGAACCCCACCGTTTGATGATTGTGTTGAACTTCTATGCGAAGTGCATCGCTGCCTTCGACGGCATGTTGCGGAAACCGCACTGGGTCTGCCAACAGCAGTCGGGCCAGTCTCAAGCTGATAATCGCACTCCGAAGTGTGGGGCCTTGGCTTTGTCCGGTTGGTCTGAGCAGGGCATTCAGGTCAAGTTCGGACAGCTTCTCACTCGGAAACCGCACCAAGCGTCCTTCGGCGGCTTGGTCATTTGAGAACTCAAACTCCCGTGCGCCAGCCACCTTTCCTGTGAACTCTCCTGTCGGATCGAACAGGATACATTTCCCACCGATACGCACGATCTCATTGACGAGGCGGGAAACCGTCCAACTCTTGCCCCCGCCTGTCGCGCCAAATACTCCGCAATGACGACCGAACAGCTTCTCCGGCGGAATGCTGAGCGCGGCATCATCCAAGCCGGATAGGTGCCCCAGCTCGACGAGTAACGGCGCACTGTCACCCTTCACGTCGCCTTCCAAGGCATCCTTGATGGAATTGGACAGCGCTCCGCCCTCTGCGAGGTAAACCCCATCACCGACCCTCGGCTGCGTGTTGATACCGCGCGTCACTTTCCGAGTGGTCTTGCTAACGGTGGCCAAGAGCTGGACGCGCCCCTGCGGCTCTACCGTGGGATCGGTTTCAATCTGGTGCTCAAGGACATTTCGCTGCCGGTCAGGAATGCCAACTTCCGTCACGCGCCCCAAGATCGCTGAGCGGTCACAATCGACAAACACGAAATCACCGACGGAGCCTTTGGCCAGTCCTCGCCTACCCAGGGCTGCAAGAGCACTAGGCAAGGTGAGTTCCACAGCACTTGCCGTCACCCTTGTAACCGTTCCGATGCGCTTGGACGGGTCGATCAGAGAGGCAAGTTCGCTCATGCGCCGTCGCCCTCGCGCAACTTTTCAAGCCGATCCTGCAAGAGCTGACGATCCGTCTTACCCGATATCATCGGCAAGGCGTCGGCAAGGTCTTCGAAGCGGCCATTCAACATTGTGATGCGCGTATCACCCTGTTGCACAAGCCGCGCGATCTTGCTCTGGTAGGGACGCTGTGAAGCCAGATCGAGGTCGATTTCCTGCGCGTCTTCGTCGAAGAGCTTTTGATGATCCACGAACCCGCGATCACAAAGGACAAGGCGCAGCGAAAGGTTCGTTTCGATGGCTGACCAGATCGGGGCGCTGATATGATCGTCTGCAAAACCGAATCCGGAGACGATCAACGTTGTATCGGGTTCTCGCAACGCTGCCTGCAACGCCGCGAACATGTCGAGATAGGGGCTTTCGAACGCCTCCTGATATTTCGATGAACGAGGATAGATCAAGACTGGCTTGCGGTCTTCGCCGGGGGCATCGACGCTTCGAATAACGACTTCATCCGACCGTCGCCGCCAATCCACCGAACCGTGCAGCTTGTAGAGGTGGAACACACCGTCGAGGTAGTCGGCCTTCGTGCTGGAAGCGGCCCGCCTCACGATATCATGGTCGAAATGATCACGGTTGAACCGCTGCTCGGCGCTGTGGGAAAACCCGTCTATCAGCACGACGCCGAGGCGCAACCCCGCCGTTTCGATGCAAAGATCGTAATTCGTGGTGAACAGCTTCACTCTTGGTTTTTCTGGTGACCGGCGGGCGAACTTTTTCAAAAACGCCCAATGTGCTGGCAAATCAGTTTCGGCACCAACGAAACCCACTTTACCCAATATTGTATTCTCAGCTACCCGAACGAACTCGATCAGCTCGTCCAACCAAAGCTGATCAGCGAAATCAGGATCGTTCTTTGACCGAATGTTAAGCAGCTCGATTTGCATTTTGCAGAGGCTCAAAAGGCTCTCGATATCTCCGGCCTTCTGCCTCCCGTCGCCGTCATTCGGCGGCAGGCCGCCCATTATTCTCTTCGCCAGATCATCGAACTCTTTATGGTCAAACAAATTGTCTTTTGAAACAGCATCACGGACGGCATGCCAAAGGTCACCCATGCTCGGCGCATTCGGCCCGCCATCGTTCTTGGCGGAGAAAGACGCCCCGGACCCCAGCAGCACAACAACATTGGTGGAGTGCAGCGCCGACAGCAGAGCCTCTTCAGCCTGATCCTTGCATCCGGCCTTGGGTTTCCTGTTGGGATCGTTCGGGTCTTCCTTCTCTCCCTCCCAGCGAAGCCACTTAGCGTCGCGTTTTAAGAGACGCAGCAGCTCTTTCTTGCCTACTGGCTCTTCATCCCAGAAGTTTGCCACGTCAAATACCTCAAAATACAACTCTGGAACGAAACTAGGTTGGTTAATCCGCCGAGTAAACCAAGCAAAAATCGAAAACCGCCTAGGCGTTTAGGGATCGCGCTTCTGGCTCGTCAATGGCAGCTTTAGGCGTGAAACTCTTTCGGTTTGCATCTGCAGGGAACGGCCGCTTCCCGCCCTTCGAGTAGGGCATGCCCATTCGATAGCCCTAGAAGCATCAGCCGCCCTACTGCTTTACTAAGCTCATCGAGCTATTCACCGGTTGCCTCACCTTTAAGAAGGTCCAGCGCCTGGACGACATCATCAATTTGATAGTGCGATCGGCCATCCATAACGGGCATGTTCGAGCCTGCGGATTTCGCCTCAATGATCTCGACAATCCTCTCAGGGAGGTGCTTTGGATCGATAGGCTGTCCAGCCCTGAGCGCTCTGCGGATAATCGACAAAGTAACCAGGGTGTCCGCATTAACTTCGTCGGCCTTGGTCAGCTTCTGTGGCATCTTTGCCCCCTTTGGGGGCTCAGGAGGGCCGATGAAGCTCTCTTGCTCGCGCCGGATGTCATCAAAGGTGGGGCGGTCACTCATGGGCTGTCTGTCGCTTCTCCCTGGCAAGCCTTGCCGCCAATGCCATCACGGCGATGATCTTGGTATTGGCGACCAGGTCAATGTTGTCAGTCGTGCTAAGCGGGTGTCCCATGGCAGGTTAGGAGCATGGGCCTATTCATCCCCGAAATACTTGTCGGCCTCCCCGACCCCGAAGGTCTCCAGTGCTTTGCGGTCCAGTTCCATGCCTTCCGGCCGAACCAACACATGCGGGATGAACGGACCGTTGTAGTCCATCACGGGTTGGCCTTGATGGGTACGCAGCTCCCCATTCGCTTCCTGTGCCAACATGATGTAGTCGAGGAGGTACTGAACGCCATCGAACAAGGCGCTGCGCTCTTCCACGGGAAGGTCAACGATTGTCTTAAGGTCAATCACCTGGTTCATCAAATCGACGAACTCCTGCTCGGTGAAGTTCTTGGGAAGTTGCTTGGCGAAATCGGAAAGGTTCATGGGGGTAGCCTAACATTCTTAAGATGTGGGTGTGGTCGTTTGGATGTGTGGTATGAGCTGATCGTCTGTCGACTCACGTTCGAAGGTATGTATAGGACGTGCCCTGTAGCAAGTGATAATCCGAAGATATTGTCATTTAAGTATCTGTATTTGTTGCGAAAAGTGGGAATGTCTTTAAAGGCCGCATGGTTCCTTCGTGTCACTCCGTCATGCGGTTGACGCTTGTGGCCATCGGAGGGGAACGGGGAGTGAGGATGCGTAAAATATCGAAAAAACAAAACCTTGGTGTGAAGAGCGGTATGAATGCTGAACTGTCGACAGGGCAGTGCGTCGCCTTCGGGAGTGGTAGATCTACATGGGAATGTGCCTCGTCAGCTTCTGTCGAGGATGCGAGAAGCGATCCATGATTGGTTTTCGCAAACTCTCTGACGACCAGCCCACCCTGCAGCTGTCTCCGTTGCTCCGGGCTGCGCACCGCACCATGCAGTATGCCGACGAGAACAGTGGCATCGGCCTGACCGCGACGAAGGCATTTCAACGCAAGTTCGTTCACTGGGCCGTCGAGCACGTTGACTGGCCAAGGTACGGGCCCGAGGAGGCGTTCAGCGTCAGCAAGGTAGTCAACGAGTACGAGTTTCCGCCGATCCAGGTCGTGCATTTCTTACTTCTGCAGCTGAAACTCGGGCGTCACTACAAGGGGAAATTTCTTTTGACGAAGAAGGGGAAGGACCTGCCGAATTCCCCAGGGGCGCTGTTCGACCAGTTGATCCCGTTCTTCCTGCTGGAGGTTGACCACACTTCATATGGCCGTCTGGATGAGCGCCCTTTCGGGACATGGGATGTCTGGCTGAACGTGATGAATGTCGAACTGGAGCAGGGGCTAACGGAAAGACAGCTGTATGGTCTGTTCTATGGGGATGGGCCGAATTGGGATAATGCCGGGTGGCGAGAACTTGCGGCGTTCTCCAGCTACGTTCTGAAGCCCTTGGAATGGGCCGGGCTGATCTCGGTCTATGAGGTTGACGGTGGCAGTCGGCGGGACTGGATGTGCTTCAAGACGGCGATTTGGAGGGAAGCGCTTCGGCTGGACACAGGTGATGACGCGCTCAACATAGTCCGGCATTGAAGCCTGATTGGCTGCCGGAACGATGTCGGCCCATTTAAGCCCTGAGTAATAGGTAAAGTGCTGCTCCGATGACGGCGATGGCCGTCAGTGTGTCGATCGTAATTCGCACATAAAGGAGTCGTTCAAATGCTTTTGCGTAATTTTGAGTGGAAGAAACCGCTTCGTCTGCCGCATATGTGTCAAGTGAACGGGTCTCCCCTTCGGCGGTGATAGACGGAAGCCATTCCTCTGATTGCAGAAAACGCTCAACTTGATCTTCGATGCGATGCTGAATGTGGTTTTGGATAGCGTTGTAGGTCAATGTGGCGGGGATCTGCGCAACCATGACTATGATGTTGAATGCATGATAGCCGAGGAATGCCGCAATAAGGACGTGCAAAGGCGCCCACACGTCGAGGTGTTTCTGTAGTTCTCCGTGGGCCAGGATTGTGAACGCAGTCCGGCCTATTAAGTTCAGCAGCAGATTTAGGGGAGCGTGGACCATGATGCGATCCTCAAGCTTGGTCAAATATATTCTGCTGCCAAGAAGTACAGCTGGACGATGTTGAAGACGTACAGGATCAGACATCCTGGGATTGCGGTGGCTTCTTTTTTGAGGTCGTCCAACGGGATGAAGATGCTCAGAAGAAACTGGACTGAACCGCGCCGGGTTTTCCTGAGGCTGTTTAGTTTAAGTTATGCGGCCATGGCCTCAGTTTCGAGAGCTGCGTAGAAGTTAGCTTCTGCTTCCACCGGGGGGATGTTTCCGATCGGTTCGAGGGTTGATGCATTGCATCGACGCGTTTGGTGAACCCGTCGACCCATTCCAGAGTAGCGTATTCCACGGCGTCCAGACGACGCCAGGGGCCACGGCGGTGGATGACCTCCGCCTTGAAGAGACCATTGATTGTCTCGGTCAAGCGTTCGGTGTATTTTATCACCAGGTATTGCGACCCGCGGTCTGAGTGATGGATCAGTCCTACACCAGGCTGCCGCTGATGAACAGCCTGTTCCAAAGCGTCGAGAACGAAGCCCGTGTGAGCTGTGCGGCTGACGCGTCCCCTTGACCGGCAGGCGATTTGGCACAGCCAAATCTGCCGAGAGGGGGCCAACGATCCGGCGCGCAAATGTGTCGATGACGAAAGCCACGTAGACAAATCCCTGCCAAATCGCGACATAGGTGAAAGCACTGATCTGTCTGGCACCGTCGTCTTGTGCGGCTTGCCCCGAATGGCGCCCTGAAGCCCCAGATCCTTCATCAACCGGGCTATCGTGCATCGGGCCACATCAAACCTTCTCGTCGCATCTGGCGCCAAACCTTGCGTACCCGGGCACGGTCGCCCCGATCAACCTCCGCCTTTTTAACCCAGTCATTCAGAGTGTTCGTCGAACAACCGATCTTCGCCGAGATCGATACGATCGCGTGCCAGCGGCTCTCATGCTGACCGGCGTTGTCCAAAACCATGCGAACCGCTCGCTCGTGCACTTCAGCGGAATATTTGTTCGTTGTCTTGCTCATGATGCTCCATCCTACTCAAAAGCTGGAGCCTCCGGCAAACACCGCGCGGTTCACATGGCTCGGGCGATACCACTTCGAAAGCATTGAAGACGTGCAGGATCACGCAACGAAATGGCTCTGGACTTACAACAACGAAAGACCAAACATGGGATCGGCGGGATGACCCCGATGCAGAAACTGACAGCAGCTTAGATTCTACTGATACGCCTCTCTCAAAATGGGGGGATTGCCGCTTCATATGATGGCTGTCGACGCGAAAGAGCAGGAGGAGATGTCAATGAGCTTGGATCTGTTGATCGGCGGTGCGAATGTGGCCGCCGAAGGGGCAAAAACCTATGATCGTATCGACCCGGTGACGGGCGATGTGGCGACACGGGCCGCTGCGGCCTCTGTCGCGGATGCGCTTACGGCCGTGGCCAGCGCTGAGGCCGCATTCGCCGCTTGGTCCGCCACCGGGCCTGAGGCACGGCGCAAGGTTTTGCTCAAAGCGGGCGACATCATGGAGGCCCGCGCGGGCGAGTTTGTCGAGGCCATGGTCACAGAGACCGGCGCGACCGAGATCTGGGCCGGGTTCAATGTCCATCTCGCCTCCGGCATGCTGCGCGAAGCGGGCGCGATGACGACGCAGATCGGCGGCGAGGTGATCCCTTCGAACAAACCCGGCAGTCTGGCGATGGCGGTGGCAAAACCGCGGGGCGTGTGCCTCGGGATCGCGCCGTGGAACGCGCCGGTGATCTTGGGCACACGCGCCGTGGCGACGGCGCTGGCCTGTGGCAATACGGTGGTTCTGAAATCTTCCGAGATGTGCCCGAAGGTGCATCGTCTGATCGGCGAATGCCTCGTTGAGGCGGGGCTTCCCGCAGGGGCGATCAACGTGATTTCCAATGCGCCCGAAGATGCCGCCGAGGTTGTGAAGGCCCTCATTGAGGCGCCTGAAGTGCGGCATGTCAATTTCACCGGCTCGACGGCTGTGGGCAAAATCATCGGCCGTTTGGCGGGCGAAAACCTCAAGCCAGCGCTTTTGGAGCTGGGTGGTAAGGCGCCTTTTGTGGTGCTCGAAGATGCCGATCTCGACGGTGCTGTGAATGCCGCTATTTTCGGGTCCTTCATGAATCAGGGTCAGATTTGCATGTCCACCGAGCGCATCATCGTGGTGGATGCGGTGGCCGATGCCTTCGTCGAAAAACTCGCAGCCAAGGCTGCGGGCCTGCCCTATGGCAACCCGCGTGACAAGGTCGTTTTGGGCTCGCTGGTGACGGAAAAAGCCGCCGAGAAAATGGACGCATTGGTTGCGGATGCCACCGCCAAAGGCGCGACACTCGTGGCTGGCGGGACCCGCGAGGGGGCGATCCATTCGGCCACCTTGCTCGACGGTGTGACGCCTGAGATGCGGATTTATGCCGAGGAAAGCTTTGGTCCGGTGAAATCGATCATCCGCGTGAAAGACGCCGACGCGGCCATCGCCGTGGCCAATGATACGGAATACGGCTTGTCGTCTGCGGTGTTCTCACAGGACATCACCAAGGCGATGGACGCGGCGAACCGCATTCAAAGCGGGATTTGCCACATCAACGGACCGACCGTCTCCGACGAACCGCAAATGCCCTTTGGCGGTGTGAAGGACTCGGGCTTCGGACGGTTTGGCGGCAAGCTAGGCATCCATGAATTTACGGTCACACGCTGGATCACGATTGAGGACCCGAAACAGCATTATCCGTTCTGAGGTCTTGATATTTCGAACACGTAAGACCCGCTTCGGCGGGTCTTTTTTATGCGCGCTGCTCTGCGCCACCGCCTGACCTGGTTCGCAAAATTCTCTTTGGGACCTTTGATATAAAATCGTTTAAAACTCAAATCCGAATTAAAAATCGTTTTTATTTGACATGAACGATAAATTTTCGCCATGATCCCCCACAGGGGGCGGATGCGCCCGAGCAAAGATTGAGAGCAAAAATGAGAGACGGGTTCATGACCTCCACACGCGACGCGATGCATTTCATCAATGGGGAGTTCACCCCGGGCACCTCGGGAAAGACCTTCGACAATATCTCGCCGGTGACAGGCAAGAGGATCGGCATCGTGCATGAGGGGCGTCAGCCTGAGGTGGACGCGGCGGTGGCGGCAGCACGCGCGGCGCTTCGTGGAGACTGGGGATATATGCCCTTGGCGGCGCGGGCGGAGATGCTTCATGCCGTGGCCGATGAGATCAATCGCCGGTTCGACGACTTTCTGGAGGCGGAGATTTTGGACACGGGCAAGCCCAAGGGGCTGGCCTCTCACGTCGACATCCCGCGGGGCGCGGCGAATTTCAAAATCTTTGCCGATCTCGTGAAAAACGTCCCGACGGAGAGCTTCATGCTCGACACGCCTGACGGTTTTGGCGCGGTGAATTATGGCGTGCGCAAACCCAAAGGCGTGATCGCGGTGATTAGCCCGTGGAACCTGCCGCTCTTGCTGATGACGTGGAAAGTCGGCCCGGCGCTCGCCTGCGGTAATACGGTGATCGTGAAACCCTCGGAGGAAACGCCGCTCACGACCACGCTTTTGGGCGAGGTGATGAACACGGTCGGCGTGCCGAAGGGTGTGTTCAACGTGGTGCACGGCTTTGGCCCGGACAGCGCAGGCGCCTATCTCACCGCGCACCCGGGTGTCGATGCGATCACTTTTACGGGCGAGACGCGCACCGGCGAGGCGATCATGCAATCGGCCGCCAAGGGGCTGCGTCAGGTGTCGATGGAATGCGGCGGCAAGAACGCCGGGATCGTCTTTGCGGATGCGGACATGGACAAGGCGATCGAGGGCACGCTGCGCTCGGCCTTCTCGAACTGTGGTCAGGTCTGTCTCGGCACCGAACGCGTTTATGTTGAAAGGCCGATCTTTGACGAATTTGTCTCTCGCCTGAAAGACGGCGTCGAGATGATGAAACTCGGGCCCTCTGAGGACCCGGAAACCTCCATGGGGCCGCTGATTTCGCAGGAGCATAAGGACAAGGTGATGTCCTACTACAAGCTTGCCGTGGAAGAGGGTGCCACCGTGGTGACCGGCGGCGGCGCGCCCGAGATGCCGGACGATCTGAAAGGCGGCGCTTGGGTTCAGCCGACGATTTGGACCGGGCTTGCGGAAGATGCCCGCTGCATCAAGGAAGAGATTTTTGGCCCTGTCTGTCACATCGCGCCCTTCGACAGCGAAGACGAGGTGATCCGGCTTGCGAACGATACGACTTACGGTCTGGCCACTGCGATCTGGACCGAAAACCTGACCCGCGCGCATCGCGTGGCGCGTCAGATCGACGTGGGGCTGGCTTGGGTCAATTCGTGGTTCCTGCGCGATCTGCGCACGGCCTTTGGCGGCGCGAAACAGTCTGGCATCGGGCGCGAGGGCGGGGTGCATGGTCTGGAGTTTTACTCCGAGCTGACCAACGTCTGCGTTAAACTCTGAAGGACAGATTGATGACAAGTGAAACAAATATCCAAAAGGCCGCCGATCAGCTTTGGCAGGCTTGGGAGAGTGGCACGCCCGGAGATCCGATCCGGGGGCTTCTCGACGCGGGCGACGTTGACGCGGCCTATGCCGTGCAAGAGATCAACACCAAGCGCTGGCTGGGCGGCGAAGAACGGGTTCTGTCTGGCCGCAAGATCGGTCTGACCTCCATCGCCGTGCAAAAACAGCTCGGTGTGGATCAGCCGGATTACGGCATGCTCTTTGCCGATATGGAATTTATGGACGGCGAGGAAATCCCGGTCTCGGCGGTGCAACAGCCTAAGGTCGAGGCCGAGATCGCCTATGTGGTCTCCGCGCCTTTAGACGGCGCGCATCTGACTATGGTCGATCTGATGGCCTCCATCGGCTACGCGGTGCCTGCGCTCGAAATCGTTGGCTCGCGGGTCAAGGATTGGGACATTCGCATCACTGACACCATCGCGGACAACGCCTCGTCTGGAATTTACGTTTTGGGCCAGACTCCGAGGCCTCTGGGCGGGTTTGATCCGCGTCTCTGCGGCATGGTGATGACCAAGAACAACGAGCCTGTTTCTGTCGGCGCGGGTGCGGCCTGTATGGGCAGCCCGCTCAACGCGTCGCTGTGGTTGGCGCGCACCATGGCCAAGGCAGGCCGTCCGCTCGGCCCTGGCGATGTCATTCTCTCCGGGGCGCTGGGCCCCTTTGTCTCGGCTGAGCCCGGCGATGTGTTCGAAGCTCGGATCAACGGTCTGGGCTCCGTCCGTGCCGCTTTTGCAAAGGAATAAGACTATGGAAAAGATCAAATGTGCCATCATCGGCTCGGGCAACATCGGCACCGACCTGATGATCAAGATCATGCGCAATTCCAAGGTGTTGGACATGGCCGCGATGGTCGGGATCGACCCCGCGTCCGATGGTCTGGCCCGCGCGGCGCGTCTCAATGTGGCAACCACGCATGAGGGCATCGAGGGGCTTGTGACATTGCCCGAATATAAAGACATCCGCATCGTGTTCGATGCCACGTCTGCGGGGGCGCATCGGCGGCACAATGAGGTGCTTCAAAAGGACGGCAAACAGGTGATCGACCTGACGCCTGCCGCCATCGGCCCCTTCACCATTCCGCCGGTCAATCTGGATGCCAATCTCGACCAGATGAACGTCAATATGGTGACCTGCGGGGGCCAGGCGACGATTCCGATGGTTGCAGCGATCAACCGGATTTCGCCGGTGATCTACGGCGAAATCGTCGCCTCTGTGTCCTCGAAATCCGCAGGGCCGGGGACGCGTGCCAATATCGACGAGTTCACCCAAACCACCGCGCAGGCCATCGAACAAGTGGGTGGTGCGAAACGCGGCAAGGCGATTGTCATTCTGAACCCGGCTGAGCCGCCGGTGATCATGCGCGACACGGTCTATTGTCTCTGCGAAGAGGCCGATCAAGACGCGATCCGTCAATCCATTCTCGACATGGTTGAAGAGGTGAAGACCTATGTGCCGGGCTATCGCCTCAAGCAAGAGATCCAGTTCGAACATTTCGGTGACAACACTCCGCTGACCATCCCGGAAAGCGGGGGCACGTTCACCGGCCTCAAGGTCTCGGTCTTCTTAGAGGTCGAAGGGGCTGCGCATTACTTGCCGGCCTATGCGGGGAACCTCGACATCATGACCTCTGCGGCGATGAAGACCGCAGAAGCGCTCGTTCACAAACGCAATTGGGTCAAGGAGGCCGCGTGAAATGACCAAGGTTTACATTCAGGACGTGACGCTCCGCGACGGCATGCATGCGATGCGCCACCAATACGATCTTGGCCATGTGCGCGCGATTGCTGAGGCGCTCGATGAGGCCGGTGTGGACGCCATCGAGGTGACCCATGGCGACGGGGTGGCGGGGTCGACCTTTAACTACGGCTTCGGGCGCCAGACCGATGTGGCATGGATTTCCGAGGCGGCGAAGGTGGTGAAAAATGCCAAGCTGACCTGTCTTTTGGTGCCGGGGATTGGCACTTTGGAAGACCTGAAAAAGGCGCATGACGCGGGTGTCGTCTCCGTGCGCGTGGCGACCCATTGCACCGAGGCGGACGTCGCCGCGCAGCATATCCGGGCGGCGAAAGAGATGGGCATGGATGTCTCAGGCTTTCTGATGATGGCCCATATGAACCCGCCCGAGAACCTCGCCGAACAGGCCAAGCTGATGGAAAGCTATGGCGCGGATTGCGTCTATTGCACCGACTCCGGCGGGCGTTTGACGATGAAAGACGTCTCCGCGCGGATGGAGGCCTACAAGGCCGCCCTCAAACCCGAAACCCAGATCGGCGCGCATATGCATGAGAACCTGTCGCTCTCGGTGGCGAACTCGGTTGTGGCGGTCGAACATGGTGCTTACCGCGTCGATGCCTCGCTTGCCGGTATGGGCGCGGGCGCAGGCAATACGCCGATCGAGGCCTTCGCCGCCGTCGCCAATCTCTATGGTTGGGAACATGGCTGTGACGTGTTCAAATTGCAGGACGCCGCCGAGGACTTGGTGCGCCCGCTACAGGACCGTCCGGTGCGGGTGGACCGCGAGACGCTGACGCTGGGCTATGCCGGGGTTTATTCCAGCTTCCTGCGCCACGCCGAACGCGCCGCCGAGATGTACGGCCTCGACACGCGCGATATTCTCGTCGAACTGGGCAAACGCCATATGGTTGGCGGTCAGGAAGACATGATCGTCGATGTCGCCCTCGACATGGTCAAAGCCAAGGAGGCCGCAGCATGAAAAGCCTCGCAGAGCTGGCAGACTACGTGGACGAAGCGGCCCGCACAGCTATGGAAATCCCGCAAATTTCCGACACGCGGGTGCTGAGTGTCGAGGACGCATATGCGGTTCAGGCCCTGTCGATGCAGCGCCGCTACGCGCGCGGGGAAAAGCGCATCGGCATCAAAATGGGGCTGACATCGCGGGCCAAGATGATCCAGGTCGGCGTCTCTGACGTCACTTGGGGGCGACTGACCGACGCGATGCGCGAGGAGGAAGGCGGCGTGGTCTCGATGGCGAACTATGTCCACCCGCGCGTCGAGCCGGAGATCGCGTTTTTAATCAAGACACCGCTCTCGGGCAAAGTCTCCGCATTGGAGGCCATGTCGGCGGTGGAGGCCGTGGCGCCCGCGCTTGAGATCATCGACAGCCGCTACAAGGCGTTCAAATTCGATGTCGGTGACGTGATTGCGGACAATTCGTCGTCGTCCGGTTTCGTGCTCGGCACATGGCACAGCCCGGAGACGGACATCTCGAATTTGGGCATGGTGCTGTCGATCAACGGTCGCCCGCGAGAAATCGGGTCAACGGCTGCGATCCTCGGCCATCCGGTGCGCTCGCTTGTGTCGGCGGCGCGGATGGTGGCCTCGGCGGGCGAAGAGTTGAAACCCGGCGACATCGTTCTCGCGGGCGGCGCGACGGCGGCGATCTCGATGGAAGTGGGGCAATCCGTGCTGCTTGAGGTCGAAAGCCTCGGTCAGATCGGGTTCAATATTGGGGAGTAAGCCATGCCATTCATCGAAGTGACATTGGTCGAAGGCCGCACGCCGGAAATGAAAGCCAAGCTGATTGAGAAGGTGACGGAGGCAACCGTCGAGGCCATCGGCGCGCCGATTGAGGCGATCCGGGTCTGTATCCGCGAAGTACCCAAAGAGAATTGGGGCGTGGCGGGCCAGCAGAAATTCGTCAGCCCGGACTGACGGAGCAAGGCGGAGGCGTCTAGGCCGGTCGAAACTTGCAGGTCGAAACGTGTTAGGACGGCAGCGTTTTTCAAAGCGCTGCCGTTTCCGTTTCGGGGCTTACTCGCTCAGATCATGCTGCTGCGTGAGATCCGTGTAGGACTTCTCGATATGCGCCTCGATGGCCGCAACACAGGCGTCGATGTCGCCCGCAATCGCAGTGTCGAAAATCGCCTTATGCTCGATCCGCACATCGCGGGGCAGGGAGCGGTCGCCGATCAGGCGGCGGTGGTAGCGATAGGAATGTTGGTGCAGGGTCCGGCGGAACCGTTTCAGCCAGGCGTTGTCGCAGTTCTGCACGAGGCAATCGTGAAAATTGGAGTTCCACGTGTCCCAGTCATGGGCGAATTCGGGTTTGCCTTCGCCGATCAGCCGCTCTTCGATCCGCGACAGGCGGTGATAGGCGGCGACCAGATCGGCCTCCCAGACGTCGGACCGGTTGCTCAGGGAAATGCGGAGGGCCTGCGCCTCGATCATTTTGCGGGCATCCGTGATGTCGCGGAAGTCTTTGAGCGTCAGTGGGGCGACGCGAAAGCCGCGTTGCTGTTCCGAGGTCACCAGCCCGTCGATCAACAGGCGCGAGATCGCCTCGCGCATGGTCGAGGTCGAGACGCCGAATTCCAAACGTAATTTATCGACATGCAATCGCTCGCCCGGCCCCAACGCGCCCGAGATCACCCGTTCGCGGATTTGTTGCTGGACCGTTTCGATGGCGGTTTTCTTGCTGGTGCCTTGGGATTTGTCGCCGGAGGCAAGGGGATGTGGCTCGTTCATATCGCTTTGGCTTTAAGGTGTGCGTGTCTTTCCTTAGCAATGGCACCGCGTCGCTCAAATGTCGAGGATTTGCTAACATTGCAGGTTTGTTAAAAATAATCGTTTTTTATTTGACGCAACGATTTTGACCGTTAATCTCTTTTGCAGAGGAGGAGTCGCGGGCGCCGGGGAGGCTGGCACGCGCGGCCGCAAATGGAGGAGAGACATCATGAAATATAAGCTGACCGGCGCAGTGTGCGCCGCGATCTTGGCTGGCGGCTTTGCGGGCGGTGCGCTGGCGGAGGAGAAGGTGGTGGAGATGAGTTTTTCGCACGACCTGCCGACCCAACATCCGCTGCATTCCCAAGGTTTTCAGGTCTGGGCCGATAGCATCCGCGAGGCCTCGAACGGCACGCTGGACATCAGCTTTTTCCCCGCCGGTCAGCTTGGCAAGGCCGAGGACGAATATGACATCGCGAAATTCGGCATCGCCGATTTCGTCTGGGCCAATCCGGGGCATACGCCGGGGCGTTTCCCGATCATCGCATTGGGCGAGCTGCCGTTTTTCATCAAATCGGGTCTGGGGGGCACCGAGGCGATGAACGAATGGTACGCGGAGTATAAAGAACAGGAGATGGGGGACGTGAAATTCTGTGTCGTGCACCTGCACGATCCGGGCACCTTGCACAGCTCGTCGGAAATCCGCGTTCCCGCCGACATGAAGGGCAAAACCATTCGTCCGGCCAATGGCACCATCGGGCGTCTGATCCAAAGCATGGGCGGGTCCTCCGTTCAGGTTGGCCCCTCGGAGGCGCGCGAAGTGATCGAACGCGGTGCGGCAGATGGCATCACCTTCCCGTGGCGCTCTGTTTCGATTTTCGGCATGGATGACGTGGTCAAATATCACCCCGACATGCCGCTCTATGTGACCAATTTCATCATCGCGATGAACAAGGATCGCTATGCCTCTCTCTCCGAGAGCCAGCAGGGTGTGATCGACGACCACTGCTCGCCGGAATGGGGCGCAAAGATTGCGTCTGGCTGGGTCGAATTCGACAATGAGGGCAAGCGCCTGTTTCAGGAGAACCCGGAGCACAATGTGCTTGAGTTGACCGATGAGGAACTGACGCAATGGAAAGACGCGTCGGCCTTCCTGTTGGACGATTGGAAAGCCAATGTCACGGCCAAGGGGCTCGATGCGGATGCGATCTACAATGCGTTCGTGGAGCGGCTCGAAGCCCATGACGCAAAATTCTGACCCGCCCCGTGATGTCTCATCCGGCGGGGCCTTCGGGCTCCGTCGTTTCACCGCTTGGGTCGAATTCGCGGCCGCTTTTCTCATGGGGCTGGTGACGCTTTTGGCCTTTGGCTCTGCCGTGATGCGCTATGCGTTTTCCGCGCCGATCCCCGACAGCCACGACATCGGGCGGCTGGCGCTTGGCGTGGCGATATTCTGGGGCGTGGCGACGGTGAATTACACGGGCACGCATATCTCCGTCGATCTGCTCTACGAGATGTTGGGCAAGACCTGGCGTCGGGTGATGGATTTCATCTCCACCACACTGGTGCTGGTGTCCTTCGCTGTGTTGACCGTGATGATGTCGAAGAATGCGCAGGACGTGTTTGCCACCGGCGAGCATTCCTATGACCTGCGGTTCCAGATCTGGCCGGCCTATTGGCTGATGGTCATCGGCGCTGGCCTTGCGACGCTCACCACGGCGGTGCGGCTTTGGCTCATTCTCACGGATGACACACCGCATATGCATGAGGACCAGCCGGTCCCCATGATCGAAGAATAAACATAAAGAGGCTGAAATGGACCGGGAAACGGTTATGATCGTGGGCTTCGTCGCCCTGTTCCTCATGATGGCCATTCGCGTGCCGATTGCAATCGCGATGAGCCTTGTCGGCATTGGGGGCTTTGCCGCTGTGGTCGGCCCGTCGCAGGCGCTTCGCCTTGTATCGCTCTCGCCATTGTCGACGGCAACCACCTATCATCTGGGGATGATCCCCATGTTCATCCTCATGGGGGCCTTCGCGACCCGATCCGGCATGAGCCACGAATTGTTCCGGGCGGCCGGGGCTTGGCTCGGGCATCGGCGCGGCGGGCTTGCGCTCTCGACGATTGCGTCTTGCGCTGGGTTTGCCGCGATTTCCGGCTCCTCCATCGCGACGGCTGCGACGCTGACCAAGGTGGCCTTGCCGGAAATGCGCCGGGCGGGCTATTCCGATTCCGTCTCCTCCGGCGTGATCGCCGCGGGGGGCACGGTCGGCATCCTGATCCCGCCCTCCATCGTGCTCGCGGTCTACGGCATCATCACCGAACAGGACATCGGCAAGCTCTTTATCGCTGGTCTCGTGCCGGGCCTTCTGGCGGTCGCGCTTTACATGCTGACGGTGTCGATCCTCGCCTACATGCGGCCAGACGACATGCCGGTGGGGCCGCGTCGGGGCTGGGGCGAGCGGTTCAAATCCCTGCGCGATGTCTGGGCCATCGCCTTGCTGTTTCTTCTGGTGGTCGGCGGCATCTACGCCGGTGTCGTGACCCCGACCGAGGCTGCATCGTTGGGCGCCGTGGGGGCTTTGGTGATCGGGGTGGCGCGTCGGCGTCTGTCTTGGGCGGACATTAAATTCTGCCTCGTTGACAGCCTGCGCATCTCGATCTCGATCTTTTTCGTTTTCATCGGCGCTCTGTTGTTTTCCTATTTCCTCGCCATCACCCGCGCACCGCAGCAGGTGGCGGAATATCTCACCGCTCTGCCGATCAGTCCGATGGGCATCATGGTCCTGATCCTGATCCTCTATCTGGTGCTGGGCTGTGTGCTGGACTCGATGGCGATGGTGGTGCTGACCGTGCCGATCCTGTTTCCGGTCGTGACCAGCCTCGGCTTCGATCCGATCTGGTTCGGTGTTATGGTCGTCATGGCGATCGAGCTGGGCCTGATCACTCCGCCCATCGGGATGAATGTCTTCGTCATCAATTCGGTCGAACGCAACATCGGGCTGACGACGATTTACAAAGGCCTCTTGCCCTTTATCGCCATCGACGTGGTGCGGATCGCGGTGCTGTTGGTCTTCCCCTCCATCGCGCTGTTCCTGCCAAGTTTGATGTAGGTTGTGCCCTCAGGCGGGCAGGGCAGCGCTCGTCACGGCAGTGGCCTGAGGCAAAATCCAAGGCCCGCCACAGGGCGGCGGCGTGTTGGTCCTGAGCGCGCAGCCGTAGCAGGCCGAGAGCGCATGATCGGTCAGCACCTCGCGTGGCGTGCCCTCTGCGCGGAGTTTCCCTTCGCTCAAAAGCGTCACCCGATCCGCGAACATTGAGGTCAGGTTCAGGTCGTGCATCACGGCGATGACCCCGCCGCCACGCCGGGCGTAGTCGCGGGCGATCTCCATGACGGTGAGCTGATGCCCGATGTCGAGCGCGGAAACCGGTTCGTCGAGAATGAGCCAGCGCGGATGCCCCTCCAGAACCGGCTCCCAGATTTGCACCAAGACGCGCGCCAGCTGTGCGCGTTGCCGTTCACCACCTGAGAGCTCCTGCACCATCCGGCCTTCGAAACCGTCAAGCCCGACACGGGCAAGGGCCGCATGGGGCAGGTGCTCCAAGCCGCTCGCGCGTCCGGTCGACAGCCCGGCGGTCAGGCCGAGCCTGACAAGCTCCAGCACAGTGAAGGGAAAGGCGATGTTGCCCGATTGCGGCAGAACCGCCCGGCGCTGGGCGAGATCGAGGGCCGAAAGCTGTGACAAAGATGTGCCATCGAGGCTGACCTCGCCGGTGAACTCCTGTTCCCCGGTCATGGCGCGCAAAAGCGTGGTTTTGCCGGACCCGTTGGGGCCAACGATGGCGGTCACTTCGCCCGCGCGGGCAGAAAAATCGACCGCATCGAGCACTTTGCGCGCCCCGAAATGCACGCTGATGTCTGAGGCTACAATCATCTCAACTCTCCAAAAGGGCGCGGTTTTTCAAGAGGATCCAAAGGAAGAACGGTCCACCGAGACAGGCGGTGACGATCCCGATGGGCAACTCGGCGGGGGAGACCGCCAGACGGCTGACCATGTCGGCAAGCAACAACATGATCGCGCCCAGAAGTGCTGCGTTGGGCAAAAGGTTGCGATGTTCGGGGCCTTGGATCAGCCGTAAAAGATGCGGCACAACGATGCCGATAAAGCCGATCCCGCCGGTGATCGCGACCGACGCCCCGACAGAGCCCGCGACCGACAGGATCGCGATGCGTTTCATGCGTTGTGTGTCGATGCCCATATGCGAGGCGACGGCTTCGCCCAAAGCCAAAGCGTCCAAAGCACGGGCCAGAAAGGGCGCGGTGATCAGGGCCAGCGCGATGATCGGACCTGCGGTCAAAAGTTTCGCCCAAGTGGCACCCGCCACCGATCCCATGCCCCAAAACGTCAGATCGCGAAGCTGGTCGTCGGTGGCTTTGTAAACGATGAAGCCGGTGAGCGCGCCGGTGAGCGCGCCCAAAGCGATGCCCGCCAGCAACATGGTGGCGACAGAGGTTCGCCCGCCCCGCGTGGCGATCTTGTAGAGCGCCAAAGTGGAGACCCAGCCGCCGAAGAATGCCGCAAGGGGCACGAGATAAGCGCCGACAAGGTTTTGCAAAGCAAAGGGCAAAAGCCCACCCAAAACAATTGCCGCCACCGCGCCAAAGCCTGCGCCCGCCGAGACGCCGACAAGGCCCGGATCGGCCAGAGGGTTGCGAAACAACCCCTGCATCACCGCGCCCGCGACGGCCAGAGCCGCGCCCACCAAAGCGCCGGTCAACACGCGCGGCATGCGGATGTCCCAGACCACGGTCATATCGACCAGACGCGCCTCGCCGATGCCGAATTTGGCCAGAAGAGCGGCGATCACATCCGTGTCGCCCGCCGCGCCCCAGCCCAGCCCCACGAGCATGGTGAGCGCCAAAAGCGCGATGAGCCCGAGGCGCAAGAGACGCGCCTTGGCACGGCGGTCTCCGGCGAGAGGCAGGGTCACAGGGGGAGGCGCAGGGCGGGTTTCGGCGATGGCCATGGCTTATTCCGTCCCCGCGTCTGTTCCTGTGGCGGACCAAAGCGCGTCATGCAGTTCTTGGGCAAAAAGCGCCGTGCGGGGGCCAAAGCCCAAAGCAGCCGGCGAGACCTCGACAAAAGCGCCGTTTTGACCGGCGGGTGTGTGGGACAAGGCAGGCAAGTCGAGAATGTCGGCGCGGTTGCCGTCATGTTCGGCCTCGCCTGTCGGCTCCATCATCAACACCACATCGGGCGCGGTGGCGATGATCGCCTCGTCGCTCATGATCTTGTAGCCCTGATACTCGGAGGCCATGACGTTCTCGGCGCCTGCGAGCGTGATGATGCCATCGGCCCCGGTGGCCGCGCCCGCCACATTCAAACGGCCGCCCTGATTGGACAGGATGAAGAGCACGCGGGGCGGGGTGCCTGCGCTCTCGATGGACTGATGCAGGCTGTCGAATTGCTCTTGGACCTCGGCGGCGAAGGTGTCGGAACGTTCGGGGACGCCCAAGGCCGCACCCACGGTGTGGATCGCATCGATCACGGCGCTTTCGGAAAACCCATCCTTCACCGCCACCATCGGAATGGCGGCCTTGCGCAACTGGTCCAGCACCTCGGGCGGCCCGGCGGTGTCGCGGGTGACGATCAGGTCGGGGCCAACGGAGAGCACGCCCTCCGCCGACAATTGCCGCATGTAGCCGACGTCGGGCAGGTCGTTGACCTCTTCGGGGTAAAGCGAGGTGGTGTCGCGGGCGACAATGCGCGCGCCTTGGCCCAAAGCGTAGATGATCTCCGTCACCGGCCCGCCGATGGAGACGATGGATGTGGCCTCCGGATAGCTTGCAGCCGAAACAGATTCAGCATGAGCCGAGAGGGGAAGGAGAAGCGCAGCGCTCAGCAGAAGATGTTTCATTCACGCCCCCGGCAGATCGGCGAGAATCTGATGCCATTGCGCGAGATCGTCACTGTCCCCGTCACGCTGGCCGAAACATTGGAAGATCAGCCCGCCTTCGGCGTCGAAGGCCTCCAGCGAAATCGCAGGGCCGCGTTTGGTCGGTTTCTCGACCACATAAACCTCGGCCAGATGATCGCCGCGCAGATGCAAGTTGAAGCGCGGGTCCAGCACATTGAGCCACGGCCCCATCGGTTTGACAGTGTCGAGCGTGCCCCAGTGAATCTGAATGTTGCCGCGGTTGCCGACAAAGAGGATCACCTTTTGATGCGCCTTAGAGGTGGCATTCAGGAAGGTCTCGACAGAGGAGGGCGCAACCTTGCGCACGAAAGGTTCCCCCGCGAGGCGATAGGCGCCGAGGCGGTTCATGCCGAGTTTTGCGGCCAGCCGGTTGAACTGATGCGTGTCGGTCATGCGCGCCCATTCTTCGACCAGGATGTCGCGCTTGTCGGCGTTGATCTTGGCGCCTTCGGTGGGCTGGCGCGGTTCGACCGCGATCTCGGGGCCTTGATCCTCAAGGCGCAGCACGTCGATCAGAGGCTGCCAGGCGTCATGGTTGGAGCTGTCGCGCAGAAAGATTTTCTGAAGCGCATCGCCCGCGTGATCGAAAAACTGCAAAGTGCGGCGCAGGCCTTTTTCCGTTTCATTCTCGATGGCAAAGCCGAACGCCCAATGTTTCGGGAAAATCCGCGTGTCGATTTCCTTGCCCAGTACCATCGAGGCATGCGGCCCGGATTTATACTCTTCAAAGGTGCCGACGCGCTCATGGACGCAGGAGACATTGCGGGTCAGCGACATCACCTCGCCCAAAGCGGTCAGGCGCGGCATCACATCGTCGGGGCTGGCCGAGATGCGGGTGACGCGGATGTCATCTGATGTACCAACGTGGGCTGCGACCAATTCGGCCTCGGAAATGCCGAGGCTATCGGCCAGATCGCGGTCGCGCTTTTGGGTGTTTTCGGATTTTGCGGCGCGGATGTCGGCCGCTGTTAGGGGCTTGTTCATGGTGTAGGCCTCATGAAAAGAGATGAAAAAG
The DNA here is from genome assembly GCF_048270365.1 of Celeribacter sp. Lineage (NCBI taxonomy): Bacteria > Pseudomonadati > Pseudomonadota > Alphaproteobacteria > Rhodobacterales > Roseobacteraceae > Celeribacter > Celeribacter sp. The sequence continues at coordinate 35,644 of NZ_JBLWTA010000011.1, forward strand.
GCGCGCGGGACACGAAGGAAAACCCCGCGCGCTCAGGCTTGGGTCAGAGGACCTTGGCATTCGAAGGGAGGCAGGATTTGCGGCGCGCACGCGCGACCGAGAGGTGGCGGCGGTACGGCAAATATGCGGGGTGTCGTGGCAAGGCCGGGCTCCCAAAGTCAGATGTCAGGACGATGAGCTGGCTGCCGGAGCGCTTGCGGTTTGGCGTTGGGTATAATTGTTGAGTTATTTTGTCAAGATTGACTCTGTGCGTTTCACGCGCCGCCCTTGCGTCAGCTTCGCTCTTTCTCTGCGCGGAGGCGGCGGTATAAAGGACGGTGATTACAATGGCTAAGAGGGCCGTTATGAGTACTGCTACGCCCGCGACCGGATTTTTGGACCGCCAGGCCCTCAGCTATGAGGTCTTCGAATATGATTATGGTGGCGGCGATGGGCCGATCGGGTTGCAGGCGGCGGAGGCCATCGGTTGGGCGCCGGAGCGGGTGTTCAAGACCTTGATGGTCGAACTGGACGGCAAGCCCGCCTGTGCGGTGATCCCCTCGGATCGCTCGCTGTCGATGAAGCAAATCGCCAAGGCCCTCAAGGGAAAATCCGCCGTCATGATGGCGCCGGTGAAGGCCGAACGTCTGACCGGGTTTCACACCGGCGGCATCAGTCCTTTCGGTCAGAAAAAAGCGGTGCCGACAGTGTTCGACGACACGATCCTGACGGTTGAGGCCCCCGTGGTGATCAATGGCGGCAAACGGGGCTTGATGGTCTGTCTCGACCCGGCTCCGGCGATTGAAGCTCTGCGGGCGAGCGTGGCGTCGATTTCGGTCGAGTAGCATCAAGGCGGTTTAAAGAGGGCGATGCGTCCCTCTGCCGCTTCTCAATCTGCGAAAAGGCGTCAAAAAAACATTAACACGGCGAATCGCCTGTGTTAGCTTGGCTCTAATAAAAAAGAACTATGGCAGGCATACAGGCAATGAGAACGGGCTTTTCCGGCACGTTTGTCATCGCGTGGACGCAGGGGGAGCTCGACGGGCTTCGATCTGCACCGCTTTCGGCATTGACGGTCGGCGCTGCGTGGCGCTGGACCGGCGAGGCTGTTTGCGTCGATGGGGCACGCGATGTCTACGTCTTAGAGAACGCAATTGGGCAGGCTGAGTTGCATCAGCGGGCGGCGCAATCGGTGCGCAGGTTGATCGGGTCGGCTTTGGCGGGCGCGCCCGCTTACCACGACCTTGAGACCCGCACGCGGCTGTTCGATGGCGGATTTGATGTCACCGATGGCATCAAGCGCTATGAAATTACACTGATCGATCTGCCCGAATTGGGCACGCCTTTGTTGATGTTTCTGGGCGACATGCCGCCTGTGGACACGGACCTTTGGGTGGTCTCGGCCCATCTTGCCGCCACGCGTGAGGCGAAAGAGGCCACCCCCGGTGGCGTGATCTGCTTCACGCCCGGCACGAAAATCCTGACGCCCGTTGGGGCGCGGCCCGTCGAAGAGCTGTGCGAAGGCGACGCGGTTCAGACCAAGGACGATGGCGTGCAAAAGCTGCGCTGGATCGGGCGGCGTCACATCACGGGCGCGCGGCTTTACGCTATGCCCGAACTGCGCCCGGTGCGGTTTCGCGCCGATGCTTTGGGGATGGGCGAGCCGGATGAGGATCTGATTGTCTCGCCGCAACACCGGATGGTGATCCGAGGGCAGGCGGCGCGCGATCTCTATAATGCCGACGAGGTTCTGGTCTGTGCCAAGGATTTGGTAAATGATCGCTCGATCACGACGGAGCGGCATCTCAAGGCGCTTGAATACATCCACCTCTTGTTCGATGCGCATCAGGTGATCTTTGCCAACGGCTTGGAGACCGAAAGCTTTCATCCCGGGTTTGCCGATCTGGGCGAGGTGGCCGAAGATCAGCGCGCCAGTCTTTTGGAACGCTTCCCGCATCTGCTGGATCAGGCCGAAGGCTACGGCCCGGCGGCGCGCCGGACATTGTCTGCGGCGGAAACGGCGATCCTTTTGCATAAGGTGGCGTGAGGTGCCGGCTTTGGCTTGACACCCCCGAATGCGGCTGTATAAGCCCGCCATCCGGTGTGCAGCGATGTGCGCCGGTTGACTATTTGGTGTTGGTGGCCCCCGCAAGGGGATGACCTGTCGCCCGAGGGGAATAGCCCGACGGAAAGGACAGCACCTTTCAAACAAACTGAAAGGATCCAGATCGTGACCAAACGCACGTCTGCCAAGTACAAACTCGACCGCCGCATGGGCGAAAACATCTGGGGCCGTCCGAAGTCTCCGGTCAACCGTCGTGAATACGGCCCGGGCCAGCACGGTCAGCGCCGCAAGGGCAAACTGTCCGACTTCGGTCTGCAGCTCCGCGCCAAGCAAAAACTCAAAGGTCACTACGGCGACCTGACCGAGAAACAATTCCGTCGCATCTTTGCCGACGCCGAGCGGATCAAGGGCGACACCGGTGAAAACCTCATCGGCCTGCTGGAATCCCGTCTCGATGCCGTCGTCTACCGCGCGAAATTCGTGCCGACCGTCTTCGCCGCCCGTCAGTTCGTGAACCACGGCCACGTGCTCGTGAACGGCAAGCGCGTGAACATCCCCTCCTACCGTGTGAAAGAGGGTGACGTGATCGAAGTGCGTGACAAATCCAAACAGCTCGCCATCGTGCTCGAAGCTGCGGGTCTCGCCGAGCGTGACGTGCCGGATTACATCGACGCCGATCACTCCAAAATGACCGCGACCTTCGTGCGCAAGCCGGGCCTCTCCGATGTGCCCTTCGCTGTGCAGATGGAACCGAACCTCGTCATCGAATACTACGCTCAGAACTAATTCTGAGCCGATCTTCGAAAAGTTGCGAAAGGCCGTCCCTTTGGGGCGGCCTTTTTCTTTGCCAATACCACACCTGATCCGAATCCCGTTTTGCGCTATGCTTGCTCTCGTGTTTTTTCAGGAGGGCCTTGGGTATGGCGGCACGTGACATTTCTTTCGCGTCATTCAATCTCTACAATCTGCAATCCCCCGGCGCGGCCATGTATTCCGGCTCCACTTGGACCGACGAGCAATACGACGCGAAGATTTTCTACACCGCGGCGGTGCTGAAACGGATCGCGGCGGATGTGGTCGGGTTTCAGGAGCTTTGGGCCGAAGAGGCCCTGCAAGAGGCGATGCAAATGGCTGGGCTTGATGCCTCGCATCAGGCGCTTGTCCCGCCCGAGCATCCCGGATCGCGCATCGTCTGTGCCGGGTTGGTGCGCAAGGATATTCTGGTCGATGACCCCGAGTGGATCACCGCATTCCCCGATGAGATGATGCTGGCCTCCGGCGGGGACGATCCGCAACAGGATCGCATCGCGGTGGCGCTGACCAGCTTTTCTCGCCCTGTCCTGCATCTCACCGTGCAACCGCACCCGGACACGCCGGTCATTCATGTCTTCGTTTGTCATTTTAAATCCCGCCGCCCGGCCGAGCTTTGGCGTGAGGAGTGGTATGACCGCGACACCCACAAAGACCACCTGACGGCGCTGGGTTATGCCGTTTCGACCATCCGCCGCACGGCGGAGGCGACGGCTTTGCGGATGATCATCACCAATCTGACCAAGGGCACGAACACGCCCGTGGTGGTGATCGGCGATATGAATGACAGCAAATTGTCCAACACGCTCAATATCTTGTCTGAACAGCCGCAATATCTGACGGGGCTGTCCGAGGGCGGCGGCGACAATGCGCTTTACACCGCGCAGACGCTTCAGGAATACCGCTCGACCCGCGATGTCTATTACACGCATGTCTATAAAAAGGAGCGCGAGAGCCTCGACCACATCCTGTTTTCGCAGGAATTTTACGACCACTCCAAGCGTCGCCTCTGGGCCTTTGACGAGATGACGGTGGACAATGACCATCTCAACATTGACGACCACAAGGCAACTGGCACCAACGATCACGGCATCATCCGCGCCGGGTTCAAATGGAAACCTGCGGCGGGGGCTGTTGGGTGAGCTGGCATCTGCGTAGGTCCAATGCGTGGCGATGGGGGCACACACCGATACGACAAAGCAACAACTGCACAGAGGTTGCTCATCTGTCTGGCAATGTCGGACGCGCGGCGCTAAGAGAGGCGGACAATTCTAAGCGAGTGGACTCATGACCCGTTTGATCGAACCGCAACCCGGCATTCTCGACATCACCCTCTATCAGGGTGGCGCCAGCCATGTGCAGGGCGTTGACAACGTGATCAAGCTGTCTTCGAACGAGAACCCGTTCGGTGCGCCTGAAAGTGCCAAGACAGCTTTTGCCAAGGCTGTTCACACCCTCCATCGCTACCCGAACACCGATCACACCGGCCTGCGCAAAGCCATTGCCGAGGTGCACGGTCTGGACGCCGGGCGCATCATTTGCGGTGTCGGCTCGGATGAGATCATCACCTTTCTCTGTCAGGCCTATGCGGGCGTTGGCGATGAGGTGATCTACACCGAGCATGGTTTTTCCATGTATAAAATCTCCGCCCGTGCCGCGGGCGCGCAGCCGGTTTGTGTGCCGGAACGCGAGCGCGTGGTCGATGTGGATGCCATCCTCGCCGCCTGCAATGAGAAGACCAAGCTGATCTTCATCGCCAACCCGGCGAACCCGACCGGCACGATGATCGGTCAACGCGACATCGCGCGTCTGGCCTCGGAAATTCCGTCGCAGACGATCCTTGTGCTCGATGGCGCCTATGCCGAATTCGTCGAAGGCTTCGATGGCGGCGCGGCTCTGGTCGAGGCGCGTGACAATGTGGTGATGACGCGGACGTTCTCGAAGATTTACGGTCTGGGTGGCGTGCGCGTCGGCTGGGGCTATGGTCCGCAGGAAATCATCGACGTGCTGAACCGCGTGCGCGGTCCCTTCAACCTGTCGGAGGCGCAAATGGCCGCCGCCGAAGCCGCCGTCAAAGACCGTGATTGGGTCGAGAAGTGCCGCGAGGACAACACCCGTCTGCGCGCTTGGTTGGCTGAGGCGCTGATGGAGCTGGGGGTGCCGTCTGACACCTCCTGCGCCAACTTCATCCTCGCCCGGTTCCAGGATCAGGACGAGGCCGAGGCCTGCGACGAGTTCCTCAAGCAAAATGGCATCATCGTGCGCCGTGTGGCGGGCTATGGCCTTCCGAATTGTCTGCGGATCACCGTGGGGGATGAGGCGTCCTGCCGCCGGGTCGCCCATGTGATCGGCCAATTCCGCGGGGAACAGGCCGGTGTCTGAGACGGGATCAAAGGTGATCTACAATCGCGTCGCTCTGATCGGGCTGGGCCTGATCGCGGGATCGATGTCTTTGGCCATGCGCCGGGCCGGCGTTGCGGGGGAAATCACCGGCTATGCCCGCTCTCAGGCAACGCGTGAGACCGCGCGCGAAATCGGCCTTGTGGATCGGGTCTGTGACACAGCCGCTGAGGCGGTGGCGGATGCCGATCTCATTGTGCTGGCCGTGCCGGTTGGCGCGATGGGACCGGTGATGGAAGAGATCGAGAGCGTGCTGAAACCCGGCGCGGTGGTCACCGATGTGGGCTCGGTCAAGAAATCCGTGCTCGACGCCGTGATGCCGCATATCCCCGAGGGGGCGCAGTTTATCGGCACCCACCCGATGGCGGGGACCGAACATTCCGGGCCGCGCTCGGGTTTTGCCGAACTGTTCGACAACCGCTGGTGCCTGATCGTGCCGCCCGAGGGGGCGGATGAGGGCGAGGTGAAAAAGCTTGAAGATTTCTGGGCCGAGCTTGGCGCCACCACCGAACGCATGGACCCCGAGCATCACGACACGGTCTGCGCCGTGGTCTCCCACGTGCCGCACCTGATCGCCTACACGATGGTGGGCGTCGCCGACGATCTGCGCCGGGTGACCGATCAAGAGGTGATCAAATTCTCTGCCGCGGGCTTTCGGGATTTCACCCGGATCGCGGCTTCTGATCCGACCATGTGGCGTGATGTGTTTTTGACAAATAAAGACGCGGCGCTGGAAATTCTCGGACGTTTCACCGAAGAGTTGTTCGCCCTGCAACGCGCGATCCGCACCGGCGATGGCGACACGTTGCACGATTATTTCACCCGAACCCGCGCCATTCGTCGCGGCATCATCGAGGCGGGTCAGGACACGGATGCGCCGGATTTCGGCCGTGTGAAAAAGGGCGGATGAGACGGCGGGCGGTCATATGCGCCCTTGCTCTGAGTGCCCTCAGCCTGTCCGCCGCGCCGTCTCTTGCGCTCGACAGCTCCCCGATCCCTCTGCCGCGTCCGGGCACGGTTGCACCTGTGTCCGTGGTGACCACTGAAACGTCGTCTGTTGCGACAGCCTTGGCCTCTCCTGTCCCGAAACCGCGCCCCAAAGCCCCCGCTGTGACGCAGGTCCGCTACCCGCGCAAAGGGTCGGTCTGTGGTGTCAATGCGATCCGGGGGCAAAGCCTGAAGCCCATTCCCGGACGCATTTCCGGCTGTGGCCTCAAGGAACCTGTGCAAATCACCGAGGTTGCGGGTGTCACCCTGTCGACGCCTGCGGTGGTGGATTGCACGACCGCAAAAGCCTTGCACTCCTGGATCGAAAAAGGCGTCAAACCAAGTGTTGGGCGACTGGGCGGTGGGCTTGTGCAACTGGACGTGGCCGCGAGCTACGCCTGTCGTCCGCGCAACAATCAGGCCGGTGGGAAAATCTCAGAACATGGCCGGGGGCGCGCCATTGATATTTCGGCCGTGCGGTTGAAAAACGGGACGCATATCTCTGTTCTGAATGGCTGGAATGACCCTCTGCATGGGCCGCTCATGCGCAAATTGCATCGTGCGGGCTGTGGGCCGTTTGGAACGGTCTTGGGGCCGGAAAGCGATGTCTACCATCGCGATCACTTCCATTTCGACACGGCGCGCTATCGCTCTGGCAGCTATTGTCGTTAAGGCTTTACAGTGTGTTCCTCGATGGGGGTTGGGTCCTCCGATCCCCTATTTTCATGCGTTAAGGTTAATCAGATTAAGGTTAACGCATGAGGCAGAGGTGTAATTTGCCTGACTAAAGTCAGATTAATCTGAAGTTAAAGCTGACGAATGTCAGAGATCTGACTCTCTTAGCGAATGACAATGCGCGGCGCGGGTCCCAAGGGGATAAAACCCAAAGAAATCATGCCGTCTTTCAGCGTCAATTCCGCATCAATCGTATCCTTGCGCCCCGACAGTCCCGCCAACATTTCGCCTGCACGCAGCGACAGCTTGCTCATATTCTCCGGGATCGCGCCGATGGAAATCGCGAGCTCGATCATCTCGCGCCAGTTCTCTGCTTTCACGGCCAACGTGCCCACCGGATAACCACGTGCGTCAATGTCAAAGCTGCCTGCAAGTTTCAGATCAAGTTCGCCCCAATGCGCCGCAAGCGTGGTCAATTCTATCTTTGTCGGTTGCGGGCGCGGGCCTTCGAGGGCGTGGATGTTCCACGGCCCGTCAAAGGTGGCACTCATATCGAGGTCGAGCGTCTCGAATTCATCGGACAAAAGTCCTTTGGGATCAATCTCTTCGATCAATCCACCTGTGGGTGCAAAGCCTGCGACATGCATCTTGATGTCATGGGTAAGCGGATCGTTATCTTGACGCTGCGTCGTGATCTCGCCCGTGTCCAAAGACAGGCCCCAAGTGGCCGTCGAGGCCATGCGCAGGTCCTTGAGCGTCAAAGCCGCATGATCGAGTGTCAAATTCGGCCCTGCATCGACGAACAATTGTGCTTCGGCCAGCTCCTGCGTGATGTCGAGGCGCTGATAGGGCGAAGCCAGCGTGACCTCCGGCGCCATACGCAGGGTAAATCGTGTGGGGCGGTGGCTTTGGCTCAAAATCTCGATCTTGGGCGAGGACAGCGCCACGCCACTGCGCGGATCGGCGAGATGTGGATCGCGAATTTCCGTGTCGAACCGGGTCGGAAAGCCGCTGGTCTTGATGTCGGACACCTCGGCCTGCCAGCCTTCGGCGCCGCGCGCGTTGACCCAAGCCGCGATGGCGCTTTCCGTGCCCTTCGCGCCGATCATCCAATAGCCCGTGTAAATCACGACGGCGGCCAAAACGAGCCAGAACAGTTTGCGCATCATCACCTCTTGTGAAAAGGATCGGGTCAGTCCGTCCCCCGTGTTTACCTGCGGGGCGGGCGGGTGAAAAGGCGGCAATGAGGAAAAGGTGATGACAGGCGATCACGCGTTGGTGCGAGACGGATTTTGGGTCTTTGGCTATGGGTCTTTGATGTGGAATCCGGGCTTTGCCTTTATTGAGCGCCACCCCGCGACGCTGTCGGGCTATGCGCGCACGTTTTGCATGTGGTCGATCCACCATCGGGGCACGCCCGAAGACCCGGGTCTGGTTTTGGCGCTGGATGAAGACCCCTCTGCGCAGTGCCGCGGGTTGGCGTTCCGCGTTGCCCCTGATGCGGCGGTGGAAACGCTGGCTTATCTGCGGGAGCGGGAATTGGTGTCGTCGGCCTACCTTGAACGCGAGGTGACTTTGCGGCTGGAGGACGGTCGCGAAGAACCGGCACTGGCCTATGTTGTCGATGCCGCTCACGCCCAATATACCGGCGCGCTTAGCCTTGAGCGTCAGGCCGATGTGATTGCGACGGCGGTCGGCGGGCGGGGCCCCAACAGCGAGTATCTTTTTTCGACCGCCTTGCATCTCGCGGAGCTTGGCATGGAAGATATAGAACTGACTGAGCTGTCAGAGATGGTCCGTCATCGCCTAAATCCGTAAACCTTCTGGAACTGACCTGAGACAGACATCGGACGCGAAAGATTAACGGCAAATCGGCGTAACACGGCGTTTCGCGACAAACATGTCTCCCGTGTTTTTCGCAAAACGCTTTAACCACACGAAATCGCGTGTTGGCAGAGCGGGGGCTTGCCCCTATCGTGGCCGTAACAGGACAAAAAGGTCAGGGTCCATGCATCACCCAGCGCCCCAACCCGTGCCCCGATCCGAGCGTGAGGCCGAGCTAAAATTCTTTTCCCAACCCGTGCGCCAGATCACCTTGATGATCATCGTGCTTGGGCTGGTCGTGGCCGGTCTGGTCATGGCCTTGCCGCGGGTCGGGCCGGTGTTTTTGGCCAACCCCTATCTCAACGGGTTCATCGCCGTCGTCTTTATCATCGGTATCCTCGCCTGCTTCTTGCAGGTGGTGCAACTGGTCGCCTCCGTGAACTGGATCGAACGCTTCACAGGTCAACGTCCAAAGGTGCCCGGCAAAACCGCGCCGCGTCTTTTGGCGCCTTTGGCCGCTTTGCTGCGGGACCGAAATTCTCGGACACAGATTTCCTCGACCTCGGCGCGTTCCATTTTAGACTCTGTAGCCACTCGGATCGATGAAGCCCGCGACATCACGCGATACATCTCCAACCTTTTGATTTTCCTCGGACTTCTGGGGACCTTCTACGGCCTCGCCACCACGGTTCCCGCGCTTGTGGACACCATTCGCTCGCTCTCGCCGTCCGAAGGCGAAGGTGCGGGTGACGTGTTGACCCAGCTCATGAGCGGGCTTGAGAGCCAGTTGGGCGGCATGGGCACGGCCTTTGCCTCCTCGCTTTTGGGGCTTGCGGGCTCGCTGGTCGTGGGGATGCTCGAACTCTTTGCTTCACATGGTCAAAACCGATTTTTCCGCGAGCTTGAAGAATGGCTCTCGACCATCACGCGCCTTGGCGTGGCGGGGGATAGCGACGGCGGGGATGATCTGTCGGGGGCGGTCGCGGTGCTCGATCATATGGGGCGTCAAATGGATGAGTTGCAGACGCTCTTTGCGCGTGCGGAAGCGGGACGGATGGAGACCGACGGGCGTCTTTCGCGGCTCACCGAGTCCATCGATCAGATGAACCTGCGGCAAAGTCGGGAAGACGACACCGTCGATGTTCTGGCGCGTGTCGCCGATGGGCAGGAGCGGTTGGTCGAGGCTCTGAGCAAACGCGATCCGGATCAGGACGGGCTCGACGCCGAATCCCGGATGCGGTTGCGCTCCATCGACGTGCAATTGTTGCGCATTCTCGAGGAACTTTCCGCCGGGCGCCAGGAAAGCCTCGCCGAGTTGCGTGCCGAGATTGCCGGTCTGACGCGGACGCTCCGCGAGCTGGGCCAAGACGACCGAGGCGCCTGACATGGCCGTTTTGCGCCGCTCCTCTCATCGTATGTCTGGCTCGATCTGGCCAGGGTTTGTCGACGCGATGACGGCGCTTTTGCTGGTTCTGATGTTCGTTCTGACGATTTTTATGGTCGTGCAATCGATGCTGCGCGACCAGATTTCCGGTCAGGAACATGAACTCGACGCCTTGAGCGCGGAGCTGAACGCACTGGCCGATGCGCTCGGCATGGAGCAACAGAAAAACCTTGGCCTCGAGACCCAGATCGGCACGCTGAGCGCGACACTGTCCGACTTGCGCGGTCGGGCGGAGGCACAGGCGGAGACCATCGCGGGGCTTCAGGCCGAAAATGCAACGCTGACCGGGCGGATCGCGTCCTTCGAAGATCAGGTCGCCAGCCTGATCGCGGAGCGCGACGCGGCGCTGACCGAGGGTGCGCAACTGGCCGCGCAAATCGACGATCTGGAAGCCGCAAAGGCGCAGTTGATCACGGAGCAAGAAGCGGCGCAGTTGGCGCTTGCGAAAGCCCGCGATGAAATCGACGCGGCAACCGAGGAGGCCCGACTTGCGGCGGCGCGGCGTGAAGCGCTGGACGCTTTGGTTGCAGATTTGCGGGCGCAGGCGGCGGATCGTCAGGCCGCTTTGGAGGCCGCGCAGACCGAGGTGACGCAGGCGGAACAAGACCGTCTGGCCGATGCTGCGGCGATGCAGGCGCTCAGGGACCGGTTTTCCGGTGCGGATGAGGAGCTGACGGCGATGAGCCTCGCCCTGGAAGAGGCGCGCAAGGAGGCCGAGGAGACCCTGACGCTTTTGGCGGCCAGCCGCACCGCGCGCGACGACATGCAGGCGCAGCTCGATCAGGACATTTCTGAGCGCGAAAAACAGGCTGCTTTGTTGGCAACGGCGCAGGCGGCGCTCTCGGAGGAAGAGGCGAAATCAGCCGAAGCGGAGCGCAAACTGGCGCTTTTGAATGCGCAGGTGGCGCAGATGCGGGAACAATTGGCGGCGCTGCAATCGACGCTCGATGTCCGCACGGCGACGGATGCGGAGAACGAGGTTCAAATCGACAGTCTGACGCAGCGGTTGAACGCAGCTCTGGCGCAGGTCGCCGCCGAAGAACGGGCGCGGGCGGCCTTGGAAGAGGCGGAGCGCAAGCGTTTGGAGGAAGAGGCCCGGTCGCTGCAGAATTACCGTTCCGAATTCTTCGGTCGGATGCGCGAAATTCTGGGTGACCGTGAGGGCGTGCGCATCGTCGGCGACCGGTTCGTGTTTTCTTCTGAGGTGTTGTTCCAACCGGCTTCTGCGGAACTCGGACCTTTGGGCAAGACGCAGATCGCGCGTGTGGCACGGATTCTGTCGGAGGTGGCAGCGGAGATTCCGCCGGAAATTGATTGGGTCATTCGCGTCGATGGGCACACCGACAAGACGGCCTTGTCCGGCACCGGCGAATACCGCGATAACTGGGAGCTGTCGCAGGCGCGCGCACTTTCCGTGGTGCGCTATATGTCCGAGGATTTGGGCTTTGATCCCTCGCGTCTGGTCGCGGCGGGCTTTGGCGAATATCAACCGGTGGCGGAGGGCGACAGTCCGGAGGCTCTGGCGCAGAACCGGCGTATCGAGTTGAAGCTCACGGAGAAATAAGCCCTAAAGCGTTTCGACTTTAACTTGATCTATCACATAAAGTCGAAACGCTTTAAGGCGCGATCTGAAACCGGGTTTCGCGCTGGTCGATGACGGTGCCGTCGCGGAGCATCTGCACCGTCGCGCTATAGCCGCCCACGGGCCAGCTGCCGGGATTGCGTTTGCCGACGGCGCGGAACAACTGGGCCTGAGATTTGTCCAATGCGGCGTCCTGGCTGATCACCTCGCCCTCGGGGCCAAAGATCGACAGGCGCAGCACATCGCCCGCGCGGCTGCCGTAGGCAAAGCCATAGACGACAAGCGCGGGGCTTTGGGCGGTGAGCGCGGTGGCGCCCGCCGTGCCCGCTTTGATCGCCTCATATTCGGGGACTTTCGTGTCGATGCCGACGTCCAGAAGGCCGCCTGCCTGATAGACCATATCGCGGTCCCAAAGTGTGCCGCTCATGATCGCGTCCGGCCCGCAGGCGACGGTGCCTGTGGGATTGAACGGGTCGACGATTTCGCCGTTGTGGCGCACGGAAAGATGCACATGCGGGAATTGCGTCAGGCCCGACAGGCCAACCTGGCCGAGGACCGTGGCGGAGGACACCCGGTCGCCCTCCTTGACCGCGATGCTCCCGTTCATCATGTGGCAATATTGCGTGACCCAGCCGTCGCCATGGTCTACCACAACGCCGTTGCCACATTCCTTGCCGGTGATGTCTGGCGCGCCTTCAAGGCCTTGCGGGAAATCCTCCATGCCATCGCGGGTGCCGGTGACGGTGCCGGGGGCGGAGGCCAGAACGTTGACGCCATTCCAGAGGTCCACCACGGCGGGCAGGGCGAAATCCGTACCTTTGTGACCGTCATAGGAGAGCGTGCCACAGGTGAAATCAGCGGCCCCTGGACCGGGGTCGGTGTCGACATAGCTTTGAATGTAGCATGTGTCGCCCAGCGTGCAGTCGATGGGCGGTGACAGGACCGGATCGCGCGCGAGCGCGGGCGCGGCGAACAGGGGGGCGATAAGGCCAAGAAGGAAAAGCGGTTTCGTCATGAGGGCCAAGCTGACGGCAATAAAAAGCCCCGTCAAGACATCTCAAGACGGGGCTTTTTTGTTTTCAAATCACTCTGCGGTCAGAAGTGGCGGCTTTTTCGACCGTCCGATGCGCGGGGCACCGGGTTCTTCGATGCGCAGCTCGATGTCGCCATCCTTGACGCCCACCTTGACCACGCCGCCTTTCGACAGCTTGCCGAACAAAAGCTCTTCGGCGAGTGGTTTCTTGATGTGCTCCTGAATGACGCGGCCCAGCGGACGCGCGCCCATCTTGTCGTCGTAGCCCTTGTCGGCGAGCCATTCGGCGGCCGGGCGGGTCAATTCGATGTGCACGTTGCGGTCCATAAGTTGGGCCTCAAGTTGCAGCACGAATTTCTCGACGACCTGCAAGATGACCTCTTTCGGCAGCGGGCCGAAGGAGACCACCGCATCCAGACGGTTGCGGAATTCCGGCGTAAAGGTGCGTTCGATCGCGGCGGTGTCTTCGCCTTCGCGACGGTCGCGACCAAAGCCGATGGCCTCTTTCGCCTGCTCAGACGCACCGGCGTTGGAGGTCATGATCAGGATCACATTGCGGAAATCGACGGTGCGGCCGTTGTGATCGGTCAGCTTGCCGTTGTCCATCACCTGCAAAAGGATGTTGTAGACATCCGGGTGCGCCTTTTCGATCTCGTCGAGCAAAAGCACGCAATGCGGATGCTGGTCCACGCCATCGGTCAAAAGACCGCCCTGATCGAAACCGACATAGCCCGGAGGCGCGCCGATCAGACGGGACACCGCGTGTTTCTCCATGTATTCCGACATGTCGAAGCGCAGCAGTTCCACGCCAAGGCTATCTGCAAGCTGTTTCGCGACCTCGGTTTTCCCCACACCGGTCGGACCGGCGAAGAGGTAGTTGCCGATGGGTTTCTCCGGCTCGCGCAGGCCTGCACGGGACAGCTTGATCGCGGAACTGAGCGTCTCGATGGCCTTGTCTTGACCGAAAACAACGCGTTTCAGCGTGTTTTCGAGATCTTTCAGCACCTCGGCATCGTCTTTGGAGACGTTCTTCGGCGGAATGCGTGCGATTTTGGCCACCACCGCTTCGATCTCTTTCGGGGAGATCGTTTTGCGGCGTTTGCTTTCAGCCACGAGATGTTGCGCGGCGCCCGCTTCGTCGATCACGTCGATCGCCTTGTCGGGCAGTTTGCGGTCGTGGATATAGCGCGCGGAAAGTTCCACAGCGGTTTTGATCGCATCGGCCGTGTAGCGGATGTCGTGGTGCTCTTCGAAATAGGGTTTGAGACCCTGAAGGATTTTCACCGCATCATCGACCGACGGTTCGTTGACGTCGATTTTCTGGAAACGACGCGACAGCGCGCGGTCTTTTTCGAAATGCTGGCGGAATTCCTTATAGGTCGTGGAGCCCATGCAGCGCAGTTTGCCGCCCTGAAGCGCAGGCTTCAGAAGGTTGGAGGCATCCATCGCGCCGCCGGAGGTGGCGCCTGCGCCGATCACAGTGTGAATCTCGTCGATGAACAGGACGGCGTCAGGGTGATCTTCGAGCTCTTTGACGACCGCTTTCAGGCGTTCCTCAAAGTCGCCACGATAGCGGGTGCCCGCCAAAAGGGCGCCCATGTCGAGCGAGAAGATGGTGGATTTGGACAGAACCTCCGGCGTTTCGCCGTCGACGATTTTTTTGGCGAGACCTTCGGCGATGGCGGTTTTGCCCACGCCCGGATCGCCCACCAAAAGCGGGTTGTTCTTGCGGCGGCGGCAGAGCACTTGGATGCAGCGCTCGACCTCATGGGCGCGGCCGATCAGAGGATCGACATCGCCCTCGGCGGCCTTTTTGTTGAGATCGACACAGTATTTCGCGAGTGCCGACTCTTTGTCTTCGCCAGAGGATTGCGGTTGCGCGCTTTGGGTCTCTTCCTGATGTTCGTCGGAACCGGTGATCGGGCGTTGTTCGCCAAAGGCCGGGTCTTTCGCCACACCATGCGCGATGAAATTCACCGCATCATAGCGCGTCATATCCTGTTCCTGCAGGAAATAGGCGGCGTTGGATTCGCGTTCGGCAAAGATCGCGACCAACACGTTGGCTCCGGTCACCTCGGTGCGGCCCGAGGATTGGACATGGATCGCGGCGCGCTGGATCACGCGCTGGAACGAGGCGGTGGGCACGGCCTCGGAGCCTTCGACATCGGTGACGAGCGTCGAAAGATCGTCCTCGATATAATCCAGAAGGGTTTTTCGCAGCTCCTCAAGCTCGACATTGCAGGCCTGCATCACGCGGGCCGCGTCGGGCTCGTCGATCAGGGCCAGCAACAGGTGTTCCAGGGTTGCAAGTTCGTGGCGGCGGGCATTGGCCAGCGCCAGGGCTGCATGGATGGCTTGCTCAAGGGTGTTCGAAAATGACGGCACGTTGGGGGTGCTCCTTCGCATTCGGGGTCTCTAAGGGGGCATGTTTTGCGGCCCGCCCCCTAAGTTTTGGCCTGATACTCTTAAAGTTCGATTGAAACGCGCGCGCTTCAAGCAAAAAAATGGTTAACGGGGGTAAATTTTTGTGAGGCGTCAAGTTTTGAGCGCTTTATTTGGGGGGAACCCCTGTTTTCCATGAAACTATGTAAGTTTACTTGACAGGAAAGCAAGGGGGTAAACGGACCTCTGTGCTTGCATTAAAACGAGTCCTTGCGGGCGCGAATTTCGGCGAACACCTCGGCATCTGTGGCGTCTTTCATGCCCAAAACCTGCTTCACGGTGGTGAGGCCAGCGCGCAGGAAGGGGTTGGTCGCAAGTTCCAGAGACAGCGGCGAGGGCACTGTGGCCTCGCCTTTTTCGCGCGCCGCTTCGATGGCTTTGGCACGCTTGATGAGCGCCGTGTTCTCGGGCTCGATAGTGAGCGCGAAACGGGCATTCGAGGCGGTGTATTCGTGGCCGGAATAGACCATGGTGTCTTCGGGCAGGGCGGCGAAGCGCGAGAGCGTCTCCCACATCTGCGCAGGAGTGCCCTCGAACAGGCGTCCGCAACCCAGCGCCATGAGGCTGTCGGCGGAGAACAGCGCTTTGGCGGAGGGGATGTGATAGGCGATGTGGCCGAGGGTGTGACCATCGGCGGCGAGAACCTGTACCTCGTGGCCCGCAAAATC
Organism: Celeribacter sp.; assembly: GCF_048270365.1. Classification (NCBI taxonomy): domain Bacteria; kingdom Pseudomonadati; phylum Pseudomonadota; class Alphaproteobacteria; order Rhodobacterales; family Roseobacteraceae; genus Celeribacter; species Celeribacter sp. The sequence goes on from NZ_JBLWTA010000011.1 coordinate 51,553, forward strand.
AAAGCTTTGCCCAGGTTCCACAACGCGGGTGAGCGGCGGCAGGCGGTGTTGATCGGCTTTGGCGCCGGTCACCGTGGCCCCGGTCGCCTCGACCAGCCCGGCCGTGCCATCGACATGATCCCAATGGTGATGGGTGAGCCAGATCTCATCGAGGGTCCAGCCACGCGCGGACAACGCATCGAGCACCGGCGCCGGATCGGCGGCATCGACCAGAGCGGTGCGGCCGCTGACCGGATCATGGACGAGAAAATCGTAATTGTCAGACAGGGCGGCAAGGGTGACGATCTCTGGACTCATCTCTGGCTTGATCTCTGGCATGGCATTCTCCCGCATCTTGCGTCTATGGTGGTCCTAACATTTGGGGAAGGCCGGCGGATTGCAATGCATCTCGACGTCGTTGAGCTGAGAAATTTCTACTACCGGACCGGATTGGGCCGCGCCGCGCAGCGCGCGATCCGGGATCAGGTCGTGGCCTTTTGGCCCGATGCGGAACGTCAGACCGTGGCGGGCTTTGGCTTTGCCGTGCCTTTGCTCAGGCCCTATCTCTCGGATGCGCGCCGGGTGATCGGTTTGATGCCCGAGCAACAAGGTGTGATGCATTGGCCGGCGGGGATGCCGAATGTCTCGGCGCTTTGCCCCGAGACGCGCTGGCCGCTTCAGACCGGATTCGTTGATAAGCTGGTGGTGATGCACGGGCTTGAGACCTCGGACGCGCCGGATGCCTTGTTGGAGGAATGCTGGCGGGTGCTGGGGCCGGGGGGGAAAGCGCTTTTCGTGGTGCCGAACCGGGGCGGGTTGTGGTCGCGTTCCGACAGCACGCCGTTTGGCTATGGGCGGCCCTACAGTCTCAGCCAGCTTGAACTGCAACTGCAACTGCGACGCTCGCGGTTTCTGCCGGAACGCCACGCCGCCGTGCTGTTCCAACCGCCGTCCCATAAACGCTTTTGGAAACGCTGGGGGCCGGTGTGGGAGCGGATCGGGCGCCAGATGCCGACGGCGCTTGCGGGAGGCGTTCTGGTGGTTGAGGCGTCGAAACAGGTCTATGCCAAAACCGGCTCCGGCACGCCCGAAGCGGTGCGGCGCAAGGGGGGCGTGCTGGAAGGGCTTCGCCCCGTTCCAGAGGCGAAGCCGGTCTAATCCTTGCGAGTGCCTCAGGTGACCGTCACTGTGCCGTAGTTGTCGTTGAAGTCGTAGTCATTCAGAGCGGTGTCGTAGATTTCACTATGCGTGCCGACCACGACGAGGGGGGTGATACTCTCATCCGCAATCTCGAGATGAACGAGGGAATCATTGGTCATGAGACAGAGGACATCGTCGGGGCTCAGGTCGGTTTGATCCGTCAGCACGTAGAGGGTGAATTCCGCATAATCGTACCCTTCTGTGCCAATAGAGAAGTCGAGCGCGACGATATTGCCGTCCAGATCGTCCGGGAAGTCCAAGGTGACATTCTCGCCATTCGCGAGGGAATAGAGCTCGGCGGTCGTCCGGTCTTCGATCAGCGCATCGATGTCGTCTTGTGTGAAGGTAACGACCTCACCATTGGACAGCGTCGAGTCCGCGAAATTCCAGGTGCTGAACAGATTTTGCCCCTCCGGCGCGACGAGATCGTCGGGCGACGTCCAGTGGTAGCCCTCCGGAGTGTTGAGCACGTCTTCGAGGTCTTCCGCGTCATGCAGATAATCCGTCTGCGTGTCGTCGAGCGTTTCTTTGTCCAAAATGAGATAGTGATCAGCCCCCATTTCGATGCCCTCGGGCAAGGTCGGCTGCGCTTCAAAGCTCTCGAAGTCGGATGGGTCGAGGATCACCTGATCGAAATCGACGTCCACTTGGTAGGAATCTTCCCACGATCCGTTTTCTTGCGTCGAAAGGCTGATCTTGGTCGCCTCGAACACAAAGAGTGGCTCATCTCCCTCCTCGGCATCATCCGACGTGTAGTAGATATTGGAGGAGAGGGTGGCAGTTTCGATTCCCCAACCTTCGCCCCCCTCCGACGTGCTGCTTGACTCCGTCGTGTTCGAAAGCGTGCCTTCAAGATCATCGGCAAAATTGATCGTGAGCTGGGCATCTCCGACAATCTCGAAAATAGGGCCGGGGTCCGGGTTGTCCGGCGTGTCCGGCAGGCTGTCGAGATAGGCGCGATACTCCGCGATGGCATCAATGTCAGCTTGCGAGAGGGTGATCGTGGTGTCTTCGGTGATCACATGGGTTTCGGACCAATCCCAGATCGGCTCCTCGCCATCGTCCTCGTCGAGGTCGTCATCTGCGTCCTCATCAGTGTCATCGTCGCCATCATTGTCACTTGGGGGCGGCGTTTCGTCGTCGGTGTCGTGATCATCCTCATGATCGTCGTCATCGTCGGTAAAAGCTTCGTACAGTCCCCAGGCCATCGCAGGTCCGGCCAAACCCATTAAAAGCATCCAAATCATTTCAAAAAAAACTCCCTAACGGGCCCTGTAAACGGTCACGATCATGGTTAAAAAAACGGGACGACTTTGTGACGATACCGCGAAATTTCAAGGGTTTTCAATGGGGCGGGATGTCACGGTTCGGGATGGTTTCGAGATTGTTTTGTCTTGCGCATCAATGCTTGTGGCGGCCCCGAGATTGTTGCCATCTCCGGGTGCAATTCCGAAGGGCGCGGGACTGATCGGCGGTTTTGGCTCAGAGCGCCACTCACCTTACCGTCACGTCTGTAGCGTGAGCATGCGGTTGAGCTGCCTCTCAGGGTATTCGAAAGGAATCACACGGTTTCGTGAGGCGAATCTGCAACCCGACAGCATCTTTTTTGCGCCCCGCCACAGAGGTGGAGAGCGGAAATCCCCTAAAGCCCTGAAAACTCAGGCCGCAGAGTTTCAATCTGTTGGCGCTAAACTGGCGCAACAAGGTTGCGGCAATGTTGAGGCTCTGCTACATCCACGCTGATTTTGTTGCCTGCGCGGTTCGCGTGCGGGTCAATCAAGCTGCTCTACCTCCATGTATGACCTCGAAAACGGGGCAGAAGGGGGAGGGCCCTAAGACATCGGAAGGGTGGACGTGTCCGAACCAGCTTCGATCTCCAGCGGCATCGCCGCACGCTACGCAAAGGCCGTTTTCGAACTGGCCAAAGAAAGCAATGCCATCGCGGCACTTGAAGGGGACGTGGCGACGCTGTCGACAGCGCTCTCCGAGAGTGACGATCTCAAGGCTCTCATCACTTCGCCCGTGTATTCGCGTGAAGAGATGGAAACCGCGATCACCGCAATTGCCAAAAAGGCCGGTCTGACGGACTTCGTGTCCAGCACGCTGGCTCTGATGGCGCAAAACCGCCGTCTCTTTGCCTTGCCGCAGCTCGTCGCTGCACTGAGCGCCCTTCTTGCCGAAGAGCGTGGCGAAGTGACCGCCGAGGTCGTGTCCGCAAAAGCGCTGACCAAGACCCAGACCACCAAACTTGCCAAGTCCCTCTCCGAGAAATTTGGCAAAGACGTGAACATCAATGCGACCGTGGATGACTCCCTCATCGGCGGTCTTGTCGTCAAGGTGGGCTCGAAGATGATCGATACCTCGATCGCCTCCAAGCTCAACTCCCTCCAGAATGCAATGAAAGAGGTCGGATAATGGGAATCCAGGCAGCTGAAATTTCTGCGATCCTAAAGGAGCAGATTAAAAACTTCGGTCAAGACGCCGAAGTTGCTGAAGTGGGCCGCGTGCTCTCCGTCGGTGACGGTATTGCGCGTGTGTATGGCCTCGATAACGTTCAGGCCGGTGAGATGGTCGAATTCCCCGGTGGTATCCGCGGGATGGCCCTCAACCTCGAATCCGACAACGTCGGCGTCGTGATCTTCGGCTCCGACCGTGACATTAAAGAGGGCGACACCGTCAAACGCACCAAGTCCATCGTGGACGTGCCGGCTGGCGACGCGCTTCTCGGCCGCGTGGTCGATGGTCTGGGCAACCCGATCGACGGCAAAGGCGCCATCGCCGCCACCGAGCGTCGCATCGCCGACAGCAAAGCCCCGGGCATCATCCCGCGTAAATCCGTGCACGAACCGATGGCCACCGGCCTCAAGTCCGTTGACGCGATGATCCCGATCGGTCGTGGCCAGCGTGAGCTGATCATCGGCGACCGTCAAACGGGTAAAACCGCTGTTGCTCTCGACGCCATCCTGAACCAGAAGTCCTACAACGACGCTGCTGGTGGTGACGAGAACAAGAAACTCTACTGTATCTACGTGGCCATCGGTCAAAAACGCTCCACCGTTGCTCAGCTCGTCAAAAAGCTCGAGGAAACCGGTGCGATCGAATACACCACCGTTGTCGCCGCAACCGCGTCTGACCCGGCGCCGATGCAGTACCTTGCTCCGTACACCGCAACCGCGATGGCCGAGTTCTACCGCGACAACGGCAAACACGCCCTGATCATCTACGATGACCTCTCCAAACAAGCTGTGTCCTATCGTCAGATGTCCCTGCTTCTGCGTCGTCCGCCGGGCCGCGAAGCTTACCCGGGTGACGTGTTCTACCTCCACTCGCGTCTGCTGGAACGTTCCGCGAAGCTGAACGAAGATTTCGGCGCTGGCTCCTTGACGGCTCTGCCGATCATCGAAACCCAGGGCGGTGACGTGTCTGCGTTTATTCCGACCAACGTGATTTCCATCACCGATGGTCAGATCTTCTTGGAGACCGAACTGTTCTACCAAGGTATCCGTCCGGCTGTGAACACCGGTCTGTCCGTGTCCCGCGTGGGCTCCTCGGCTCAGACCAAAGCCATGTCCTCCGTGGCTGGCCCGGTGAAACTGTCGCTCGCTCAGTACCGTGAGATGGCTGCGTTCGCTCAGTTTGGTTCTGACCTCGACGCCGCAACGCAGAAACTTCTGAACCGTGGTGCGCGTCTGACCGAGCTGATGAAACAGCCGCAATACGCGCCGCTGACCAACGCCGAGATCGTCTGCGTCATCTTCGCCGGCACCAACGGCTACCTGGACAGCATCCCGGTCTCCAAAGTGGGCGAATACGAAGCGAAACTGCTCGACTTCCTGCGCAACCAGAAAGCTGACGTTCTTCAGTGGATCACCAATGAGGATCCGAAGATCAAAGGTGAGCCCGCTGACAAGCTCAAAGCGGTTCTGGACGAATTCGCCAAAACCTACGCTTAATCCTGAAGGACAGCTTTAATGCCCAACCTCAAGGATCTCAAAAACCGGATCGCGAGCGTGAAATCCACGCGCAAGATCACCAAGGCCATGCAGATGGTGGCCGCCGCGAAACTGCGGCGGGCACAGGATGCGGCTGAGGCCTCGCGTCCCTATGCAGAGCGTTTCAACGCTGTGCTCGGGTCGCTGTCGGCTTCGGTTGGTGGCTCCGATACCGCGCCCCGGCTTCTTGCCGGGACCGGAAAAGACGATGTGCATCTGCTCGTTGTCATGACCTCTGAAAAGGGTCTGTGTGGTGGCTTTAACACCAACATCGTGAAATTGGCGAAAACCCGGATCACTGAGCTGAAAGGCCAAGGCAAGACGGTGAAAATCATCACCGTCGGCAAGAAAGGCCGTGAACAGCTCAAGCGTGATTATGCGGATCTCTTCGTCGCTCACGTGGACCTGACCGAGGTGAAGAAAATCGGTTACGCCAACGCGCAGGACATCGCGAAGGACCTTTTGGCCCGTTTCGATGCCGACGAGTTTGACGTGGCGACGATCTTCTATGCCAAATTCCTGAACGTCGTGACCCAAGTCCCGACTGCGCAACAGATCATCCCGGCGGCCTATGAGACCGACGAGGATGCCGGTGGCTCGCTCTATGACTATGAGCCCTCCGAGGAAGGCATTCTTGCCGACCTTCTGCCGCGCGGTGTGGCGACGCAGATCTTCTCGGCGTTGCTGGAAAATGGTGCCTCCGAACAGGGCGCGCGGATGTCCGCCATGGACAACGCCACCCGCAACGCAGGCGACATGATCGACAGGCTGACAATCGAATATAACCGTTCGCGTCAGGCCGTCATCACCAACGAGCTTATCGAAATCATCTCGGGCGCTGAAGCGCTCTAAGACCCGGAGTAAAGAAACATGGCACAGTCCAAAGGCAAGATCACGCAGGTGATTGGCGCCGTTGTCGACGTACAGTTCGACGGCGAGCTCCCCGCCATTCTCAACGCGCTTGAAACCGACAACAACGGCAACCGTCTGGTTCTCGAAGTCGCTCAGCACCTCGGCGAAAACTCGGTCCGCACCATCGCTATGGACGCGACCGAAGGTCTCGTGCGCGGTCAGGCGGTGTCCGACACCGGCGGCCCGATCACCATCCCGGTGGGCAACGCGACCCTCGGTCGTATCCTCAACGTGATCGGTGAGCCGGTCGACGAAAAAGGCCCGGTCGAAGCCACCGAGCATCGTCCGATTCACGCAGAAGCCCCCGAGTTCGCCGAACAGGCGACCGAGACCTCCATCCTCGTCACCGGCATCAAGGTGATCGACCTTCTCGCACCTTACTCCAAAGGTGGTAAGATCGGTCTCTTCGGTGGTGCAGGCGTGGGTAAAACCGTTCTCATCATGGAACTCATCAACAACATCGCAAAAGTGCACTCGGGCTTCTCCGTGTTCGCCGGTGTTGGCGAGCGGACCCGTGAAGGCAACGACCTTTACCACGAGATGATCGAATCCAACGTCATCAAGCCGGACAACCTGTCCGAGTCTCAGGTGGCTCTGGTTTACGGTCAGATGAACGAGCCTCCGGGAGCCCGTGCCCGTGTCGCTTTGACCGGTCTGACGCTGGCTGAGCAGTTCCGTGACCAGTCCGGCACCGACGTTCTGTTCTTTGTGGACAACATTTTCCGCTTCACGCAAGCCGGTTCCGAGGTGTCCGCACTTCTCGGCCGTATCCCCTCCGCTGTGGGCTACCAGCCGACGCTGGCCACCGACATGGGTGCGATGCAGGAGCGTATTACCTCCACCAAGAACGGCTCGATCACCTCGATCCAGGCTGTGTACGTGCCCGCCGATGACCTTACCGACCCGGCACCGGCCACGACCTTTGCTCACTTGGACGCGACCACCGTTCTCAACCGTGCGATCTCCGAGCTCGGCATCTACCCGGCTGTGGACCCGCTCGACTCCTCTTCGCGTATCCTCGATCCGCAAATCGTTGGCGAAGAGCACTACAACGTCGCACGTCAGGTTCAGAACATCCTTCAGCGCTACAAGTCGCTTCAGGACATCATCGCCATCCTCGGCATGGACGAACTTTCGGAAGAAGATAAGCTGACCGTGGCTCGCGCCCGGAAAATCCAGCGTTTCCTCTCCCAGCCGTTCGACGTGGCGAAAGTGTTCACCGGCTCCGACGGTGTGCAGGTTCCGCTCGAAGACACGATCTCGTCCTTCAAGGCGGTTGTGGCCGGCGAATACGACCACCTGCCGGAAGCAGCCTTCTACATGGTTGGCGGCATCAACGAAGTGCTTGAAAAAGCCGAGAAACTGGCCGCGGAAGCAGCTTAATAGAACCCCGGAAGGAGGCCAATTATGGCGACTGTCCAATTTGATCTCGTCTCTCCCGAGCGCAAACTTGCGTCTCTCGCAGTGGAGCAGGTCCAGATCCCGGGTTCCGAAGGCCGTTTGACAGCGATGGCGGGCCACGAGCCCACCATCCTCACCCTGCGTCCCGGTCGTTTGATCGTGAACGGGCCGGAAGGTGAGATGGAATTCATCGTGACGGGCGGGTTTGCCGAACTGGCGCCGGAGAATATCTCTGTGCTGGCAGAGGTGGCTTTGCCGCGTGGGGAAATGTCGCAAGAGATCGTCACCGATCTCATCGCCAAAGCCCGCGCCGAACATGACAAGGCGTCGCAAGAAGATCAGGCAGAGACCCACACGTTCCTGTCCGATCTCTTCCACATCGCCGAAGACCTCGGGTTCCACACCAATCTCTGATTGGCTGTGACACGTGATTTGGAAAGGCCCCGCCGAAATGCGGGGCTTTTTTATTGGCTTCAAGGAGAGTGAAGATGGATGACGCGTTTCAACCCCGTGTGCACGACTGGGTCGTGACCTGTTTCGGCGAAGAGATCGCCATGGACGCGGCGGAGCGCAATCGGCGGTTTTTGGAAGAAGCGCTGGAACTGGTGCAATCTCTGGGCATGACGCAATCTGCGGTGCATGAGCTGGTCGATTACGTCTTTTCCCGTCCCAAAGGCGACGCGGCGCAAGAAGTCGGCGGCGTCATGGTCACGCTAGCCTCGCTCTGCGCCACCCAAGGCATGGATATGGCAGGGGAGGCGGACAAGGAGTTGATCCGCATCAAGGCCCCCGAAGTGATCGCCAAAATCCGCGCCAAACATGCGGGCAAGCCGAAGGTCTGAAGCGTTAACGTTTCCCCTTCCCTTTGTCGTCCGTTTCGGGGCAATCTGCCTTCGGGGGACAAGAAAAAGACCAATGCTTAGAATAGACAGTCATCAGCTCGGGATCACGCAAGGGTCCTTTGTGCTTTTTTCCGATTTTCAGGACGGCGGCGCGATGTGGACCGGCAAAGGCCCGCGTGAGCTGCGCCGTGTGGTGGAGTTTGACGAGCCGTTTCTGCGCCCGCCTCTGGTGCAGGTGAGCCTGTCGATGCTCGACATCGACCAAAGCACCAACCACCGCGTCGATATTTCCGCTGAGATGGTGTCGGAGGAGGGCTTTGTCATCGTCTTCCGCACTTGGGGCGACACCAAGATCGCGCGTGTGCGCTCTGATTGGACCGCCTTCGGGCCGGTGCGTCATGAGGACGACTGGGAGGTCTGAGAGCCGCTCCCGGGTCTGAAAAATGCACATGAAAAAAGGCGCGTCGGGAAACCCTACGCGCCTTTTTCTGTAAATGGGCTCAGCAGCTTACGGGTGATACACACCCTCATAGAGCGGCACGAGCGTCTTGTCTTCGAACAGCGACGACACGGAGGTGCCGTTCCAGGTGTTGATGATCGCCTGCGCAAAGAGCGGCGCGGTCGGCACGATGCGGATGTTCTTGCAGGCGGCGACGGCCTCATTGGCCTCAATCGAGTCGGTGATCACCAAAGACGACAGCTTGGAGTTGGTCACGCGCTCCACGGCCGGGCCGGACAGCACGCCGTGGGAGATATAGGCGTGTACCTCGGCGGCGCCGTGATCCATCAATAGATCGGCGGCTTTGCAGAGCGTCCCGGCGGTGTCCACAAGGTCATCGACGATGATACATTTCTTGCCTTCGACGGAGCCGATCACGGTCATCTCGGCGACCTCACCCGGCTTTTCGCGGCGTTTGTCGACGATGGACAACGGCGCGTCGATGCGTTTCGCCAGCTCGCGGGCACGCGCCACGCCACCAACGTCCGGGGAAACGACCATGATGTCCTCAAGCCCGTCCTTGAAATGATGTTTGATGTCGAGCGCGAAGACCGGCGAGGCGTAGAGGTTATCCACCGGAATGTCGAAGAACCCCTGAATCTGCGTCGCATGCAGGTCGAGGGTGAGAACGCGCTCAATGCCTGCTTCGACCATCATATTGGCGACGAGTTTCGCAGTGATGGGCGTCCGGGCCTTGGTGCGGCGGTCCTGACGGGCATAGCCGAAATAGGGGATCACGGCGGTGATACGACCGGCCGACGAACGGCGCAGCGCGTCGGTGATGATCAGCAATTCCATGAGGTTGTCATTGGCCGGGTTCGAGGTCGGCTGAACCACGAACATGTCTTCGCCACGCACGTTTTCATAGACCTCGACGAAAATCTCGCCATCGTTGAACCGCTCGACGCGGGCATCGCACAGGTCGATCGACATGCCGCGGTGCATCGACAGACGGCGGGCAATGGAATTCGCCAGCGTGCGGTTGGCATTGCCGGAGATGAGTTTCGGTTCATGAGATGTGGGCATGGCAGCTTTTCCCAGAGTGTTTGGCGGATGTGGCGCGGGGGTCGTCACGGAATCGTAACGTTGACACCGCTTACCACCCGGCTAGGTTTTTGGAAACATCCCGAGCGTCCCGAGGAGGGGGCAAATGGCACATATCGACTACTATTTTTCATTTTTGTCTGCATGGATATACCTCTCGGACGGGCGGCTCGAAAAGATCGCGGCAAAACATGGGGCGACTGTCACCTACAAGCCCTTCGATCTGTTGACGGCATTCGATCGTCTTGGAGCGCCACGGCCCTCCGAACGTCCTGAGGGCCGCAAGATCTACCGGATGCAGGAGCTGAAGCGGTTCAAGGCAAAATCCGGCTTGCCGATGAACCTCACGCCGCCCTTCTGGCCGACGAATGTGGCCCCGGCATCCTATGCGCTGATCGCGGCTCAGGAGGCGGTGCGGAAGGGAAGTGACGGCGATCTTGGCAAGCTGGTGAACAGCTTGTCCGCTGCAATGTGGCGCGATGATAAAGACATTTCCGAGGATGCGGTCATCACAGAGGCGCTGCAGCAGGCGGGTTTCGATCCGATGCTGTCGATGACCGGTATGCTGACGGGGGCGGAGCTTTACCCAAGCAATCTCGAGGATGCGATGACGGCGGGGGTGTTTGGCTCGCCCTTCTTCATCGTTACTGATACGGATGAGCGGTTTTGGGGACAGGATCGTTTGGACATGTTGGACGACTATCTCGGAACCTTGTGAGCGTTCCAGCCCTTTGAGCCGATACGTTTCGCGCCTCTTTCTCTCGCGTTAACCTTAATCTGATTAACCTTAATGCGAGGTGAAAGAGGACGAAGAGGCAAGTGATGTTGCTCTGGCGCGCTTCAGTCCGCCAGAGCCGCCAATAGCGCGTCCACATCGGCCTCTGTCGTCGACCAGCTTGCCACGAAACGCGCCAAGAGCGGCTCTTCCGGATCGCCAGCCAAAGCCGTGTTCGGCCCCCAGAGGTGATAGACCGCCCCTTTTGCTTTGGCTTTGACATGCATCTTGCGGGGCAGGCGGGCGAAGACCAGATTGCCCTCGGTGGTAAAGGTCAACTCGCCCCCGATATCGGCCAGACCTTGCGCCAGACGTGCGCCCATCGCATTCGCCTGTGTCGCCAGCTCCAGCCAGAGATCATCCTCCAGCCAAGCCAAAATCTGCGCCGAAATATAGCGGGATTTCGAGAGGTTATGCCCGCCGCGCATCCGCTGGCTTTCAAAGGCCTCTTGATAGGCGGGATCGAAGATCACAGCCGCCTCGGCGCCCATCGCCCCGGTCTTTGTGGCCCCCAGAGAGAGCGCCGACAGCTCACGCGTCATTTCCCAAGGCGTCGCGCCGCTCGCGACCATGGCGTTGGCAAAACGTGCCCCGTCGAGGTGCAGCGGCAGGCGTGACGCCTCCGCCAATGCGGCAATGTCGGTCGGGCGATAAAGTTCGCCGAATTCCGTGAGATTGGTCAGCGAGACGGCGGCGGGCGGACTGGCGTGGATGTCGTCACCACTGTCGCCGATCACCGCCTGACGCAGCTCAGCGGGTTCCAGTCGGCTGCCAACGCCGGACAAGAGTTTAAGCTTCGCGCCGCCCGAATAAAACGGCACGGAATTGCGCTCGTCCACCTCGATATGCGCGGTCTTGTGGCAATAGATAATGCCCCAAGGTGGCGTCATCGCGGCCAAAAGCGCGGCGTTCGTCCCGGTGCCAGACACCATCGGATAGACCAGCGCATCGGGTGCCTGAAACATGTCGCGCAGCCGTTCCGTCAGCTCTGCGGTCCAACGATCCCCGGCATAGGGCGCGGCGTATCCGTCGTTGGCGCGGGCCAGGGCCTCCATGATCTTCGGATGCACGCCGGAGGTGTTATCTGACCCGAAAAACATCAGGTGGGTTCCTCGATGATATGGTCTTCCCAATCATCCTCATCCACCTCGAATTCCGGCACGGTCATGCCCCGCACGGAGACGCCCGCGGCGTGCACGCTCTCCGGGTCGCCGGTCAAAAGCGGGTGCCAATCGGGCAGGGGGCGGCCCTTCCACAACAGGCGATAGGCGCAGGTGGTGGGCATCCAATAGGCGTGGCTGTCGATGTTCTCCGGCGTCAGGCGAATGCATTCCGGCACGAGGTTTTTGCGAATCTCATATTGTCCGCATTGGCAGGACTGATCATCAAGCAGACGACAGGCGACACGGGTCAGATAGACTTCGCCCGTGTCCGCATCCTCGATCTTATTGAGGCAGCATTTGCCACAACCGTCACAGAGCGCTTCCCATTCCTCCTCCGACATCTTCGTCAGAGGCACGGTTTCCCAAAAGCGCTCGCGTTTGCTCATTCCAGCGCCTCAAGGATCGCGCGGGCCTGGGCGCAATCGAGATCCATTTGGTCAATGAGCGGTTGCAGCCCGGTGAACACAAGCTCAGGACGCAGATATTCGACAAAAGCGACCGAGAGGTGTTCGTCGTAAAGCGAGCCGGAAAAGTCGAAGATAAAGGTTTCGAGACAGGGCATATTGGCGCCGAAGGTCGGTTTCACGCCCAAAGATGCCGCGCCCTGATAGGTGCCTTTGTGCGGCCCTGTCAGCACATCGACCAGCACCGCATAGACCCCGAATTTCGGCGCATGCAGCCCTTCGATCGACATGTTCGCGGTGGGAAAGCCCAGCTCGCGCCCGCGTTTGTCGCCATGGCCGACCTTGCCCTCGATCCGGTGCCAATGGCCTAGCATTTCGGCGGCTTTCTCGGGCGCGCCTTCCGAGAGCGCGACACGGATCGCTGAGGACGAAGAAATCCCGCTGTCGGTTTCCAAAAGCTCGGCGACGGTGACGCCAAAGCCCATCTCTTCGCCAAAACGTTTAAGATCCTCGACCTTGCCCGCGCGTTTCGCGCCGAAATGGAAATCGGCCCCCACGACGACATGTTTAAGACCTAGCCCCTCGACAATGATCTCGCGGGCAAATCTCTCGGGCGTCATGGCGGCCAGTTCGGCGTTGAACGGCAGTTGAAACAATTGCTCGACGCCGAGTTTGGCCAAACGGCTGGCCTTTGATGAGGCATTCATCAGGCGAAAGGGTGGGGCGCCGGGGGCGAAGAATTCACGGGGGTGCGGCTCGAATGTGACGATGCCCAGCGGGCCATGCGCGCGGGCGAGATCAATCACATGACGATGGCCACGGTGTACGCCATCGAAATTGCCAATCGCTGCGGCACAGCCTTTGGCCTCTTCGGGAATGTCGGTCCAGTGCGTGTAAATCTGCATGGGGCTCCTCGCGAGAGGCGCCCCTCGCGTCGTCAGTCGAATTTACGGCTCGGCGCAAGCACAAGGGCATCGCCTTTCAAGACAACGGTATCGCCCACGGTGCAGCGACATTCAAGGGCAACGCGGCGTTTTGCATGGATGATGTCGGTCACTGTAACCTCGGCCAGAACCGTATCGCCGGGGCGCACCGGGCCCAAAAACTTGAGCGTTTGCCCCATGTAGATCGTGCCGTGCCCCGGAAGCTGTTCGCCGATCACGGCAGAGATCAGAGCGGCGGTCAGCATGCCATGGGCAATGCGGCCTTCGAAAATCGTATCATTGGCATAGGCATCGTCGAAATGCACAGGGTTGCGGTCGGTGGAAACCTCACCAAACAACTCGATGTCGTGGTCGGTGATGGTTTTGCGCAAAGAGCGCGTCATGCCGATCTCGATGTCTTCGATGCAGATGGTTCCGCGGGGCTGATTGTCCAACATGCGCTCCGATTCCTTCTTGATATTGCAGTGCAGCATAGCGGAAGGTTGGCGAAGAAACAATATTGCGCGCAAGAAAATTTTTATGATGGCTCAAATATTGGAAATAAGTTTCGCGAGGGCGGGGTTTGGATGCTAAAAAGGCGCCGGATCCCCTCCAGCGCCTCGTTTCCTTTGTGTCTCAAATACTCAGATTTCAGCGCAAAAACGAAATCGCCGCCGTCGGCGACAGGTTCTGTTCCGCCAGCCACATCTTGAGCCGCTCCGGGTCTGGGTTCACCGGATCGGGGCCGAATTCTTTCGCGGCCAGACCGCCGGTGATGAACAAGACGTCCAGCCCCTCGCCAATGCCGCCCATCACATCGGTGCCGATGCCGTCGCCGATGCAGAGGATGCGGTTGTCGTCGATGGGGGCCAGTTGAGCCAGACGGCGCCGCGCCAGATCATAGATCGGCGGATGCGGCTTGCCGAAATAGAGGCTTTCGCCCCCCATCTCGGTATAAAGCGCAGCCAAGGCGCCTGCGCACCATTCCCGGACCTCGCCGAGATCCACAACGATATCGGGGTTGGCACAGAGGAGCTTCAGGCCTTTTTGTTTGGCGTATAGGAACTGCGGCCGGTAAATCTCAGGGTCGGCCAGCGGATCCTCGGGCCCGGAGCAGACGATGCCCTCGGCCTCTTCAAGTGGGACTTCGGTGATCTCGACAGCCTCATCCATCACGATTTCCATCGGCTGCATGAAGTCGTCTTTGAACATGTCGCCGATGTGGTGAACTTTTTCGCCCACGACGCCCAGATACATTGCCATGCGTGCGGAATCGCCAGAGGTGGCGATGGTGTCATAGGCGTCATCGGGAACGCCGAACTGTTTGATCTGTTGTGCGACCGCGTGCCAAGGGCGCGGTGAATTGGTCACGAGGACGACTTTGCCACCGCCCGCGCGGTAGGTCTGAAGCGCGGCGCAGGCCTCGGGAAACGCCGTGATACCGTTGTGCACACAGCCCCAAAGATCGACGAAAAGCGCATCGTAATCGGTCGAAATGTCGGACAGGGTTTGGATCAGGCGGGTCATGTGCGGGCAGGCTCCGTTTTAGGCCCCCTTTAGCTAGCCCGGAACTCATCGAAAGGAAAGCGGGATGCGAATGCGACGGATCAAAGGGCTCAACAGGCCAGCGCCGGATCGGCCTCGCGGTCCACAATCAGCGTCGTGACAATCGCGCCGATCCACATGCAAAAGAGCGCGAGCCAGGCGGTGGCGGCAAAGACCGAACTGCCGGTGACGCCGTTGCCGATGGCGCAGCCGCCCGCGAGCATCGCGCCGAAGCCCATGAGCACCGCCCCGATCATGGATTTGCGCATGACGGGGACAGAGTCAAAGCTTTGCCAACGGAATTCACCAGTAACGAGCGAGGCGACAAAGGCGCCGACGACCACACCGGGGACGAGGCCCACGTCGAATTCCAACACCGCGTTGCGGTCGAGAAAGAACATCAATGTGTTGGCCGAGGGGCCGGAGAAGGTGACGGAGGTCACGGGAACGGGATCAAAAGCGACCTGCGCCAAGGACCATGTAAGGCCCCAGCCGACCGCGACCGCAAAGCCGACGCCCGAGGCGAAAATCCAGATTTTCGGGCCGATCTGGTTCTTGATCGCAAGGACCAGCGCCAAGACGGCGAACCCCAGCCCAAGCGCCAGTCCCGTGCCCTCTGGCAGATGTAGCACATTCAAAAGGTTGACGTTTTCACCGCCGGGCGTGATCGACAGAGAGGCCAGCTTGTCGCGGTAAGGCGCCAAGACGCCATGGAGGCTCATCTGAGCGGTGACGGCAAAGATCAGGCCGGAGACGACGGAGCGCAAATTTCCGGTCGAGGCGAGAACCAAAAGCCGCCCCGAACAGCCGCGCGACAAGACCATGCCCGCGCCAAACATCAACCCGCCGATCACCGCGCCCGACCACGATCCGGGCACGGCCATGACGCGCGCATCGGCGCCGCGAAACAGCCCAAACATCTGCGCGCCCTGCACCCAGACGATGGCGGTGGAGAGCGTCAAGAACCAGACGGCAACTTTCGGACCGAGGCGTCCACGGGCAAACTCAACCGTCGCCGCGCGCAGGCAGAATTGCGAGCGCTGCGCGGAGACGCCGAAAATCACCCCGGTGATCAGACCAAAGATGGCCGCAGAGGGGCTTTCGCCGATCCCCTCGACGAGGGTCAAAATATCCATGATCTGCTCCTCCCACAGGCAAATCCCAGCGCAAAAATCCAGCGCAAAACCCAGCGCAAATTCCGGCTATTTTATGGGATCAGTATAGCCGCGCCTTGATGTGAGTCACATGGTTTTGCATGTGTGAATGTATTGAGCATATCTCTGCTCGGCTGTGTCGGAAGGGGGTGTGCAGGAATTTTGGCTATTCAAAATCGTTTTCTCGCCCTAAAGCAAATTTATGAAAAACGCACCGATCCCCCTGTCCGAAACCTCGCACCTGCCGCTGTGGCGCAGGCCCGAGGGGTTGTTGTTCCTGATGGCCTTTGCCATGCCGGTGGCCTTTGCCACATGGAATGCTTTGTTGAACAATTTCGTCATCGAAGTGGCGGGGTTCACAGGTGTCGAGATCGGCTGGCTTCATACGATCCGCGAAATTCCGGGGTTTCTCGCCATTGGGGTGATCGCGCTGATCATGATCATTCGCGAGCAGGTGCTGGGCGTGGTGTCGCTTTTGCTCTTGGGCGTGGCGACGGCTGTGACCGCCTATTTCCCCTCGCTGGGCGGCATTTTGACCGTCACCATGCTGTCTTCTATCGGGTTTCACTACTTTGAGACGGTGAACCAGTCGCTGCAATTGCAATGGCTGTCAAAGGATCGCGCGCCCATCGTGATCGGGCGGTTGATGGCGGCGGGCTCGGCGGCCTCTTTGGTCGCTTATGGTGTGTTGGTTCTGACGTGGAAGACCTTCGATCTGTCCTATGCGCTGGTTTATGTGGTCTCGGGGGGCTTCACGGCAGTGATCGCGATTTTCGCGCTCACCGCCTATCCGCAGTTCGAGGCCCCCAATCCGCAGGCCAAGAAAATCGTCCTGAAACGCCGCTATGCACTTTATTATGCGATGCAATTCATGTCCGGCGCGCGGCGGCAGATTTTCGTCGTCTTCGCCGCCTTCATGATGGTCGAGAAATTCGGTTTCGAGGTGCATGAGATCACGGCGCTGTTCCTGATCAACTACGTCGCCAACATGGTGATCGCGCCCTTCATGGGCAAAGTGGTGCACCGCAAGGGAGAACGCTTTGTCCTGATGCTGGAGTATATCGGTCTGACGCTGGTGTTCCTCGCTTACGGTGGGATTTACTGGCTGGGCTGGGGCGTTGTCATCGCGGCGGGGCTTTACGTGATCGACCATATGCTTTTTGGCCTCGCCTTCGCGCTCAAAACCTATTTCCAGAAAATCTCCGACCCCGAAGACATCGCGCCCACCGCCGCCGTGGCCTTTACCATCAACCATATCGCGGCGGTCTTCCTGCCGGCTGTGTTGGGCTATCTCTGGGTTGCCTCTCCGGGCGGGGTGTTCGCGCTGGCCGCAGGGATGGCGATGGCGTCCTTGGGTTTGGCTGCGCTGATCCCGCGTCACCCGGAAAAGGGCAATGAATGGCGCTTCCTGCCACTGGTGCGCGAAAGCGCGGTTCTGAGCGAGCCTGCCGAATAACGACAACACGGATTTGGCGCTTGGCGTTTTGCACTCTATATTGAGAGCGAAACGCCATGATGGAGCCCGCCATGTTCTCTGCACTGACCAAGAAACTCACCATGCCCACGCCCGACGCCGCCCTGCCGGGGCGTCCCGATCCGATCCCGACCGCTTTGGAGCATTTCGTGTTGCACGTGCCGCTTGAGGGGGATGTGCCGGAGGGCTGTGAGGAGGCCGTGTTTGGCATGGGCTGTTTTTGGGGTGTCGAGCGCAAGTTCTGGCAGGTGCCGGGGGTTGTGAACACCGCCGTCGGCTACGCGGCGGGCTATACGCCGAACCCGACCTACGAAGAGGTCTGCACCGGAAAGACCGGCCACAATGAGGTGGTGCGCGTGATTTTTGATCCGTCGAAAGTCACTTACGCCGAGCTGCTCAAGGTCTTTTGGGAAGGTCACAACCCGACCCAAGGCATGCAGCAGGGCAACGATCGCGGCACGCAATATCGTTCCGGCATCTACTACACGTCGGAGGCACAGCGCGCGGCGGCAGAGGCCTCTTTGGCGGGCTATAACGTGTTGTTGCAGGACAAAGGGTTTGGTGCGATCACGACCGAAGTGCTCCCTGCGGGCGCGTTTTACTATGCCGAAGACTATCACCAGCAATATCTGGCGAAGAACCCGAACGGCTATTGTGGCATTGGCGGCACGGGCGTGAGCTGTCCCGTGGGTTTGTCGATGGAGCGCTCCATCGAATGGACCGACCCGGTCGAGCCGCAGGGCCATAGCGAATAAGTCCAATCGGGCAAAATCCAGAGCCGCGCTTGAGTAAAGCGCGGCTTCGCTTTATGGCGAAGGCAAAGCCCATTTCGGAGTGCAGCCATGACCACTTTCACCGCCTTCACCAAGACCCGCGGCAAAGCCCCCGCCGAAGCCATTGGCGAGGCGCTGGAATTTCTCGACCCGGAACCCACCGGCGTGGGCGTCTTCGAGATCGAGGACGGCTCGGGTCTCTGGGAAGTCGGCGCTTATTTCACTGAGGCGCCCGACGAGATCGCGCTCGCGCTTTTGGCGGCGGCCAACGATGCGCCGGATTTCGTCATCTCCGAGCTGCCGGAAACCGATTGGGTCGCCAAGGTGCGCCGCGATCTGGCCCCCGTCGAGGCCGGTCGTTTCTTTGTCTACGGCTCGCATGATGCCGACAAACTGCCCGCCGACAAGATCGGTCTTTTGATCGAGGCCGCCATGGCCTTTGGCACCGGGCATCACGGCACGACTTTGGGCTGTCTCAAGGCGCTGGATCGTCTGATGGGCGAGGGCAAGAGCTTTGACAATGTGGCCGACATCGGTTGTGGCACCGCCGTTCTGGCGATGGCTGCGGCGAAAATCTCCGACCAGATCGTCTATGCCTCCGACATCGACGAGGTGGCCGTCGAGGTGGCGCAGTCCAATGTCGATGCCAACGATCTCGCGGGCCGCGTCATCTGTCTCGAGGCCGCCGGGTTTAACCATCCTGAACTGGCCGAAAAAGCGCCCTTTGATCTGGTCTTTGCCAACATCCTCAAAGGCCCTTTGGTGGCGCTGGCACCCGATATGGCCGCCAACGTCAAAGAGGGCGGTCATGTGATTCTCTCCGGGATTCTCAATCCGCAGGCCGATGAGGTTGTCGAGGTTTATACACGCTCCGGGTTCAATCTTGTGGATCGCCAGGAGATTGTTGACTGGACGACGCTGACCATGTCGCGAACTGCCTAATATCAAAGACAAAAACCACCTTCTCGCCGCTTTTGCCCCAATTTTGCCACATTTCGCCACAATCATGTCATGGTCGGTGGGGGCCGATGTATGATGTATGAGGAGGCTGCCATGGCTTATGCCGGCTCGCAGCAATTGAATAAACGGTTGACCCGGATCGAGGCGCGGCGGCGTGCTTTGAGCAAGGGTGTCATTTATTCCGTTAACCAGGATGGGCTGATCATCGCCCGCCCGCGTCGTCGCGGTTTGCGACGTCCGATCCACTTGTTGGTCGTGGCTCTCGCCGGGGTCATGCTGTTCAAGGCGGTGCTCTATGCGACGCTTGGCGCCTCGACCTATGTCGCCCGTGTGGCGGAGCTGGCCGAGGGCACAATGATCGAGCGCGCTGGCGCTTGGGTCATGCATGCCGACGATCTCACGATCTGGCTGGCGCTTCAGGGCAAGATGCTCCTGAACTGAAAATATATTCCGGGAGTGAACGGCTGTTTCCCACTTTGCCGTCTCACATCCCATCCACGTCAAAACCCGCACCCCCTCCGGTGCGGGTTTTCTCTTTTTATCTGCTCACGGCGGAGCCTCCGCAGGGGGCGGCCTGACCGGCCGGTCCCGCGGTCGCGTGACTCGTTGCCTTTGGCAGCGTAGCTGTGCTTCTGTGGAAACGAGGGCGTAGAAACCAGTCTTGGCAAATGTTCTCGTTTCGTGCTAACTCTTTGCTAACGAATAAAACGAGCAGGTGAGACCATGCGTGTGATGGGCATCGACCCCGGGCTGCGCAATATGGGCTGGGGCATCATTGATGTCGCTGGGCCCCGTATCAGCCATGTCGCCAACGGCATCTGCCGCTCGGCTTCCTCCGACGATCTCGCCACGCGGCTTTTGTCGCTCTTTGATCAACTCACTGCCATTGTCGAGACCTATCGCCCCGACAGCGCCGCCGTCGAGCAGACCTTTGTCAACAAGGACGCCGTCGCGACGCTGAAACTCGGGCAGGCGCGCTCTGTTGCGCTTTTGGTCCCGGCGCGCGCGGGTATTCCCATCGGCGAATACGCCCCCAACGCGGTGAAAAAGACCGTCGTCGGCGTCGGCCACGCCGCCAAGCAACAGGTCGAACATATGATCAAGCTGCAACTGCCGGGTGCCAAACTCGAAGGCCCGGATGCGGTCGACGCGCTGGCCATCGCGATCACGCATTCCTACCACGCGCAATCTTCCTCGCGGCTGCAAGACGCGCTTAGAAAGGCCGCCTCATGATCGGCAAACTCACGGGTGTCATCGATTATATTGGCACGGATCACGTTCTGATCGACGTGCGCGGCGTTGGCTATATCGTCTATGTGTCGGAACGCACGCGGATGTCCCTGCCGGGGCGCGGCGCGCCGGTCGCACTTTACACTGATATGCTGGTGCAGGAGACGAACCTGCAACTCTTCGGCTTTACCTCTCTGTTGGAAAAGGAATGGTATCGCCTGTTGATTTCCGTGCAGGGCATCGGCTCGAAAGCCGCCATGGCGATCCTTGGCACTTTGGGGCCGGAGGCGACGGGGCGGGCGATTGCGCTGGGCGACTGGACGGCGGTCAAGGCAGCACCCGGCGTGGGGCCGAAGATCGCGCAGCGTGTGGTCAACGAGTTGAAGGACAAGGCGCCGGTGGTGATGTCGATGGGCGGTAAACTGTCCGAAGCCCTGGAAGCGCCGGAAACTGCTGAGGTGATTGAGAGCAACGCGCCTGTCGCCAAACCCGCGCCGAAGAAAGCGCCCGCGAAGGCCAATGCATCGGCAGAGGCCGAAGCCCTGTCCGCCCTGCAAAACCTCGGTTATTCACCGTCTGATGCGGCGCAGGCCGTGGCGCAATCTGCGCAGGACGCGCCGGAGGCGGACACCTCCACCCTGATCAAAGCCGCGCTGCGCCTTTTGGCGCCGAAAGGGTAAGAGATGGAAAGCCCCGATCCCACTTTGCGCCCGGAGCGCCAACCGCAGGATGCTGACCGCGCCCTGCGCCCGCAGGCGCTTGAGGAATTTATCGGCCAACAGGAGGCGCGCGCCAACCTGCGCGTGTTCATCGAGTCTGCCAAGATGCGCGAAGAGGCGATGGACCATGTGTTGTTCCACGGGCCGCCGGGGCTGGGCAAAACCACACTGGCGCAAATCATGGCGCGCGAGTTGGGCGTGAATTTCAAGATGACCTCCGGGCCGGTCTTGGCGAAGGCGGGCGATCTGGCGGCGATCCTGACCAATCTTGAGGCGCGGGATGTGCTCTTTATCGACGAGATTCACCGGATGAACCCGGTGGTCGAAGAGGTGCTCTACCCGGCGATGGAGGATTTCGAGCTTGATCTGGTGATCGGCGAAGGCCCCGCTGCGCGCACCGTGCGGATCGAGTTGCAGCCCTTTACTTTGGTCGGCGCGACCACGCGTTTGGGGCTATTGACGACGCCTTTGCGCGACCGTTTCGGCATCCCGACGCGGTTGCAATTTTACACCACCGAAGAGCTGCACGAGATCGTCACCCGTGGCGCGCGCCTCTTGGGTGTACCTGCCGAGCCGGACGGCGCGCATGAGATCGCCAAACGCGCGCGGGGTACGCCCCGGATCGCCGGTCGGCTCCTGCGACGTGTGGTGGATTTCGCCGTGGTCGAGGGCGACGGGCGGATCACCAAAACGCTTGCCGACGGGGCGCTGACGCGTCTGGGCGTTGACCTTCTGGGGCTTGATGGCGCCGACCGGCGGTATCTCGGGATGATTGCAGAGAATTACGGCGGTGGGCCGGTGGGGGTTGAGACCCTGGCGGCGGCACTTTCGGAGTCGCGAGATGCGATTGAGGATGTGATCGAGCCCTATCTGTTGCAGCAGGGTCTCATCCAACGCACTCCGCGTGGTCGGATGCTGGCTCAGAAAGCGTGGAAACATCTGGGGCTCGAGGCCCCGAAAGCGCCGGATCAGTCCGATATGTTCGGGAAGTGAGTATTTGAGCCACAAAGGAGACATCAGCCTCGCGGAGGTGCAGCGGCAGGCGAAGGCGGTGAACGACATTTATGTCGAAACCTTCGGCCTGACGCGTGATGGCTTGATGCTCATTGGCAAGATGACCGAAGAGATGGGCGAGGTGGCCTCCGCCTATCTCAAACTCCACGGACGCGCGCGGGGCGCGGATGGCGATGCGGAGGCCTTGCGGCGCGATTTCGAGGATGAACTGGCGGATTTGTTGGGGTTTCTGACGGTTTTGGCCGAGACAGAAGGTGTTGATCTGGCAGAGGCCTTTGCGCGCAAATGGGGCAAGTATCTATGAGGCGCGGATGTGTTTGGCGCTTTTGTCTGTTGTTTATGTTGAGTGCGCTGCCGTTCGGGGCTTTCGCGACGGATCGGGCGGAGACCTCTGCGGGTGTGGCGGAGATTTTGCCGCTTGGGCCCCTTGAGACAGATGCTCTCTGGATTGCCGATGAGCCTGTGGCCTTGCCGCTTGTCGTGGATCATCTCGACATTGCCGCGCAGGACGGGAATCTGCTGTTGATCCTTTTGGCGTCGGGCGGGACGGCCTGTCCGAAGATGTGGGCCTATGTTGATGCCGGGGCTGATCCGATCTGGGTGTCGGAGCCATTCGGAAGATGCCACGACGATGCGCAGGCGTTGAGGACGGAGCGGGGGATCGAGGTGATTTCTCCTGCGATTGCTCCGGGGCAGAGCGGGCATTTGCTTTACTGGCTCGAGGGACGTGACATCCATGAGGCGCAGGCGTCGTCCATGTCGCTGGGTTTGCCCCAAGTGGCTCAATGGGAGGGGATGTCTCCAAAGCTCTTAGTAAACGATCCGGCGTGGGAGGCATGGTTCCTGAAGCGCGTCGGTCCTGTCGGGCTTTTGGCGCTTCGCGACGTGTTTGAACAGGCCAGTCTCCTGTCTTGGGAAGGGGATTGGTTGGTGGCAGAGGGCTGCAAGGCGGGGGAGTGCAGCGCGCGTCTGGGCGTTCTCATGCTGCACAAGGAGGGGGATCGGCTGGCGGCAGCGGTTCAACGCAGGGATGGCGCTGAGATGCAGCCGGTGTTGCTTATTGGCCGTGAAAACGCGGATGTGCTCCAAGCCTTCATCCGTTGGTGGGACG
The DNA here is from genome assembly GCF_048270365.1 of Celeribacter sp. Taxonomy (NCBI): domain Bacteria; kingdom Pseudomonadati; phylum Pseudomonadota; class Alphaproteobacteria; order Rhodobacterales; family Roseobacteraceae; genus Celeribacter; species Celeribacter sp. The sequence goes on from NZ_JBLWTA010000011.1 coordinate 74,667, forward strand.
CGCAGACCGACTAAAGCATCAGCCCAAAAAAAGCCCCATCTGCGCGACTGCCAGCTTGTAGCCGTTGACGCCGAACCCCGCCATGACCGCATCGGCACGCATCGAGACGTAGGAGTGGTGGCGGAAGGCTTCGCGTTTGTGGACCTGAGAGATATGCACCTCGATCACCGGACCTTCGAAGGTGTTGAGCGCATCGAGAATGGCCACAGAGGTATGCGTATAGGCCGCCGGGTTGATGATGATGCCGGCGGCTTTGTCGCGGGCTTCATGGATCAGTTCGATGATCTCGCCCTCGTGGTTCGACTGGGCGAAAACGACGTCGAGATCATGCGCGGAGGCCTCAGTGGCACAGAGCGCTTCGACATCTTCGAGCGTGTCGGCGCCGTAAATCTCCGGCTGGCGTTTGCCCAGAAGGTTCAGGTTGGGACCGTTCAGGATGTAGATTGTCTTGCTCATGATGCGCCTCGTCTCTTTTTCGCGGCCAAGCTACGCGGGGCAGGGGTTGCTGCGCAAGCCACCCTGTTGCAAAAGAACGGCGAAACCTTGTGACACGAGAGAGCCAGATGACGGACATCACCCCGGACCGGATCGAAGAGTTTTTCACCCGCTCGAATGGCGAATACGTCTTTGCGCGCTGGGGGCGGCCGATTGCGCCCGTGGTGTTTGGCGTCGCGGACGAGACCTTGGTGACGGTGAAATCCGCGATCGAGGCCTGTGTCGCCATTGCCGGGCATCGCATCGAAGAGATGGACCCGGAGCTGGGCACGAACCTCATGGTGTTTTTCCTGTCCGATTGGGCAGAGCTGTTGGATGTCCCGCACATGGGCGATCTGATCCCCGATCTGGAGGCGCGGGTGGCGACACTTCAGACGCGCGGCGCGCATCAATACCGGGCCTTTCGGTTCGACGATCAGGGCGCGATCAAGGCGTGCTTTACCTTCGTGCGCATGGGTGGTGCGATGGATGAGGTGCCCGCCGAGGTGATCGCTCTCTCTCAGGCCGTGCAGGCGATGCTTTTGTGGTCGGACGTCGAGTTCACCCAAGACAGCCCGCTGGCCGAGACATCCGAGGGCACGGTGGTGCGCCCGGATGTGGCGAATGTCCTGCGCGCGGCCTATGATCCGATGTTGCCCGATGCGGCGCGGGATGCGTCACATGCGCTTAGGCTCTATGCGAGGGTGATTGCGGGGTAGGGCTGATTGCGAATAAGTTCAGTTTCTCGCGCAGGAATGCCTCTTTCTTGTCTGCGACTTGGGTTTTCCCGAACATCAGGCCGATGGCGACCATATACCATTTCGTCATGTAGACGAAGCCGATGATCGTCGCAGGAAGCGCGATTAGCATTTGGAGTAATGTCACCGAAAGGAAGAGCCAAGAGGGCGGTTGTGGGTCTTGCTCCACGATTAAGATGCTGAAAATCGACACCGGCAGGATCGGAAGCGCATATACAAAACACCAAAAGATGATCATGAGAAAGATTGGCATCGGGGCTAACAGCCATAGTTTGCGAGAAAAATGCAGGACATGGAGTTCGGAATGCCAACGCACACGATGCAATTTTGACAAGAGCTTTTTCAAATTGTACCTCGTGAAAAGAGTTGCTCCATTTATATAATTTGAGACGCAAAAACGAAAGACCCGTCAGATGACCCATAAATTTCCCGTCCATGTCTATTACGAGGACACCGATCTCGCGGGCATCGTCTATTACGCCAATTACCTCAAATTCATCGAGCGTGGCCGCACCGAATGGGTGCGCGACTTGGGCGTCGATCAGGTCAAGCTCAAGGAAGAAGAAGGCATCGTCTTTGCCGTCCGGCGCGTCGAGGCGGATTACCTGTCTCCGGCCAGATTCGATGACGATCTCGTGGTCGAGACCGCGCTTGAGGCCATGACGGGCGCCCGGATCGTGGTCAGCCAAAAGGTCAAACGCGGCGAAGAAGAGCTTTTCGTGGCCCAGGTTACCCTCGTGGCGCTCACCGCAACGGGCCATCCGGCGCGTCTTCCGGCGGTTCTCCGCCGAAATCTGCACTAACCTCCCGGCAAAATCGCCGAAAATCGGAAAATCTCGCCTAACTCTCACAGGTTCGTGTTGGCGAAGCCCCTGTGGATAGGATAGAATCTAAGGTAATGATGAGAGCCGTGTAAATGCGGCCAACAGGCGATTAAAAGAGCAGGTTCATGGACCAGACAACCCTTGCGATGGCGCAGGAGATCGATTTCTCCTTGCTGGCGCTTTTCATGCGCGCAACCTTCACCGTGAAAATCGTGATGCTGATGCTGATCGTGGCCTCGTTTTGGTCATGGTCGATCATCATCCAGAAATTCATTGCCTTCAAAAAGGCCCGCGCGGAAGCCGCCGCCTTTGATCAGGCCTTTTGGTCGGGCGAGCCTTTGGACGAGCTTTACGACCAAATCTCCAATGGGCCGATGTCTGCGCCGGAGCGGGTGTTTTCCGCCGGCATGACCGAGTGGCGGCGCTCTCACAAAGCCGATGGCGGGCTGATCGCGGGGGCGCAATCGCGCATCGACCGCTCGATGGATGTGGCGATTGCCAAAGAGAGCGAAGAGATGACCTCGGGTCTTTCATTCCTCGCGACCGTCGGGTCGACCGGGCCTTTCGTGGGTCTGTTCGGCACGGTTTGGGGCATCAAAACCGCCTTTGAAGACATCGCCATGGCACAATCCACCAACCTGGCCGTCGTGGCGCCGGGCATCGCGGAGGCGCTTTTGGCCACCGCCTTGGGCCTTTTGGCCGCTATTCCGGCGGTGATTTTCTACAACAAACTCAACGCCGACAGCGAGCGCATCCTCGGTGGTTACGAAGCCTTTGCCGATGAATTCGCGACCATCCTGTCGCGGGAATTGGACAGCTGACATGGGCGCGGGTGTGGTACAGAAATCGGGTGGAGGCGGACGTCGCGGACGTCGCCGTCGCCCCGCCGCGATGAGTGAGATCAACGTCACGCCCTTTGTTGACGTGATGCTCGTGCTTTTGATCATCTTCATGGTGGCTGCTCCGATGATGACTGTCGGCGTGCCAGTGGAACTGCCGGAAACGGCAGCGACCGCTTTGCCGCAAGAGGAACAAGAGCCGCTCACCATCACGCTCACCGCTGATGGGCAGGTCCTTTTGATGGAGAATGAGACGCCTGAGAACGATCTGGTGACCAAGCTTCAGGCCATCGCCGCCGAGCGCAACGATGACAAAGTCTTCCTGCGTGCCGACGGATCTGTGCCCTACGAACGTGTGGCTCAGGTCATGGGCGCATTGAATGCGGGCGGGTTTCGCTCCATCGGTCTGGTGACCGAACAGGGCGGGCCGCGTCTTGACGGCTCAGGAAACTAAACTGGCAACGAAACGGTCAACTGGGGAACAGTCAGCGTGAACGCGGGCCAATATATCTCTGGGGCGGGCCATCTGGGCCTCATCGCCTATATGCTTTTCGGGGGGCTGTTCTTGCGCCCCGAGAGACCGGAGGACGTGTCCGTGCAAGAGGTCGCGCTGATTTCCGAGTCCGAATTCGCCGCCATGGTCGAGCGCAGCACGGCGCCCGAAAATTTCGACAATGCGCCGCAATTGCAGGCCCCCCGGACCGAGGCTGCGCCCGACGTGAGCCCGACCGAAGAAGCCTCGCCCGAAAGCACGCCACCTGTGACGCCGCCGCCCGATGCGCCGGACGCGCCGCCCGAGCCGCAAACCAGCGTGACGCCGCCCGTCGAGGTGACGCCAACCCCGCCCATGCCGCAAGCCGAGCCGGAGATTTCTCTCGAAGACCCCGGCGCGAATATGCCCGACATCCCGGATCAGCGCCCGACGCCGCGCCCGGTGCCGCGCATTTCCGATCAGGTGGTGACCGCGCCCGAGCCGCAGCCGGAGATTTCCGAAGCGCCGGTCGAAGCCGCAAATCAGGACAGCGAAAGCCCCGAGGTGGTCGAGGAACCGGTCGAAGAGGCAGCCCCCCAGGAAACCACGACAGAGATCGTGACGGAGGCTGAAAGGCCTTCGGGCATGACCTCGTCGCCGCGTCCGAAATCGCGTCCGGCCAATCTGGCCGCACAGGCAGAGGCCGCGCGTGAGCCGGAACCGCAACAACAGTCGCAAGAACAACCCCGAGAGCAGCCGCAACAGGCGCAGCAGGACAATTCCGATGCTGTGGCCGAAGCCGCCGCTGCGGCGGCTGCCGCCTTGGCCGCCGAAAGCGCCACGCCTGCCGCGCCCGAGCGCCCGACCGGTCCGCCGCTCACCTCTGGCGAGCGCGAAGGCATGCGGGTCGCCGTGTCGCAATGTTGGAACGTCGGCGCCATGTCGACCGAGGCGATGCGGACCACGATCACGGTCGGCGTCCAGATGAACGAAGATGGCACGCCGCAAAACGGCTCCATCAAGCTTTTGTCCCATTCGGGCGGCTCGGAGGCGGGCGCGAGCGCCGCTTTTGAGGTGGCTCGACGGGCGATTATCCGCTGTGGAGCAAGCGGTTTTCCGTTGCCGGTGGAAAAATACGCGCATTGGCGCAATATCGAAATGACGTTCGACCCCGAACAGATGAGGTACAAATGAAACGCCTAAAGACACTGGGCCTGACGACACTTGCCTGTGCTTTTGCCTGCGCGCTCTCTTTCGGAGCCGCGCCGATGCAGGCACAGGACCCGGGTCCCCTGAAACTCGACATCACCCGTGGTGTGATCGAGCCGCTGCCGCTCGCGCTGCCGGATTTCATCGCCGAGACACCGCAAGCCGCAGAATATGCACAACAAATCTCTGAAGTGATCGCCGCCGATCTGGTTGGCACTGGATTGTTCCGGGAAATCCCGTCCTCGGCGCATATCTCGCAGGTCACCAATTTCAGCGCGCCCGTGTCCTATGCGGATTGGAAAGCGATCAATGCGCAGGGCCTCGTGACGGGCGCTGTCGGCATGGATGCCTCGGGCAACCTGTCGGTGAAATTCCGCGTCTTCGACATCTACGCCGAAGCGCCTTTGGGATCGGGTCTGCAACTGGGCGGCTCGACCACCAGTTGGCGCCGGATCGCGCATAAGGTGGCCGATGTGGTCTACAGCCGGATCACCGGCGAGGGCGGGTATTTCGACAGCCGTGTGGTGTTCGTCTCCGAGAGCGGGCCGAAAAACGACCGTCTGAAACGCCTGGGCGTGATGGATTACGATGGCGCAGGGCTTCAGTATCTGACCGACGATAATTTCATCGTGTTTGCGCCGCGCTTTTCTCCCACTGGCGACCGGGTGCTCTATACGTCCTATGAAAACGGCACGCCGCAGATCATGATGCTCGATGTCGGCACGGTGACGCGCACGCGTCTGCCTGTGCCTGCCGAGGCCGTGACCTTTGCGCCGCGTTTCTCGCCGGATGGCCAGTCCATCGTCTATTCCATGTCCACCGGCACCAACACCGATCTCTACCGCATGGACATTGCGACCGGGCAGAATGTGCGCCTGACCAGCACGCCCGCGATCGAGACAGCGCCGTCGTTTTCGCCCGACGGTTCGCAGATTGTCTTTGAATCCGACCGCTCCGGCACGCAGCAGCTCTACATCATGCCCGCAAATGGCGGCGAAGCACGGCGGATTTCGGCGGGCAAGGGGCGCTATGGCACGCCGGTCTGGTCGCCGCGTGGCGATCTGATCGCCTTCACGAAACAAAACCAAGGCCGCTTCCACATCGGCGTGATGCGCACCGACGGCTCCGAAGAGCGTCTGTTGACCGCCTCTTTCCTCGATGAAGGTCCGAGCTGGGCCCCCAACGGTCGCGTGATCATGTTCACCCGTGAAAGCCAAGGGGCCTCGGGCGCCAGTGCGCTCTACTCGGTGGATATTTCTGGCCGCAATCTCAAACGTGTACCGACCAATGCGGGGGCCTCTGACGCCGCTTGGTCGCCGCTTTTGAAATGATCCAGTTGAAATAATCGTGTCACCCTCCCCAAGTCGCGGGGAGGGTGTTATAGTCGCTGCGAAGAGCAGTTTCGAGTTTCCGCAAAGGAAGATCCTCATGACCAAAATTCTCACCTCCCGCACCTCGCGTGCCGTCCTTTTGATCGCAGCTTTGGGCCTGTCTGCCTGTACCAACCCCGGCCGGTTCGGCGCGGGCGGTGCCGGGGCGAATGGCGCGGGTGCCGGTGCCAATGGCGCGCTGGCCGGTTCGGCCTCTGATCCGACCTCGGTCGCCTATTTCAACCAGACCATCGGTGATCGTGTGCTGTTCGCGGTGGACCAATCCACGCTGTCCGATGAGGCGCGCACCGTTCTGGCCGGTCAGGCCAACTGGCTGACCCAAAACGCGGGCTACACCGCGATCATCGAAGGCCACGCGGATGAGCAGGGCACACGCGATTACAACTTTGCGCTTTCCGCCCGTCGAGCAGCCTCCGTGCAGGAATATCTGATCAACCAGGGTGTGAACCCTTCGCGTCTCAAGACCATTCCCTACGGCAAGGAACGTCCGCTCGCGATCTGTTCCGACGAGTCCTGCTATAGCCAGAACCGCCGCGCGGTGACCGTGCTGGCCGCTGGCGCGGGCATGTAAGGGCCGCTCACGATGAAAGCGCTTTTCCTCTCCGCCGCGCTGAGTGCTTTGACGCTCGGCACCCCGATCTTCGCCCAGGACGCGCAGACGCTGGCCGATATTCGTCAGGAAGCCGCCGTGCTTTCTGTCGAGATCAACACGCTCAAGCGCGAGCTGTCCACCACCGGCGCCCCCAACACGCAGTTTGCGGGAGCGGGGACGCAGGAGCGGGTCGATTTGATGGAAGCGGCGCTGGCCAATTTGACGGCCAAGATCGAAGCGCTGGAATTCCGCATCGACCGGGTGGTGAGCGATGGCACGAACCAGTTGGACGACCTGAACTTCCGGCTCTGCGAGCTGGAAGCGGGCTGTGACATCGGCAACCTGCCGCCGCTGAAACCCATCGGCGGTGAAGCGGGGGCCACGGATGTCGTCGTGCCGACACCGGGGAATCAGCCGCCGATGGACGGGGGCGGTGATCTGGCGCTTTCTGAACAAAGCGATTTCGATGCGGCGATGGCGTTGTTCACCAACGGCAAATACCCGGAGGCCGCGACCGCTTTCGGCAACTTCGCCCAGACCTACACCGGCGGCTATCTGACCGGCGAGGCGCATTTCATGCGCGGCGAAGCCCTGTCGGCTTCGGGCCAAACGGCGGATGCGGCGCGGGCCTATCTCGACAGTTTCTCCGGCAGCCCCGAAGGCGACCGGGCGCCAGATGCCTTGCTGCGTCTGGCAGGCGCTCTGAGCGATTTGGGGCAGACCGACAAAGGCTGTGTCATGTTCGGCGAAGTCATCGCGCGCTTCCCCGGTTCGCAAGCCGCAAGCCAAGCCCAAACCGACGCGTCCCTGCGTGGGTGCTCACTGTAAGGGGCTGATCATGGAGGAAAAAGCGGCGAACCGGGCGATGCTTCGGCATTTCGTGGCCACCGCGTTTTCTTTCGATAAGCCGGACCATCTGGCCGTCGCCGTCTCTGGTGGCGGGGACAGTCTGGCGTTGTTGCATCTTATGGCGGAATGGGCGGCGGAAGAGCGGGTCAAACTTGAGGCCGTCACCGTCAACCACGGGCTGCGTCCCGAGGCCGCTCATGAGGCGCAATTCGTCGCCGAAGTTTCCGAGCGCCTTAAAGTCAAACACACCACGCTGAATTGGTCCGGCTATAAAGGCACAGGCAATCTTCAGGACGCGGCGCGGCGGGCGCGCTATCGCCTGATGGCCGAATGGGCCAAGCCTCGCGGCATTTCCACCATCGCGCTGGCGCATACCGCCGACGATCAGGCGGAGACGTTTTTCATGCGTTTGGCGCGGGCCTCCGGCATCGACGGATTGACCGGGATGCAGCGGCGGCGGGTGTCCGATGGCATCACTTGGGTGCGGCCCCTGTTGATGCAGGAGCGCTTTGAGTTGCGGCAATATCTACGTGAATTGCGCGCGCCGTGGATCGACGATCCGTCGAATGACGACGAGGCGTTTGAGCGCGTCAAAGCACGCCGCGCGATGGAAGAACTCACCAAACTGGGCATCGACGTGCATGTGGTGGGCCGGGTGATGGATCATCTGGGGCAGGTGCGTTCGGCGCTGGATTTCGCCACGCATGATCACGCGCTCGATTGCGTCTTTGAGGAGCATGGCGATCTGATCATCGATCGTCGCCGGTTTGCCGAAGGCTCGCCCGAAGTGAATCGCCGTCTGGTGGCCGCCGCCCTGCGGTGGATTGCCTCGGCGGAGTATGGCCCAAGGGGGATGAAGCTTCAGGAGTTTCTTTCCGCCATGATGCGCGGGCGTGATGCAACACTGCATGGCGTGCGACTTTTGGGGGGCAAGGACAGTTTTCGTCTGACCCGTGAGCATGCCGCCGTGGCGGGTGCCGTGGCTTTGACGGGCGCGGTCTGGGACGGGCGATGGGTGGTGGAAGGCTTTGAAAACAAGGACTTCATTGTCCGCGCCTTGGGCGAAGACGGGCTTTTGCAGCTGGGCGAACGGCCCAAAGATGCCCCGCCGCGCGAAACATTGGGGGCCTCTCCGGCGGTGTTCGACGGCAACACGTTGATCTCGGCGCCGCTTGCCGGCCATGGCGCCGCGCGGGCGCGGTTAATCCACCCGGAAGGTGGTTTCTATACATCGCTTTTATCGCATTGAACTTGGGGCTGGGATGCCTATTTTAAGGGGTAAGCTTCGCGCCCGTGATATGCATCATGGGTGCGACCCCAGATTATTTCGAGGAGATCCCCTTGGGCAACGCACGCAATCTCGCCTTCTGGCTCGTGCTTTTGATGCTCGTCCTGGCCCTGTTTCAGGTGCTGGGCGGCAATCAGAACACCATGTCGTCAGAAGTCGTACCCTATTCCGAATTCATGTCGAAAGTGGATGACGGCACCGTCACCTCCGTCGATATTGATGGTGAGCGGGTGTATTTCACCGGTGCTGACAACCGGCGCAAATACACGATCAACCCGGGCGACGACAGTCTCGTGTCCCAGCTTTTGGAAGAGGGCGTGCAAGTCAAAGGCGAGCCGCAGGAAGAAAGCGGCATCATGCCGTTCGTTCTGTCCTTCCTGCCGATCTTCCTGATCATCGGTGTGTGGATTTATTTCATGAACCGGATGCAGGGCGGGGGTAAAGGCGGCGCGATGGGCTTTGGCAAATCGCGTGCGAAACTTCTGACCGAAAAACAAGGCCGCGTGACCTTTGACGATGTCGCGGGCATCGATGAGGCCAAGGAAGAGCTTGAAGAGATCGTCGAATTCCTGCGCAACCCGCAGAAGTTCTCCGCGCTTGGCGGCAAGATCCCGAAGGGTGCTTTGCTGGTCGGTCCTCCGGGCACGGGTAAGACGCTTTTGGCGCGCGCCATCGCGGGTGAAGCGGGTGTGCCGTTCTTCACCATTTCCGGCTCTGACTTTGTCGAGATGTTCGTGGGGGTCGGTGCAAGCCGCGTGCGCGACATGTTCGAACAGGCCAAAAAGAACGCGCCCTGTATCCTCTTCATCGACGAGATCGACGCCGTGGGGCGTGCTCGTGGGGCCGGTTACGGCGGCGGCAACGACGAGCGCGAACAGACGCTCAACCAATTGCTCGTTGAGATGGACGGCTTTGAAGCCAACGAAGGCATCATCATCGTGGCCGCGACCAACCGTCGTGACGTGTTGGACCCCGCGCTTCTGCGTCCGGGCCGTTTCGACCGTCAGGTCACCGTGCCGAACCCGGACATCAAAGGCCGCGAGAAAATCCTCAACGTCCACGCGCGCAAAGTGCCGCTGGGTCCGAACGTCGATCTGCGCGTGATCGCGCGCGGGACGCCGGGCTTCTCTGGTGCGGATCTGGCGAACCTCGTGAACGAAGCCGCTCTGATGGCTGCGCGGATCGGGCGTCGTCAGGTGACGATGGACGATTTCGAACAGGCCAAGGATAAGGTCATGATGGGCGCCGAGCGCCGCTCCATGGTTTTGACCGATGAGCAAAAGGAAAAGACCGCCTATCACGAAGCGGGTCACGCCATCGTCGGGATGAAATTGCCGAAATGCGATCCGGTCTATAAGGCGACGATCATCCCGCGCGGTGGCGCTTTGGGCATGGTGATGAGCCTGCCGGAGATGGACAAACTCCAGATGTTCAAAGACGAGGCGCGTCAGCGCATCGCGATGACCATGGCCGGGAAAGCCGCCGAGATTTTCAAATACGGCGAGGACGAAGTGTCCTCCGGCCCGGTCGGTGACATCCAACAAGCCTCGCAATTGGCGCGCGCCATGGTGATGCGCTACGGCATGTCGGACAAGGTCGGCAACGTCGATTACGCGGAGGCCGCCGAAGGGTACTCCGGCAACACTGCGGGCTTCTCCGTCTCGGCCCACACGAAAGAGCTGATCGAGGAAGAGGTGAAACGCTTCATCGACGAAGGCTATGCCGAGGCTTATCGGATCATTTCCGAGAATGCCGAGGAATTCGAACGTCTGGCTCTGGGGCTTCTGGAATATGAAACTCTGACCGGTGACGAAATCAAACGCGTGATCGCAGGTAACCCGCCGCAGCCCGGCGAAGACGGCGACGGTGGCGCTTCCGGCAAGGGCGAGGATGCGCCTTCTGTGACGGCCATTCCGAAGACCAAGAAAAAGCCGAAAAGCGATGGCGGCATGGAGCCGGAACCCACCGCTTGAACGCGCTGACACATGAGAAAACCGCGTCTCTTTTGAGGCGCGGTTTTGCTTTGCGGCTTTTGACCCTGCCCGCATCTTTTCTGCGCGGCATGCGCGTGATAAAGCCCAAGAAAAAGGACCTCCCCATGCTCAAACTGCCCAAAGAGATTTCCACCATGGCCGATTTGCGGATGCAGATCGACCAGATCGATCGTGACCTTCTGGCGCTTTTAGCGCTGCGTCAGGCGCATGTGGATCGTGCGGCGGAGTTGAAACCGGGGGAGGGGCTTCCGGCGCGCATTGAAGACCGCGTGAAGGATGTTTTGGACAAAGTCGAGGCCTGCGCCGAAGAGACAGGGTTCGAGCCCACTCTGGCGCGTCAGATGTGGGCCTTGATGGTCGATGCCATGATCGCGCGCGAAGAACGCGTGCTCGGTCCGAGCACTTGAACGGCACCGCTTTTTCTTGGTGAAAATACTCAAAAACGCCCCGATGATCGGGGCGTTACTGATTTCTAGCGCCTCGGATCAATGCGCGAATTCGCTTTCTTCGACGAACATGTTGGCCCAGGCTCGGTCCACCAGTTCGGGCGTCATCTGATAGGGGATGTCCTCGAATTCGCAGATCGAGATCATCTGGTCGATCAGAAAGACCGGCTGGTAGTTGGCGTAAACATTGTCGATGGTCGGGTATTTCTCTTTCAACAGATAGACCAAAGAGGCCTCATCCAAGGGCATCTTTTTCTTGCGCGCGACCATGGCGAAAATTTTCAGAAAGCCCGCCTGATCCGGCCCGTCGATCTTGATCTTGTAGAAAATCCGGCGCAGTGCAGCGGTGTCGAAGATCTTGTTCGGGTGGAAGTTGGTCGAGAAAATCACCAGCGTGTCGAAAGGCACTTCGAATTTTTCGCCCGATTGCAGCGCCAGAATATCCTTGCTCTCTTCGAGTGGCACAATCCAGCGGTTCACGAGTTTCTGCGGCGGCTCTTCCTGGCGGCCAAGGTCGTCGACGATGAAAATCCCGCCTGTGGATTTGAGCTGCAACGGCGCCTGATAGGTCCGCGCGGTCGGGTTATAGACCAGATCGAGCATGTCGAGCGACAGTTCCCCCCCGGTGACCACCGAAGGCCGCTCACAGCGCACATAACGCCGGTCAAAGCGGTTCGCGGTCTTGCGCAGCGCGTTCGCATCGTCATCGGCATCTTCGCGTTTTACATGCATCAAGGGGTCATAGACCGTGATCACCGAGCCGTTGTACTCAATCGCGCGCGGCACGTAGATCAGATCGCCCAAGGCATCGCGAATGCCGTTGGAGATCGAGGATTTCCCGTTCCCCGGCGGCCCGTACATCAGGATCGAGCGCCCGGCGCCCACCGCAGGCCCAAGCTGGTCCAACAGATCGGGCGGCAGGATCAGATGCCCCATCGCGCCCAGCAACGCATCGCGCGTCACCTTCATGTTGCGCACGGATTGGCGTTTGACCTGTTCGGCGTATTTCTCAAGCGGGATCGGCATGGCGCCGTAGTATTCTGACTGGCTGAGCGCGTCCAAGGCGCGCGCTTTGCCGGTGTCCGAGAGGCGAAACCCCATCTCTGAGCCCGCGCCCGCGTGCATCGTCCCTGTGGCTTCGACCATGCCCTGTTCGCGGGCTCTGTCGACCAGATCCTGCGTCACGGAGATCGGCAAAGCCAGAACCTGTGATAGGCGCGAGACCTGTTCGAGGTTGGTGCGGAACATCGTTTTCAACACGATGTCGCGCATCATCACGGGCGACAGACCCGTCTCCTCCGCCCGCCGCGGCTGGACCGGCGCGATCACATTGGGGGTGACTTCCATGTTCATGCTCTGCTCTCTCTATGCGCCTTGCGGGCCTCATGGGGCCACGCGGTGTCTCTTTTGCGCGAGTGTACGAATCCCCGGCGCCAAAGCCAAGATTTTCGGCAGGGTTTTCGACGCTGCCTTTGCAAAACCCAGTGTTTGGCCATAATCTTTCGCAAAAATGAACGAAAGCGATCCGCCATCGCTATGAGCAGCTTTTCGGCGGAATTCGGGGTGTGATTGCGGTGTTGAAACACCTTATACCCGGAAGAGAACGCGCGATGCATGAGGCAGGCAGTATGACAAGAATTTCGGCCGGAAAATACGCGGCATTTCTCGCGGTTTTGATCTGTGTGTTCGGGGGTGTCGCTTTGGCGAAGTCCGGGCTCTATCTCGACCGGCACGAAGGCGATGCGGCGCATATGATCGAGATTCTGTTGCGCATGCTGGACGGGCAGGTGCCGCATCTCGATTTCTCCACGCCCATCGGGATTTTGGCCTTTTTGCCGATCCTGGCCTTTGCCAAGGCGGGGCTCGGCATGGGCATGGCCTTTATCGCGGCGCAGGTGCTGATCGCCGTGCTTTTGGCACCGATGGTGCTTTGGGTGGCCGTGTCGCGTCTCAGGGGGCTGTCGGCCTGGGTCTTTGGCGCGGTGATCATGGCGCTGGTTCTGGCGCTTGTGCATGGTGAAAATGTCACCGCGATTTCCGTGTCGATGTATTACAACCGCTGGGCTTGGGCGGCGTCTTTCATCGTGATCTTGCTCGCCGTTCTGCCGCCTCTCGAGGGCCGCAAGGCGCCGCGTCTCGATGGTGTCATCGCCGGGCTGTTGTTGGCGGTTCTGGCCTTGATCAAGCCGACGTATTTCGTGGCCTTCGTCTTGCCCGTGGCGCTCGGGTTCCTCATGCGTGGTGCGATGCGCAGCCTTGTGGCGGGGATCGCGACGGGGCTGGTGGTGGCTGGTGTCATGGTTGCGTTTTACGGCGTCGATTTCTTTCCGGCCTATATCAACGATCTCTTGACCGTCACACGCTCGGGCACGCGCGCCGCGCCGGGGATGTCGCTGATCGAGGTGATGAATGCGCCGCGGTTCCTTATTGGCAGCCTGTGTTTGATCCTCTCGGTGATCGTCCTGCGCCAGTCGGGGCAGGCGATGGCGGGGCTGTTGCTTTTGCTCCTCGCGCCGGGGTTCATCTATGTGACCTATCAGAATTTCGGCAATGATCCGACCTGGCTGATCCTTTTGTGCCTGTTGCTCATGGCGCAGCGGCCCATGCGGGGCCAGCGCGTGCTGTTCAACGCCGATGCGCGCAACGCGGTCTCCGCTCTGGCGCTGGTGGCCTTTGCCCTGATTGCGCCCTCGTTGCAGAACATCGTCACAAGCCCCTTCCGGCTTTTCGCGGTGGAGGCCGACGACTATGTGCCGCAATTTGCGTCGCGCTCCGAGCTTCCGGATATTTTCGTCAAAGCCGACCGCACGAGCATGGTCTTGGGACGCGAAGCGATGGTGGATCGGTATCCGGAGCTTGAACCCTATGTCATTGAAAGCGAACGCTTTGAGGCGGTGACGTTTCTGGGTGAGACCTTGCCGCGCTGTACGCTTCAGGCCGGCGAAGTGGCGCTCCATAGCTATATGGCGGATCGTTTGAAACAGCCGCCGTTCAACTTCCCGCCCGAGAGCGAATTTTTCGTGGCCGATATTGCGTCGGGCATCTGGATTTTGGGCGGCTTCGCGCCGCTCGAAGGCGGCGCGCCATGGTATTATTCCGGCGTGCCGGGGATCGAACATGCCGATGCCATCATCGTCCCGACCTGTCCGATTGATGTCTCGACCCAGCGCCATGCTTTGGAGGCGATTGAGCAGGCCGGGCTGACCCTGCGCCCGCCGCTGCGTGATCCGATGATGCTGGTTTATCCGATTGTGAAGGAGTGAGGGCTTCGCCCTGCCTTCCGCCCAACCTTTAGGGAGTGGCTATCTCTGCTCCTTTGGCGTTTGATCTGGCGTTAAGGTTAATCAGATTAAGGTTAACGCCAGACGAGAGCGTGGGGCGCATATGCGCTTTACTCAGAGCGCCCTGATCACCACCGCCAGTGCCAGATAGGTTACCATCGTGCCCGTTAGGGCCAGACCCATCGGAAATTTCTTGTGCTCCCAGGACACCCAGTCCGGCGTCGCGCGACGAATGGCGGGAATGGCGCGGGCGATGCGATGCGCCACGAAAGCGCCCAAAAGAAAGGCCGCAAACAGCGTCAGGACGGCCCCCACGTCGGAGAAAGGGATGAACATCGACATGGCGACCGCGAATTTGCCGTCGCCTGCGCCGACGCCCAGATAAGCATAGGCGAAAAGCGCCACGACATACATCACCGCCGCATGGGCAAAGCCCCAGAGATATTGATCGAAGGGCAAGAGAAACGGCCCCATGACCACATAGATTGCGGCCAGCGCAAGTACGACCGCATTCGGTAGCTTCATGCGTTTCAGGTCATTGAAGGCCGCGACAAAGGACACCACGGCGACCGGTACGAGAAACCAGAGCGCGGCCTGAGGAGACAGGGAAATCATGGTGTTCCTCAGCCGTTGCTGACGTTGGCCTCAAGCGCACGGAGCGAGCGCACGGCGGCTTCGAAATGCTGCGGATGGGTGTCGATCGCGTCCTTGATCAGACCCTTGCCGATGGCGACATCGCCCGCTTTCACGGCCGCAAGGCCCAGCGTGTACAAAAGCTGCGCGCGTTCGGTCTGGGACATTTCCATCACCGGCAGGTCGTATTTGCCCTGCGCGCCACGGGCCAGAATGAGGTTGTTCTTGGCGGTGAAAAGCGAGGGATCGTAGGTGATCGCCTGCGCGAAAAGCTTTTCAGCCTCTTTATATTCGCCGCGCGTCAGTTTCGAATAGCCCCAGTTGTTCAACACGCCAGAGGGGCGTGTGGTCAGGCCCGCGGCGGTTTGGTAGAAACTGTCGGCGTTTTTCCATTCCTGATTGCTGTCGGCGATCATCGCCTCCAAACGATAGCGTTTGTAGGTCTCATGGGTCGGCGGCACGCTGTCGAGTTCCGCTTCGGCCTGTTTCCATTCGCCGGTGCGAATGAGCGCGTCGGCATAGTCCACACGGTCGTCGTTGGTCGCCTCTTTATGGCCCACCACGGCTTTCCAGGCGGCGACGGCAGCGTCGTTTTGGCCCGCACGGATCAGCGATTGCGCGAGGCCACGACGAAGGTCGATACGGTCCGGGTTTTCGCCCACGGAGCGTGAGAAATATGAGACAGCTTCGGCCGGATCGGCGGCGTTCAGCATGATGTCCGAGAGCCCGGTGCCATCGATGGCGTTCACAGAGGTGTCGGCCCGGCGGACATCTCCACCAAAGGGTTTCTGACATGCCGAAAGGGCGACAGTGCCCATCAGCGCGAGCGTGATCACGGTCTGCTTGCGCAGGGAAATAGGGGTCATGATGTTGGTCATGGGTGCCTGCCACCTCTTGTCTGCTCGGGCGTCTGAGGATTGATCCTCGTGGCTTTGCGCCTTTTGACCCGGTTTGCCTCATCTCTGGTCTCGCCTTGTTTTGACGTCCGGCCCGTTTTCGGGTCTCTGGCCGTCTCAGCGCGCAAGGATAAGATATTCTCCCGTCCCGCGTCGCACCAAGGTGAAATTGCTCTCGTAGGTCTCACTATACTCAGGATTTTCGAGTTTAGCGAGTGCCAAGCGCAAATTCTCGCGAATTTCGGCAGATTGGCCACTGTCGAGGGCAAAGGCGGTGCGGAACACCCGTTCGGCTTCGCCATATTCGTCCTGTTCCATCAGGGTGACGCCAAGGTTGTTCCAGGCGGGCACGAAGGTGTCGTCAAGTTCGATGGCGCGGCGCAGGTCCGCTTCGGCCTGGCCCAATCGCCCGAGCCGGAGCTTGGCCGAACCGATGGCGGAAAGCGTGTCGACGGTCATGCCCTGATGCGCGGCGGCGCGGTAATAGGCCTTGAGCGCCAGCTCATATTCGCCAGCCGCCATCAACCTGTGGCCGACGATCAGCCCGTCGACGGATTGTTCGGAGGCATCGACGCCCACGGGGGCGTAATCCCCGGAATCCCGAAGCGGTTTCAGCCCGCCGTCCTGGCAGGCGGCCAGAAGAGAGAGGCCCATGAGAAAGACGTAAGGCGCGGGCCCGAGGGCCGCGCGCGAAAATCGTGGAGACATGATGTCCCTTGCTGTTGTCTCGCCGGTGAGGCCGATGATCCGAAGATCAGAAGCTGTTCTCACCGAGCATGATGTAGATGTCATACACCGACGGGCCGATCAGAATGATCAGAAGCGGCGGCACGGTCAGCATCATTGTGGCAAGGGTCATCTTGGTAGGCAACTTGTTTGCGGCCTCTTCGGCGCGCATCACGCGTTTATCTCGCATTTCTGCAGCATAAATCCGAAGCGCGTCGGCGATCGAGGTGCCGAATTGCTGCGACTGGATCAGAACGGTGACGAAAGAGGCCACATCGGGCACGCCACAGCGTTCGGCCATGTCCTTGAGCACGATGGATTTGTCCTTGCCGGCCTTGATCTCATAGGAGACGATTTCGAACTCATCGGCCAGCGCCGGAAAGCCGGAGCGGATTTCTTTCGAAACGCGGATAATGGCCTGATCCAGAGATTGCCCGGCCTCGACGCAGACGAGCATCAAATCGAGCGCGTCCGGAAAGCCGTTGATGATCTCTTCCTTGCGGGTCTCGACCCGACGCGTGACCCAGTATTTCGGCAGCATATACCCGATCGTCGCGGGTAGAAGCACGGTCAGGAACAGGGATTTCGGGGTCATTTCCTGTTCGGAGGATTTCATCAGCGCATAGATCAGACCAAACCCCAGCGCACTCAGACCCATCGCGAATTGCGCAAAGTGGAACATGCGCACGGCGTTTTTCGTCCGATACCCCGCCTGAATCATCTTGAGCTGGGCGGCGGAGTATTCTTCTTCGTTCTGGGGCTCGAGGAAGGCGGAATATTTTTCGAGCTTGGCGCCTTTCTTGTTGTCGTAACGCAGCTTGGCTGGGGATTTTCCCTTGGCGGTAGCCTTGGTTGACTGGGTTTGTTCGCGCAGGCGATCCATCGGGTCGCGTTTCTTTTTCAAAAGCACCGGCAGGGTGAAGAGGATCAACACGGCGCCCAATGTGCCCATCAGGATCAGCGGGCCGAAGGGGCCAAGTTGTTCGCCCAGGATGGAAGAAAACAGCTCTTGCATGATCGGTGTCCTTTCCGTCTCAGACCTTGATGTTCACGAGGCTTTTCATCACGAAGAGATTCGCAACGAGGAAGCCGGCGACGACCAGACAGGCGGGAATGAAGGCCGGCGTGCCTTTGACCGTGTCGTAATAATCGGGTTTCGCCAGCGAGATCGCCAAAAGCGCCAAAAGCGGGAAGCCAGACAAGAAGTTGCCGGACCATTTTGCCTCGGCGGTGATCGCCTTGACCCGGCGGAACAGTTTGAATCGCGAGCGGATCACTTTTGACAGACCGTCGAGCACCTCGGCGAGGTTGCCGCCCGATTGCTGTTGGATCGCCACAGCCACCGCGAGGAAGCGCAAATCCTGCATGTCGAGCCGTTCGGCCATGTCTTTGAGGGCTTCGCCCACGTCGCGACCATAGGCGCTTTCATCCGCGATCACGCCCATTTCGGTGCCCAAGGGATCGGGAACCTCTTTGGCGACGATGTTGAGCGCGTTGGAAAACGGGTGCCCGACGCGCAGGCTGCGCACCATCAACTCGACCGCATCGGGAAGCTGTTCCTCGATAAGCGCGAGGCGTTTCTTGGCCTTGGTCTGAATCCAGACGTAAACCGCGCCGATGCCCATTGCGATGGAGACCACCACACGGATCGGCATTGAGGCGGCGGTGCCGATCGACAGACCGACAAAGGCGACCATGCCCAACAGCCCCATCACCAGCAAAAGCTGTAGCGGGGAGAAAGCGATATTGGCCTTTTGCGCCTTTTCGGCCAGTACGGAATAGAGCGGGATCTTGCGCGATTTGAGGTGTTGGCTCATCTCCTTGCGGAGCTGGTTGAGCACCTCTTCGCGATCGCCCGTGCCCTTTTCCAAAAGCTCGTAACGGCGGTTGACCCGCGAATTCAGCGAGATCGACTTGCCGAACACCGTCAGGTAAATGCCTTCGACCAAGGCCAGCACCGCGACGAAAATCACGATGTAAATGACGGGTTCCATAGAAATGACCATGAGCGTCGTCCTCTTTTTAAAACGCTTTAACGCGGGTTCGTCGGCTCGAAGAGCGACGGCGGCAAATCGTAACCCCACATGCGGAAGCGTTCGGAATAGTGGCTCCGCACGCCGGTCGCGGTGAAGTGGCCGATGATTTTATTGTCGGGCGTCAGCCCCGTGCGCTGAAAGCGAAAGACTTCCTGCATCGAGATCACATCGCCTTCCATCCCGGTCACCTCGGTGATCGAGACCATGCGGCGCGAGCCGTCTTGCAGACGCGAGGCCTGCACGATCAGGTTCACAGCCGAGGATATTTGCGAGCGCACGGCTTTCAAAGGCATCTCGATCCCGGCCATGGCGATCATGTTTTCCAGACGCGACACGCCATCGCGCGCAGAGTTGGCGTGGATCGTGGTCATCGAGCCGTCGTGGCCGGTGTTCATGGCCTGCAACATGTCGATCACCTCTTCACCACGGGTTTCCCCCACGATGATCCGGTCCGGACGCATCCGCAGCGCGTTGCGCAAACAGTCGCGCTGGGTCACGGCGCCCTTGCCCTCGACGTTTGCCGGGCGGCTTTCCATCCGACCGACGTGGGTCTGTTGCAGCTGAAGTTCCGCGGTATCCTCGATCGTGAGGATGCGTTCGTCATTGTCGATAAAGGAAGACAGCGCGTTCAGCGTCGTGGTTTTCCCGGAGCCGGTACCGCCCGACACGATGACATTGAGACGGGTGGAGACGGCGGCCTGAAGATAGGCGGCCATTTCTTCAGTGAAGGCGCCAAAGCGCACGAGATCGTCGATCGCGAGTTTTTCTTTTTTGAACTTACGAATGGAGACGAGCGAGCCGTCCACCGCAACGGGCGGCACCATGGCGTTGAAACGCGATCCGTCCTTGAGACGGGCGTCAACGTAGGGGTTCGATTCATCGACGCGGCGCCCCACAGCGGAGACGATCTTGTCGATGATCCGCAAGAGGTGCTTTTCGTCCTTGAAGGTGATGTCCGACAGTTCGAGTTTACCGGCGCGTTCGACGAAAATCTGTTGCGGGCCGTTGACCAGAATATCGTTGATGCTTTCGTCTTTCAAAAGCGGCTCAAGCGGGCCGAGACCGCGCACCTCGTCGTAGAGGTCCTGGTTCAGTGTAATGCGTTCATCGCGATTGAGCACCAGGCCCTGATCGGCCAGAAACTCGGCGGTGATATCGGAAATCTCGGATCTGAGGTCCTTTTCCGCCGCGTTTTCAAGGGCTGAGAGGTTGAGGTCTTCGAGAAGACGCTTGTGCATCTCCACTTTGATTTCGCTGAGACGCTCCTTGCGGCGGCGTTCCTTATCCATCGGCGTCGGCTGGGCCGCGCGGCTGGCCGGTTTCTGTGTAGGCGCCGCAGCTTTGACGGGTTTCGCCGACTTGGGAGCAGGGGTCGACTGAGCGCTTGGCGCGGCCGTCGCCGCGACGGGCGCCGCCTTTTGGGTCTCTGATTTCTTATATCGCGAAAACATCTGTCTCTTACCTCATTTGGCCCACCGAGGCGGGACCTTGCGGGACCTTATTGTGCGGCCTCAAGCTGTTCGGTCTGGCGGGCGTGCAGGGAGGCGGCCAGTTTGTGGATCTCCTTGCGCAGCGGGTTTTTCGTGGCCTCAAGCCCCAAAGGCATGCCCTGATCGCAGGCCTCGCGCACTGGGCGACCGCCGTCGGGGAATTGTACCTCGATGGCAATCTCGAGGTTTTCCGCCATGCGTTTGATCCGCGCCTTGGCCGAGAGGTCCATCCCTTTGGGCGCACGGTTCAACAGGAAGCGCATCTTTTCGAACGGCAGTTCCTCGGCCCGCAGCGCATTGCGCAGGCGCAGGATGTTCTGGGCCGAGCGCAGATCGAGCTCGATGGGCGCGAAATAGAATTCTGCCGCGGTCAGAACGGTTTCGGTCCAGGCGACCAAAGTCGTCGGCATGTCGATGATCACATAGTCGAAATGCGCCCGCGCCTTGTCGAGCAGGCGCTCGACATCGATGGGTTCGATGAAATCGAGCGGCAAGACCTCGGTCGGCGCGGTCAGCACCGACAGCTTGTCGTTGAAATTCATCAAAGCGCCCTTGAACGCATCGTCGTCCATGCTCTCGGTCGAGGACAGCAATTCATAGACGGCCTCGCGACGCGGGAGATCGAGATAGGTCGAGACCGAACCGAATTGCAAGTTGAGATCGATCAGAAGCACGCGCGGTTGCGGGCCTTTCTTTTCGATCGTGGCCAATTCCCAAGCGAGGTTCACGGCAATCGTCGTCGCCCCGGTGCCGCCCGCGATGGAGTGGACAGGAAGGACGATCCCGTTCGCACCACCGTGTTTCGAGGTCGCAGGACGCGCGGTGTCGATGAAATCGACCGCCGGCACTTTGCGCGGGGCGTTCAGCCGCTCGATCGCATCGTGGAGCGCCTGTTCCGGAAGCGGGTAGGGGATGAAATCTTCAGCGCCCAGTTGCAAGAGCTGGTGCAGCGCCATCGGCGAGACCTCATCGGCGATCAGGATCACCTTGATGCCCTGAACCTTGGCCGATTTGATCAGGTCGGCGATCATCGCCAAAAGGCCCTCGTCTTCCTGATCGAGGGCAATGGCTACGAATTTCAGCCCGCCGCTTTCCGGTTGCCGGAAAAATTGTCGCGCATCTTCAAAGGAAAGATCGCCCCAGGCTTCGCCCAGTTCGCTCTCCATATCCTCGATCAAAAGATCGAAATTCTGCACGTCCCGGCTGATCGTACAGGCAACCAGCGGGGCCGGGTCGTTTTGCAATAGAGCTTCACTCGTCATTGCTCAAAGCGTCCTTTTACTCGAACGCCAGGATCGATTGTCCGCCAAGTCTTTGAAAGATAGAGACCCAACACCCCATTTCCCCTGGCGCGTCTGCCCGACTCACAGGTCGGACATACTGCTCCCATTGGGGATAAGGTGCCGGGCAACTGGGGCAACAATAGGGCCGAAATCGCGTAATAATTCGCTATTGGGGGACGATATGAACGCGAATGGGGCCAAACCCGGTGCAGGTTTGGCCCCATTGTTCATATTGCGTGCTGTGTCGAGAAACTCTTTAGCCGCCCGGGTTGATCTCCCGGCTGCCGAAATCGACCAGATCGGACGGCGCCGTGGCGCTTTCGATATATTCGCGGTGAATGATCTCGGCGTAACGGCTGTCCATCACGAGGTCCGAGTTTTCGACGAAGCCGGAAACTTCGGTGATCGTGCGGCGGTTTTTGCGTTCCGGGTCCTGAGTCACGATGAGCGGCTGGGTTTCGCCGTAAGAGACCATGGCCTCGAGACGCGAGCGCGAGATGCCGTTGCGGGCCAGTTCGGCGACGACGGCTTTCGCGCGGCGCAGGCCGAGCGATTTGTTATAGGCGTTCGAGCCGACGAGATCGGTGTGGCCGTAGACGCGGAAGCGCACTTCGGGGAATTGTGCCATGAAATGCGCCTGTTTGCGGATCGCATCGCGTGCCACGCCATCGAGAACGGCCGAGTTGAATTCGAAATTCACCGTGGCTGGAACCTGCGAGGCAAAGCGTTCGTTCAGGTCGATCACGTAGCTCAGCTGACCGGTCTGAACCAACGTGTTGTTCATGGTCGCATTGCCGAAAGTGCCATTGTCGAGATAGCCGCCCGCCTCTTGGAACCAAGAAGAGCCTGCTGGTTGATCGGAGCACGCGCCAAGCGCCAGAAGGGCAGAGGCGGCGAGGGTCAGTTTCAAAGTATCCCGCATGTCCTTACTCCATCACATAGCCATAGGACCCGGAGAAGTCCTGTTTCGCAACTTCGGCGGCGCTGCCGGATTGCGGCGCGGAGGTGCCGCCGAAGGTTTTGCCAAAGAGGAACAAATCGCTCTCGGTCGGGATTTTGACGCGATCCGTCGGCAGGGCCAGAGCCAAACCGTTGGTCGGCGTCACCAGATGCGGGGTGACGATGATCACCAGCTCGGATTGACGGCGCGAATAATCGGTGGAGCGGAACAGTGCCCCCAGAACCGGGATGTCTCCCAGCCACGGCACCTGACCGACGAGATCTTCGAAGTCGTCCTGCAAGAGGCCCGCGATGGCAAAGCTCTGGCCATCACGCAGCTCGACTGTGGTGGAGGTCTCACGACGTTTGAACGAGTTCAACGTAAAGCCATCTACCGAGTAGTTGACGGTCGAGTCGATCCCGGAAACGGCGGCGCGCATTTCAAGGTTGATCTGATCGCCATTGACCACGCGGGGCACGAACTCAAGTTCCACGCCGAAGGGTTTGAAGTCGATGTAAATGCCGTCCTCGCTGGACACCGGGATCGGATATTCGCCACCGGCGAGGAATTTGGCCTGTTGGCCGGACAGTGCGGTCAGATTCGGCTCGGCCAAAGTACGGACGAGGCCTTTTTCTTCCATGGCTTCAAGCAGGACAGAAAGCTGGGTGTTGCCGATTGATCCGCCGATGTTCAGTGCGCCGAGAGTTCCCTCGCTCACCGTGACGCCGCCGTTTTGCGCAATCGCCGCGGCAGAGTTGTTTGCGCTCAGCCAAGTGCCGCTGGACCCGGCAACATTCGTGCTGGCGATGCCGATGGAGGAAGACAGGTTCTTGGACACAGAGCGCGTCATTTCGGCGAAACGCACTTTCAGCATCACCTGCTGGGTGCCGCCGATGTTCAACAGATTGGACACCCGGCCCGGCGCGTAGCGTTCGGCGAGCTCGACGGCGCGTTCCATCATGGTGACCGAGGAAATAACGCCCGACAGCACGATGCCGTCATTGGCGGTGCGCACCTCGATCGTTTCATTCGGCATGATCTGACGCAGGCGTTCCTTGAACTCGGTCACGTCCGGGGTGACCTGCACTTGAACGTTGGTGATCAGCGAGCCGTTCGGCGCCAAAAGCGTGATCGTCGTCAGACCGGGGGTGCGGCCCAGGACGTAGATCGTGCGATCCGACAGGGTGGAAATATCCGCAATCTCTGCGTTGGCGACCGAGATCTCTGCGAAGGGTTCGTCGCTTTCGACGACCACGGCGCGGTTCATCGGAACGTTCAGAACGCCCGAAGGAGACCCGGTCATAACACGGAGTTTATCTGCAAACGCCCCATGGGGTGCTGCACCGATAAGGGCACACCCGACGAGGGCTGCCTTGAACATATTCAACATTTTCATGTGATCCTGCCTCTGATCGACCACGCCTCAAGAACGGACTCTGACGGTCCACTTGGGCTCGACCATGCGGTAAATTAACTTTTTTTGCAATAATCAATCTCTTGGGCGCATTTGGTGATGTGGATAAGTCACAAGACCTAAATGCCGCGCTTTGGCCAAAATGCCGAAGAATACCGGCCAAGTCTTTGAAGCCTCCACATAAAAACGACTGCAGCAAACCCGAGGCAGGTTTGGCGCAAACTGTATGAATTCTAAGCCTGACGGCTATGTCTTCGCTGTTTTTAGTCTGTACAGGGGATTTGGGTCACGATCATCTCGCCGCCCTTGCGGGTGCGGATGGTGCACACTTCCTCGCGCGGGGCCTCGACATATTCCTGTTCGACAATGCCCAAAAGCGTGTTCTTGTCGATTTCGACACCGGCCACGACCGTGTCGTCATCGCGACCGACCAGCGCCAGCGACAGGCGCCCGGTGCTTTGCGCGGTGGCCAGGGCCGCGACTTCTGTCGGGGTCGCCTCGACGGTCACGGTGCGGGCGATCACGGTGGTCTGGCGCTCTTCGTCGGCGGATTGGTCGACGGCGACCAGCGGCATGGAGGATTGGATCAGCTTTGTGGTTTCGCTGGCGGCGTTCGGCAGACGGCCGGTCCAATAGACATCGACACGGTCGCCAGGGCGCAACAGGCCCGAAACGCCTGAGCTGACGTCCACTCGGATGGCAAAGGCACGCATGCCCTTTGACAGGCGGGCCGCAACACCGGCTTTCTCACCCGGACGTGTGACTTTCGCGCCCATGAGCGGCTCCATCGGCTCGATGGTGCGCAGGGCTGCGCGCAGCACGTCGGGACCTTCCGGGAAAAGCTGTTCTTCGGTCATGAAAGGCTGGGCGGGGATGGCGTCCACCGGCCAAAGCACCTTTTTCACCTTTTCCGGCAGGATCGGTTCGCCATAGGTCAGTTGTTCGAGGGCAACGTAAATTTCTTCGGTCTGGACGGAAGAGGAGCGCATGGCTTTCTCTCGGTCAAGCTCTGCCTGATATGTCGACAGGTAGCCCCGCGTCATATGAACGGCAAATCCCGCCAGTGCGACCCCGATGACGAGGACCAATCCGAAAATGATACGCATAACAGTCGTCCCTTTCTTGCGGAGGACAGATTTCTCCCCTCGCGATACGCTCTTAACTTTTCAGTCAAATACGGCATTTCGGTGGTGCCAAGGCGGCGTTGGCATGAATTTTTGCATTTTCCGGAACAAAAGCCCCGAATTGCGCGGGCTGTTCTCGGTCGCTCGATTGGGGCCGATATGCTCCGCTCCGATGACACAGGCTGAATTCTCAGACACTGCCACCCACCAAAGTAAAACCGCGCCTCCCAGTGAAGACGCGGTTTTTGTATCTTGCTCGGCCCGTGTGGACCGTGCAGAGATTAGTAGGTGACCACAGTGCGGGACATCAGATCGGCGGAGATTTTGTCGCCGAGTGCGGTGGTGCCGTTGGACACGGTGGTCAGAACGGCAATGCCAAGGCCGACGACGGCAGCAGTGAGCACGACCCAGTCAACGGTCACAGCGCCGTCTTCGTCACGTTTGAAGCGATTTGCGAGTTTGAAGAATTTCATCAGTCTACTCCGAATTTGGAATTCAGTGGGATTAGTATGTGACCACAGTGCGGGACATCAGATCGGCGGAGATTTTGTCGCCGAGGGCAGTGGTGCCGCTGGAAACGGAGGCCAGAACGGCAATGGCGAGGCCGACGATGGCAGAAGTCAGCACGACCCAGTCAACGGTCACGGCGCCGTCTTCGTCACGTTTGAAGCGATTTGCGAGTTTGAAGAATTTCATAAGTTTACCCTCCGAGGATATGTTTCAGCTCAGTTTTTCCACGTCTTAGCGTTTGGAGCACCTGCCGTTTCCCTTGGCTGTGTCGCTCCGTTGCGCTTTCGATGAGCCTATATGGCCCCCGAACTGGGGCGAGAGTTGGGCAGCATTGGTACGTTTTTGGAAACGCGAAGAAATCCGGGTCACAATTTATTAAGTGTATGATTTTAAATAATAAAAAATTTTAACTATTTTTTGAGAAAATGCTTTTTAAGTGAAAAACCGGTTAATGCGGGCCTTTGATTTATTCTGAATCCCTCTAAATCACTCGCAAAACGTGGTGATTTTTGCGAAACTGGATGCAATTCCACTGAAAAGGCCGACCAACAGGCCTGTCATGAGAGCAGTTGCGTATGATTCAAAAGTTTCGATCCGGGGCGCTGTCTCCGATTGTTTTCTCTGTGAGTTTAATGGCCATGGCCTCTGCTGCGCCTGTCTTCGCGCAGGATCAGGGCCAGGAGGCTACGCCCTCCGCCACCGCTGAGGCACAGGTTCCGCCGCCCTGGCCTGAGGTGCGCACCAAGCGTCTCGGTGTGCCAACAGGGGGCGCGGGCAATCTGATCAATGTGCAAATCCGTCCCGGCCCCAAAACCCTCAAAGCCCCGCCTGTGGCCCAAGCCGCCGAGGCGCCCGCGCCGCAGGATCTTCTGGACTGGTATTGGACCGCCGTGCCGCATGATCTGGCGGGGGCCGAGGCGTCGCGGTTCGGCGCGGCTTTGGCGGCGCTCGATCTCGATACGAAAAAGACGATTCCCTCGCCCTCGTTTCAACATGTGACCGATCTGGCCAATCGTTACGGCCCGTCGCTCCTGCTCAACTCCATCGGAACACAGGTCAGCCCGGCCTTGGCGCTGGCGGTGATGGCGGTCGAATCCTCGGGCGATGAGGCGGCGCTGAGCGGGGCAGGGGCCCAAGGGCTCATGCAGCTCATCCCCGCCACGGCAGAACGTTTTGGCGTCGACGCCACGGACCCGGACCAGAACATCAAGGGCGGCATCGCCTATCTCGATTGGCTGTTGAAAGAGTTCAACGGCGATGTGGCGCTGGCGCTTGCGGGGTATAATGCGGGGGAAAACGCGGTGAAATCCGCCGGCGGCCCGCCGCCCTATGCCGAGACACGTGCCTATGTGCCCAAGGTGTTGGCCGCTTGGCAGGTGACAAAGCGCCTCTGCGTGACCCAGCCGGAGCTTTATTCAGACGGCTGCGTCTTTGCCACCAACGCGGTGCGGGCGTCCAATTGAAAAGGGGCCCAAAGGGGCTCCTGTGGGGCCCCTGATCTCAACAGGCGTTCAGATCGACATTTTCTTGAAGATGAATTCCGGGATGTGCCGGATGATCAACATGATGTAGCGCCAGAAAAACGGCGTGTAGATCACGTTCTTTTTCTTCGCCACCGCGCGCAGGATGTCTTTCGCCACCGCATCGGGGGAGGCGACGAGGAACATGCCTTCAATGCCCCAGGTCATCGCCGTGTCGACAAAGCCGGGTTTCACGGTCACCACATGACCGCCCGCGCGCGTCAGGCGATTGCGCAGGCCCGAAAGATATGTCGCGAATCCCGCCTTGGCCGAACCGTAGACATAGTTTCCAATCCGGCCACGATCTCCGGCGACCGATCCGACGCCTACGACGGTGCCTTGACCGCGCGCTTCCATTTGGGGCGCGAGCATCGACAAAAATGTCGCCGGACCGATATGGCTGTCCTGCACCACGCCGTCGATCAGGGTCGGGTCGGCGTCAATTGCGGATTGTTCCGGCATGGAGCCGACAAAGACGGCGCAGTTGATGGCACCTTCGTTCAGGATCGCGTGGTCGATGATGGGGGCGAAGGTTGTGCTGTCGCGGGCATCGAACCGCATCGCCAAAGCCTCGCTTGCCCCACGCGCTTTGCAATCTTCGGCGGAGGCCGCGAGGTCTTCCATATCGCGCCCGCAAAGGATCAGCATCGCGCCCTCTTTCGCCAGCCGTCGTGCCATGGCACGCGCCATCGAAGAGGTTGCGCCGAGGATGATCCAGGTCTGTGCTGTCTGTGTCATCTCAACTCTCCTTTGCGCTTTCACGCAGGTTCAGACGCCGTACCAGATCAGTCGTCATCGCTCCCTCCGGGTCGGCTTTTTCCACCGCGCGCTGCCATTTGTCGTGTTCGGGATACATGCCAGCCACCTGGGCCGCTTCGGCCACGCCGTCCTTGGCGAAATAAATCCGCCCGCCCGCGTCCTGCGCCATATCGGTCAGCTCTTTGATCAGCTCTTCTGATCCGTCCTTGTTCGGGAAATCGACGGCCAGCGTGTAACCCTCCATCGGGAAAGACATATAGCCACCTCGACCCGCACCCATCTTTTTGAGCACTGCCAGAGGCGAGGCCAGATGCGACGCGCCGATTTTCTCAAGCATCAGGCGCAGCACATCGACGCGCTCGGGCGGCACCACGCATTGGAACTGGTTGAATCCATGCTTGCCGTAGAGGCGGTTCCAGTCGTGGATCGCATCGAGCGGAAAAAACGGCTCGGTGATCGGTTTGACAGAGGTGCGGCCTTTCGCGGGCACGCGGCGGAAATAGAGCTCGTTGAACACCCGCACCACCGGCGCCGACAGCGCCCAGCCGGGAGCGTTGAACGGCACCGCCTTGGCGCCCTCCTTGCTGGTGTTGATGCCGGAGGTGATCTCGCCTTCCTCCAAAATCCCGCGTCCCAGATGCGCGCCGGTCGCCGTCGCGTCGATCCAGCCGACGGTGTAATCCGTCTTGCTCTCGTCAAAGGCCACGAGGAAGTCATCGAGGCTGTCGATCCGCCGCTCGGTCAGCACCATCATGTCGCCTTTGCAGGGCATGAGTTGAAGCTTCGCCTTGGCGATCACCCCGGTCTGGCCGAGGCCGCCGATGGTGGCCTTCCAGATCGCGCCGCTCTTGGGCGTGATGGTTTTGACCGCAGCACCCTGTATCAGAGTGATCTCGGTCACATGCTGGCCGAAGGAGCCTTTCACATGGTGGTTTTTGCCATGCACGTCATTGGCGATACAGCCGCCGACCGTGGCAAAGCCTGTGCCGGGCATGACGGGGGGGATCCATCCCTTGGCGGCAAAGGCGCGGCCCAAATCCCCGATCGGCATCCCGGCCTCGACCTCGACAATGCCGGTCTCGGCGTCGAAAGACACCACGCGGTCCAGCCGCGTCATGTCATAGGCGTGGCCGCCGTCATTCAACGCCACATCGCCATAAGAGCGCCGCATCCCAAAGGCAGGCGCGGCGAAGCCCGCGATGTCGCGCAGCAAAGAAGATTGGCGTTCCGGGCGGGCGATCTGGCCCGTGGCGCTGCGCGCCCGCCCCCAGCCGGCGTAAGTAACTGTGTTCCAGGTCATCGGAAATCCTGTGGATGACGGTGTCTGCTCTGACCTTTTCTAAGAGAAAGGCCTTGTGATTGCTCGGAGGTTTAAAAAACAATTGGGGCGACAATATGATGCTGTTTCTGTTTTTTGAACAATCAAGGCAGAGAAAAACGCGACCCATCTCTGAGCCGCGTTCCGTCTTCATTGCGGTGACAATACTCAGACAGGCGTTCAGCCCACAATCGTCGCCTCGGTCGCTTTGCGAAGCTCGTCTTCCGTGACCCCATCGGCCAGTTCGACGATCTTCAAACCGCCCTCGACCACGTCCAGCACACCCAGATTGGTGATCACCCGATCCACCACGCCCTGACCGGTCAAAGGCAGAGTGCAGGCCTTCAAAAGTTTGCTCTCACCATGTTTGTTGGTGTGATCCATCACCACCACCACACGGCCCACGCCCGCGACCAAATCCATCGCGCCGCCCATGCCTTTCACCAACTTGCCGGGGATCATCCAGTTCGCCAGATCGCCCTTCTCATCGACCTCCATCGCGCCGAGGATCGCCATGGCGATCTTGCCGCCACGGATCATGCCGAAGCTGAAAGAACTGTCGAAATAGGCGGTGTTGGGCAGCTCCGTGATGGTCTGTTTTCCGGCGTTGATCAGGTCCGGGTCCTCGTCGCCCTCATAGGGAAACGGCCCCATGCCGAGCATGCCGTTCTCCGACTGAAGCGTCACGGAAACGCCCTCCGGGATGAAGTTCGGCACCAAGGTCGGGATGCCGATCCCAAGGTTCACATAGGTGCCGTCTTCCAGCTCCTGCGCCGCGCGCGCGGCCATTTGATTGCGGTCCCAGCCTTTGTTTTTCTCGGCCATAATTCTCCTCCTTTGCCGAACGCTTGTTCGGTCATCCTGTCATTTTCTGTTGGGTCGAGAGGGCGTCGCCCTCCGGTGTCAGTCCAAGACGATGCTCTGCGATGGCGCAGAACACCTGCCATCCGTAGTCTGAATTCATATGCCGATGATCCACCTGCCCTTCGGGCGCGGCGATGTCGGTGCCGGGGCGGGCATAGCGGTCTTGCGTCATGAATTGCCCGGCGCGGGTCTCATGCGGTTGTAGAAAAACATCGAGACCCGCCGCCTGCATCCGCTCCGTGATGATCGCCTCATAGTGCGTCATCCACTGATCGGCGAAGCCACGTTGTGAGAGCGCGGTGAGGCCGTATTCATGTTTCGGCCCCGGCGTGGTCGAACGCGCAAGCGGGTAGGGCGCGGGCAGGATGCAGTAGCGGTCGTCGGCCCCGAAACGGTCCACGATGTGATCGACGCGCGATTGCACCATGCTGGTCAGAAAGGCCGTGAGCGCTGCGGTGGAGATCGGCGCCCGCCCGCTGCGCTCCGCCTCTTCGAGCACATCGTGAAACGCCATGAGCCGCATCACGTGGTTGAGCGTGAAACGTTCGCCGACCTGAATGATCAGGGAAAAGGGCGAAAAATCAATCTCAGGACGGTCCATCCAGGCGAGTTTGCGGGCCTTGGCATCTGCCGCGCGCAAAATGCCATTCTCGAACAGGGCCTCGCTGAAAATCCGCCCCGGCATGCCGAAATAGCTGACCTCAAGACCGGGGAAGCCCGTCTTGATCCGCTCGCGCGCGGTGTAGAAGGCGCCGGTATGCGAGGAGCCGACGATGAGAACCTTTTGCTTGCCCACTTCGTCCGTCATGAGCGCTCCGCCTCGATCAGGGCCTCTTCGCAGACCAGATCATCGTCTTCGTCCTCGTCGATTTGCGCGGCTGTGTTGGCGGCAACATAGGCCTCGCCTTGCGGGTCATGGGCCTGAAAGAACATGCGCATGGCGGCGGTCACGCCTTCGTCGGTGACGGAGCGCAGGTTGTCCTTGTAAAACCGGCCCTGGGCCGCCGGGTTTGTGATCAGCTCATAGGAGGGGAAGTAATCGACATCGCCATAGCTGTCTGCAAGCTCGCCGGCGGCGGCACGTAGCACGGCTTTGGAATAGCCCGTCGAAACCATCACATGTTTGCCCGAGGCCGTGGCGGTCAAGGGCACAGGCGAGACGGTCAACAGCATCCTGATCCCGGGGCGGAGCAGCACGAGCAGGGTCCGCAGCTGTTCGAGATCCTTGCGCAGCTCGGGCAGGGTAAAGTTGTGGAATTCGTAGTGCTCCGGGTCATAGTCCCCGGCGAGCGTGCCGGGCGCGGTCGGGTAGACCGTGCCGCTGTCGCGGTGACGCCAGACCTCGGTCAGCCCGAGGGTGAAGACGAAAACCTCCGCCTCTTTCACCGCCCGAAGCACCCGTCGCAAATGCACTCGACGGGCCTGTCGCACATGTTCGGGACGCTCGAGCCCCTCGGCTTCGACATTGGGGCGCTGGGCATCGACATAGCGGCCTTCGCGCGTCCAGATCGGTTCGGCCGGGGCGAATTCGCCTAGGGCCTCGCGCAAAAGCTGAAGCATCTGACGCGCGGTGTAGATATTGCCGTACCGCGCGGAGTAAAGCCCGTAGCCAAAGCGATTGAGCACCTCGCGGGCAATCGGGGCCACGGGGGTTTCCGTGTCGATCACCGCCCAATTGCGGGCCGCCAGAGCGCGATGCACATGCTGGGCAAAGCAACTGCCCGCGGTCATGATTTTCGTTTCGCGGGTGATCGGAAATTTCGGCAGGTACAGCCCCTTGATCGCCGAAAGCTCTGCTTCGGCGACGCCGCTCCGCCAAAAGGCGGAGGCCGGGAGGGTGTCATAGGGGCTGCCCAAGATCGTGTCGCGTTACGCCGCCGGACGGGGCCGCGTCGTGCGCTGCTCAATACGTTTTTCATGCTCGCCCTGAATCAGGCGGTGCACATAGACGCCGGGCATGTGGATGTGGTCCGGGTCGAGCGAGCCGGTGGGCACAATCTCTTCGACTTCCATGATGCAGATCTTGCCGCACATCGCCGCCGGCGGATTGAAATTGCGCGCGGTCTTGCGGAAGATCGCATTGCCGGTCTCATCGGCTTTCCAGGCTTTCACGATAGAAATATCGGCAAAAATGCCCTCTTCCATGATGTAGGTTTCACCGTTGAACTCTTTGTGGTCTTTGCCCTCGGCGATGACCGTGCCGACGCCTGTCTTGGTGTAGAACCCCGGAATGCCAGCACCGCCCGCGCGCATGCGTTCGGCCAGCGTGCCCTGCGGGTTGAATTCCAGCTCCAGCTCGCCGGAGAGATATTGACGCATGAATTCCGCGTTTTCGCCCACGTAGGAGGACATCATTTTCCGGATCTGGCGGGTTTCCAACAGCTTGCCGA
This sequence comes from Celeribacter sp., assembly GCF_048270365.1. Classification (NCBI taxonomy): domain Bacteria; kingdom Pseudomonadati; phylum Pseudomonadota; class Alphaproteobacteria; order Rhodobacterales; family Roseobacteraceae; genus Celeribacter; species Celeribacter sp. The sequence continues at coordinate 106,987 of NZ_JBLWTA010000011.1, forward strand.
GACCGAACCCGTCGACGCCTGCGTTGTTGGAGGCCACGGTCAGATCCTTGACGCCGCTCTCGACAATGGCGTCGATCAGTAACTCAGGGATGCCACAGAGGCCGAACCCGCCCGCGGCGATCAGCATGCCGTCTTTCAAAATCCCGTCGAGGGCCTCTTTGGCCGACCCGTACACCTTACTCATCTTCGTCCTCCCGTGAATGGCGTTTGCCTGATTAACCGGGTTCTGGCGGAGTGAGTCAATTCTTTGCTGCACTGCAACAGGTTGGTTTTCCTGCGAAGGAGCTATTAGGTCAAATACGGGACGTCATAATAATTTATTATTTTTGTCGGGCTTGATTGCGGCGTGCGGTGCATCATATTCACAAGAGAGAATGTGATTAATACACAAAGGATACCCTATGCAGTTTTTCGCCGCGTCAAACCGCCCCGGAAGCCCGGATGTCGCCGCCTTCTACGAAGAGGCCAGCGGTTCCTGGCAATATGTCGTCATCGACCCGGCCACGAAATCAGCGGCGATCATCGACCCGGTGCTGGATTTCGACCCGGCCTCCGGCGCCACATGGACGGCGAGCGCCGATGAGATCGCAAGCTTTGTGACAGAGCAGGGGCTCAATGTCGTCTGGGTGCTCGACACCCACCCCCATGCCGATCATTTCTCCGCCGCGCCCTATCTTGCCGAACGATTTAAGGCGCCGCAGGCGATCGGCAAGAAGGTTCTCGAGGTGCAAAACATCTGGGCCGATCTTTACGCCGATGACAGCCTCAAGAACCGCCCCGAGTATTGGCAGCGCCTGTTCGAGCCGGGCGACACATTCGGCATCGGCGGGTTGACGGCACATGTCATCCTCTCGACTGGTCACACGCTGGCCTCGGTGTCTTATGTGATCGGCGATGCGGTTTTTGCCCATGACACCTTTATGGTGCCCGACAGCGGCACCTCGCGCGCCGACTTCCCGGGCGGCTCGTCCGCCGAACTGTGGGACAGTTTGCAGACCATTCTCGCCATGCCGGAAGACACCCGCATTTTTGTTGGGCATGACTATCAGAAAGGCGGGCGGGAAGAGGCCTGTATGGCCACGGTGGCCGAACACAAGGCCTCGAACATTCATGTGAAAGACGGGATTTCGAAAGAGGAATTCATCGAAACCCGGGACGCGCGCGATGCGACCCTGCCTTTGCCGGGGCGGATGCTCTATGCGCTTCAGGTCAACATCCGGGGTGGGCGTTTGCCGGAGCCGGATGACAAGGGCCGCGCGGTGTTTTCCATTCCGGTCAACCGGTTCGAGCCAAAGCTCTGAAATGAAAAGGGCGCCTTTCGGGGCGCCCTCTGATCAGTCTCTCGCTTATTCAGCGGCTTTCTTTTTCGCCGGAGCTTTCTTTGCGGCCGGTTTTTTGGCCGTCGCTTTCTTCGGCGCCGCCTTTTTCTTGGCGGGGGCTTTCTTGCCGCTCTTCGCCGCCTTCTCCGCGATCAGCTCGACCGCCTGATCCATGGTCAGGTCCTCGGGCTTGACGTCTTTCGGCAGCGTCGCGTTGACCTTTTCCCATTTCACATAGGGACCGTAGCGGCCTTCCATCACCTGCACCGGACCGCCATCGGGGTGATCGCCCAGCTCTTTCAAGGGCTTCGCCGCTGCAGAACGCCCGCGTCCCGGATTGTTGCGCTTCTCGGTGATCAGCTCGACCGCACGGTTCATACCGCACTCGAATACGTCGTTCGGGTCTTTGAGATTGGCATAGACCGGCTTCGCCTCATCCGGCAGCTGGTGCATGAGGTAGGGGCCGAACCGGCCAAAGTTGGCCTTGATCATGCCGCCGTCCGGGTGCTCGCCGATCTCGCGGGGCAGGGACAAGAGCGTGAGCGCTTTGGCGAGGTCCATGTCGTCCTTCGACCAGCCTTTCGGCAGCGAGGCCCGCGGCGGTTTCTTGTTTTCCGGCGTCGGTTCCCCGCGCTGGACATAGGGACCAAAGCGCCCGGCCTTGAGCCAGATCTCATCGCCGGCATCCTCGCCCAAAAGCCGCTCATCGCCCTCGGCGCCTTCGCCCGCAATCGGACGCGTGTAGGTGCACTCTGGGTAGTTCGAACAGCCGACAAAACCGCCGGTGCGCGAGGTCTTGAGGTGCAGAGACCCTTGCCCGCATTTCGGACAAATACGCGGGTCACTGCCGTCTTCGCGCGGCGGATAAAGCTGCGGAGCCAAGGCTTCGTCAAGTTTATCAAGCACTTCGGAAATGCGCAGGTCAGAGGTCTCCGCGATGGCCGCATGGAAATCACGCCAGAATTTCGCCAGAACCTCTTTGTAATCGAGATCGCCCGCCGAGATTTCGTCGAGCTCCTCTTCGAGGTTGGCGGTGAATTCATAGCCCACGTATTTGCGGAAGAAATTCATCAGGAAAATCGTGACGATCCGGCCCTTGTCCTCCGGTATCAGGCGGTTCTGTTCCTTGCGGACATATTCGCGATCCACGATCGTGGTGAGCACGGAGGCATAGGTCGAGGGACGCCCGATGCCCAGCTCTTCCATCCGTTTGACCAAAGTGGCCTCGGTGTAGCGCGGCGGTGGGTTGGTGTGGTGCTGAAGGCCCAGCACGGCGTCATTGTCGCCCAGAACGGCCTCTTTTTCGGCGGCCTGCGCCTTGAGCCCGCCTGCGACCTTCTTGAGGGCCTCGCCTTCGCTGATTTGCGGCAGGCGGCCTTCGTCATCCTCGTCCACATCGTCGCGGCCCTCGGTGTAAACCGCCATGAAGCCGTCGAAGACCACGACCTGACCGGTGGCGCGCAGCACAACTTCGCCATCGTCAGAGGCGATGTCGACCGTGGTGCGCTCCATCTTCGCGCCTTCCATCTGGGACGCGATGGTGCGTTTCCAGATGAGATCATAGAGCTTGCGCTGATCGGCGTCTGTGAGGTTCAGCTTGTCAGGCGCGTTGAACATATCCGTTGGGCGGATACATTCGTGCGCCTCCTGGGCGTTTTTCGCTTTGTTCTTGTAGATGCGGGGGCTGGCGGGGACGTATTTGTCACCGTAGCGATCCTTGATCGCATCGCGCGCCTGCGCCACGGCCTCGGGCGCCATGTCGATGCCGTCGGTCCGCATGTAGGTGATGAGGCCGGCCTCGTAGAGGCGCTGCGCCGCGTTCATCGCCTGACGCGCGCCCATGCCGAATTTGCGGCTGGCCTCTTGTTGCAGCGTCGAGGTCATGAAGGGCGCCGAAGGGTTGCGGGAGCCGGGTTTGGCCTCGACCGAGGCGACTTTGAGGGCACGCGAGCTGACGGCCTGCACTGCCATTTCGGCGCTCATCCGGTCTTTCAGATCGAATTTGTCGAGCTTCTTGCCCGAAAGCTGCGTCAAACGCGCTTCGAAATCCTGACCGCGCGGGGTCTCGAGCATCGCTTTGACGGACCAATATTCCTGCGGATTAAACGCTTCGATCTCTTGTTCACGCTCGACGATCAGACGCAGGCAGACCGATTGCACCCGTCCCGCCGAGCGCGCGCCCGGCAGTTTGCGCCACAAAACCGGCGAGAGGTTGAACCCGACCAAATAGTCTAGCGCCCGGCGCGCCAGATAGGCGTCGACCAGCGGCACGTCCACTTGGCGCGGGTTTTTCATCGCTTCCAAAATGGCGGGCTTGGTGATGGCATTAAACGTGACGCGCGACACGGCGGTCGATTTCTTGATCGCCCGGCGTTTGGTCAGCGCCTCCTGCAAGTGCCACGAAATCGCTTCGCCTTCGCGATCGGGGTCGGTCGCGAGGATCAGTTCGTCATCGTCTTTGAGCGCATCGGCGATGGCTTTGACGTGTTTGCGACTGTCGGCGCCCACTTCCCAGGTCATGTCGAAATCATTGTCCGGATCGACCGAGCCGTCTTTCGGCGGCAGATCGCGCACGTGTCCGTAGGAGGCCAGCACCGTGTAATCCTTGCCCAAGTATTTGTTGATCGTTTTGGCCTTGGCGGGGGATTCGACAACAACAACTGGCATGGACGGTCCTTAAGATTCTCGGGTGACTGGGGCCTATGGCGGCGGAAAATGGGGGCAGGCTATGTGAAATGTCAATGGACTGCACAGATTATTGTTCCAATGAGCATGGGTTTTCGAAAGAGTTGCGATGAATTGTCCCAGTGTTCCAAGTTGCGGAGTTTTCCATGCGTGCCCTGTTTGTCTCTGTCGTTTTGTCCTTTGCCGTGACCCCTCCTGTGGTCGCTCAGGACTGGCATGAACCCGCGCGTGGCAGTCTTGAACGCACGCAGATCATGAATGCGCTGCGCCCCGTGATCGAGTGGCGGCTGGGCGCGCCGGTGGAGTTTGTCGTCTATGAGCTGCGCTCCACGGGGGAGCGGGCCTTTGCCAGTCTCGCGCCGCAGCGTCCCGGCGGTGGCACGATCGACATCCGCGAGGCGCCCATGGTGCGCTATTGGGGAGATGATGCGTCCTATTTCGAAGAGGTCGGAGGCCTTGACGTGATCGCTTTTCTGATCCGTGAGGGCGATCAATGGGCCGTGATAGATCACAGCATCGGCGCGACGGATGTCTGGTTCGCCGCCGAGCCTTATTGCACCGTATTTCCAGAGCTTTTGTTCGACTATTGCCCGCTGAATTGATGCCCGCTGAACTGACCTCATCCCCTATCCAAGCGCCAGCATCCCGCCGGGTTTGCGGGCGATGCGCCCATCCAATTCGAGGCTGAGGATTTCTGCGCTGGCGCGGTCCGCGGTGACGCCGAGATCGCGGATCAGGTCGTCCTCGGGCAAAGGCGCCCCTGCGAGACGCGCGAGGATTTCGGTATGAAGGGCGGCGTGGTCGGCGAGGCTGCGCATTTCGGCGGGGGCTTCGGGCACGGGGATCGCATCCTCCGGCGTTTCCATCGCGGTCTGCGCCAAGGGCGAGGCGGCGGCCAGCGTGTCCATGACATCACGCGCGCCGCGAATGAGCGTGGCCCCGTCGCGCAGCAAGATATTGCAGCCCGCAGAGCGCGCATCGAAGGGATGTCCCGGCACCGCCATGACCTCGCGCCCCTGATCGAGCGCGTTGCCAGCGGTCAACAATGAACCCGAGCGCGCGGCGGCCTCGATCACGATGGTGGCGCGCGACAGGCCTGAGACGATACGGTTGCGCATGGGGAAGTGCCGGGCGAAGGGTTTCATCCCGAAGGGCTGCTCGGAGATCAAAAGGCCGCTCTCGGCGATGCTGTGATAGAGCGCGGCGTTCTCAGCCGGGTAAATCTCATCGAGACCGCCCGCGAGAACGGCGAGGGTGCCGGTGTCCAAAGCGGCCTCATGCGCGGTGGCGTCGATGCCACGCGCAAGGCCGGAGGCGATGGCAAAGCCTTCCTCGCCCAACTCACGCGCCAGCGTGCGGGTGAAGCGATGCCCCAAAGACGACGCATTGCGCGCGCCGACCACGGCCAATGTGGGGCGTTCGAACAGCGACAGATCACCCTTGACCCAGATCGCGGGCGGGGCGTCGTCGATGAGCGCCAAAAGGGGCGGATAGTCGGGATCGGAGCGCAGGATCAGCCGCGCGCCATGTTTGCGGCCTGCGCGCAATTCGGCGTCGATCACGCCTTGAGGGCAAATCTGATAATCGGAAACACCGGCCTGACGGGCAATCGCGGGCAGGGCGTCCAAGGCCGTCCGCGCATCGCCATGTTCACTCAAAAGCCGGTAAAATGTGCTGACGCCAACGCGTCTGGAGCGCAAGAGCCGGAGCCAATTGGCCCTATCTTCCACGGTGTGGGGTGGGGTGAGGGGGTGGTGGGAAGGGATGAACTCCAATGAACCAACTCTCTCCGTCTCTTGCTCCTTCACCATCGCGCAAAATGGTTAATGAGGTGTTACCACAAATCGGAAAGATTGGATTTTAGCCAAGTGCGAAGCGATTTTTTGCCGGAATATTTACCGGACGTGCGTCGGTTTCGGCAAAAGCGGCCCGAAATGACGCATATCGGGCCGCTTTGTTCATAAAGGTTAACGTAGGCTTGGTGCGAGAGGGTCTCGGACAGAATCGCAATCTGCAGCCCTCAGGCAGCAGAGTACTCAGGCCGCAGAGCCCCCAACCGTCAACCCGCCAATCAGCAAGGTCGGCTGGCCCACACCCACCGGCACCCATTGTCCTTGTTTGCCGCAATTGCCGACGCCCGGATCGAGCGCCATATCGTTGCCGACCGCGCGAATCTGTTTCATCGCGGTGGCTCCGTCGCCAATCAAGGTCGCGCCTTTTACAGGCGCGCCGATGCGGCCATTCTCGACGCGGTAGGCCTCAGTGCAGTTGAACACGAATTTGCCGTTGGTGATGTCGACCTGCCCGCCGGAAAAGCCCACGGCATAGATGCCGTTTTTCATATCGGCGAGGATCTCGTCCGGCGCCGCATCGCCGCCCAACATATAAGTGTTGGTCATGCGCGGCATCGGCGCGTGGGCGTAGCTTTCGCGGCGCCCGTTGCCGGTGGGGGTGACGCCCATGAGACGCGCGTTTTGGCGGTCCTGCATGTAGCCGACGAGAATGCCGTCTTCGATAAGCGTGGTTTTCTCCGAAGGCGTGCCCTCGTCATCCACGGAAATCGACCCGCGCCGATCCGGGATGGTGCCGTCGTCGAGGACGGTGACGCCCTTGGCGGCGACCTGTTGGCCCATAAGGCCTGCGAAGGCGGAGGTTTTCTTGCGGTTGAAATCGCCCTCAAGCCCGTGGCCGACAGCTTCGTGCAGCAATACGCCCGGCCAGCCCGGTCCAAGTGCAACCTCCATCACGCCCGCAGGGGCAGGGACGGCGTCGAGGTTCACTGCGGCGATGCGCAGAGCCTCGCGCGCCACGCCTTGCCAGTGATCGGGCGCGATGAGACCCGTGAGACCAAAGCGCCCGCCGCCCCCCGCAGAGCCGCTTTCACGACGACCGTTCTGTTCGACGATGACCGCAATCGACAGCCGCGCCATCGGGCGGATGTCGGAGGTCAGCCCGCCTTCGGGGCGCAGAATGTAGACTTCTTGGTGAGAGGCCGCGAGCGAGGCAGTGACCTGAACCACGCGCGAATCGAGGCCGCGCAGGTAGTCGTCGATCTCTTTCAATGTGTCGATCTTGACGTCAAAGGCCGCGCCTTCGAGCGGGTTTTCGTCAGTATAAAGGTGCACATTCGTGGCTCGCGGTGCCTCGGCCAGCGTGCCGCCGCCCGCGCCCACGGCGAGACGGGCGGTCTCGGCGGCGCGGCGGATGGCCTGTTCGGAAATCTCGGTCGAATGCGCGTAACCCGCCGTCTCGCCACGCACGGCGCGCAGGCCGAATCCTTCGGAGGCGTCATAGGAGGCGGTGCGAATCCGCCCGTCGTCCAAAACCAGACCCTCAGAGGTGCGGCGCTCGAGGAAAAGTTCGCCGTCATCGGCGCCCGCGACTGCGTCGCGCAGGATCGCGAGGGAGCTTTCCAATTCGATCGCATTTGTAAATGGGTCAAAACGTCTCGAATTCACAGATTTTCTCCCTTTGGACTTGATCTAGATCAAAAAAGTGGCTCAAACAGATGGGGAATTCTTGTCCCATCACGCCTAATATGGTTTTTGATAGGGCAGACTCAAATGAAAATGCACCCGGAAGACCGGGGCAGCCGTCGGGGAGCCAACCCTGATTGCAACCTAGGGAAGAGACTATGCGCATAAAATCTTTCGGGTCCGCTCGGGCGGCCACTCTTTTTGCAACTATGTCCGGAGCCTTGAGCGCCGCGACGGGCGCCTGGGCGCAGGACGGCGAGCTTTTGGGCGCGCCCGAACCCGGCAAGATGGGCTTTCAGGCGCCGGCGACCGAGCTTGCCCGCGACCTTCAAGGTCTCGATCACATGCTTTTGGTGATCATCACGGTGATCGTGGCCTTCGTGGCGGCACTCATCCTCTGGGTGATCGTGCGCTACAACCGCAAGGCCAACAAGACGCCCGCGACCTTCACCCACAACACGCCGATCGAAGTGGCCTGGACCATCGTGCCGATTCTGATCCTTGTGGTCATCGGGGCGTTCTCGCTTCCGGTGCTGTTCAAGCAACAGGAAATCCCGGATGGCGACATCTACATCAAGGTGACCGGCTATCAGTGGTTCTGGGGCTATGAATATGTTGACGAAGGTTTCTCCTTTGACAGCTACCTTCTGGGTCACCCGGCCAATATGACCGATGAGGATTACGAGGCGGGGGCACGCAACTACGTGTTGAACGACGCGATGCGGGCGAAACTGGTCAAGGCGGGTTACACCGAGGATCAGTTCCTTCTGGCCACCGACACCAAGGTTGTCGTGCCTGTCGGTAAGACGATTGTGATGGGCGTGACCGGCGCGGATGTGATCCACAGCTGGACAATCCCGGCCTTTGGCGTGAAACAGGATGCCGTTCCGGGCCGTGTGGCAGAGCTTTGGTTCAAAGCGGAGAAAACCGGCACCTTCTTTGGTCAATGTTCGGAACTTTGCGGCAAGGATCACGCCTATATGCCGATCACCGTGCAGGTGGTGGAGCAGGACGAGTATGACGCCTGGCTCCTGCAGGCGAAAGAGCTCTACGCCGCCAACGAGGCCGCTCCGAGCAACATCCGACTGGCCTCTGCCGACTGAATTTTTCGGGTGAGGGCGGATCAACCGCCCCGCCTTTCTTTGCCCACGCACGCCCCCCGATAAGAGGCAAAAAGCCTGCCCGGGGGGCATACGCATAACTGGAAGTGACGCGATGACTGACGCGACGATCGTATTGGATGACAACCATGAAGCGGGCTTTGGCGATTATTTCGCCTTGTTGAAGCCGCGCGTCATGTCTCTGGTCGTCTTCACCGCATTTGCGGGTCTGATCGTGGCGCCGGGTGGCATCCATCCCTTCCTTGGTTTCTTCGCCATTCTCTGTATCGCCATCGGTGGCGGTGCATCTGGCGCGCTGAACATGTGGTATGACAGCGACATCGATATGGTGATGAAGCGCACCAAGTCGCGCCCGATCCCGGCGGGGAAAGTCACCCGTGGCGAGGCGCTTGGCTTCGGCCTGACGCTGTCGGCCTTTTCCGTCGTGATGCTCTATCTGGCGACCAATTGGGTCGCGGCGGCGCTTTTGGCCTTTACGATCTTTTTCTACGCCGTGGTCTACACCATCTGGCTCAAACGCGCGACGCCGCAGAACATCGTGATCGGCGGGGCCTCTGGCGCGCTGCCTCCGATGATCGGCTGGGCCGCCGTGACCGGCGACATCACCCTGTCGTCCGTGTTGATGTTCATGCTGATCTTCATGTGGACCCCGCCGCATTTCTGGGCGCTCGCCCTTTTCATGAACGCCGATTACGACAAGGCGAAAGTGCCGATGTTGACCGTGACACACGGCAAACGCGCGACCCGCAATCACATCCTTGTCTACACGATCCTTTTGGCCGGTTTTGCCGCCGCGATGTTCGCCACACCTCTGGCGGGCTGGAGCTATCTGGTCGTCGCCGTGGTGATGAACGCCGCCTTCCTGCGCGGGGCCGTGGTGCTTTGGCGTCGCAATGAGGAAGAGGCCGAGGCCGACAATTACAAGGCCGAGCGCGCGTTTTTCAAACTGTCGCTGGCCTATACCTTCCTGCATTTCATGGCGCTGATGGCCGATAAGGCGCTCTTTGCCTATGGTATTGGAGGCCCGTTCTAAGATGGCGATCACCAAACTTCATGACATGCACACGCGCCGCCGCTCCCGCAATGTGGGGCTTGGGCTGGCGCTGGGCGCCTTCGTTTTGCTTTTGCTCGGCCTGACCGTGGTCAAGGTGACCGTTCTGGATCCGTCGATTGCTGCACAGGAGGCTGGCTACTGATGGCCGGACGTAGCCCGAAAAAGACTGTGTTCCAACTCGTGGGGGTCGTGTTCCTCATGGGCGGTCTGGCTTGGGCGTCGGTGCCGTTCTACAGCTGGTTCTGCGCGGTCACGGGCTTTGGCGGCACAACGACTGTGGCCGTAGGCGCCTCGGACACCATTTTGGACGAGACCATCAAGATCCGCTTTGACGCCAACACCGATCAGTCGATGCCATGGGAGTTCAAACCCGTGGAAAACACCATGGAGGTTCGGATCGGCGAGACGGGGCTTGCGTTCTACGAGGCCTATAACCCGACGGATCGCATCATCGCAGGCACGGCGTCCTACAATGTCGCGCCCTTCGAGGCCGGCGGCTTTTTCACCAAGATCGACTGTTTTTGTTTCACCGAACAGGTGCTGAAACCGGGGGAGCGCGTGTTGATGCCCGTGACCTTCTATGTCGATCCCGAGATCACCACCGACAGGGATGCGCAATATATCCATCGCATCACGCTGTCGTATACATTCCATGAAACAGACCTGCCCGAAGATTACGCCGCATTGGAGGCGGGCACATCTTCGGACACGAGTTTGAACTAAGCCCGAACGGGTCACCAAGGGAGAGGGACGCACACTATGGCGCATGAAAAGAACCACGATTACCACATCCTTCCGCCATCGCCCTGGCCGCTGATGGCCGCGGTCGGCGCCTTTATCATGCTGTTCGGCGCCGTGATGTGGATGGCCAACGACAATCCGTTCATCTTCCTGATCGGTTTCGTCGGCGTGCTCTACGTGATGTGGAGCTGGTGGTCGGACACGATCAAGGAGAACAAGGCGGGCGATCACACGCCGGTGGTGCGGATCGGCCTGCGCTATGGCTTCATCATGTTCATCATGTCCGAAGTCATGTTCTTTGCTGCTTGGTTCTGGGCGTTCTTCAAGAACACGCTTTACCCGATGTACACCTATGCGGGCACTGAATATGTCAAACCGGAGATCATCCCGGTCGACGCGTTTCACCTGCCGCTGATCAACACGCTGATCCTTCTGTGCTCCGGCGCCGCTGTGACCTGGGCACACCATGCACTGGTCCACGGCAACATCCGCAAGGACCTCGTGGCCGGTCTCGCCATTGGTGTGGGCTTTGGCGCGGTGTTCACGCTGTTTCAGGCCTATGAGTATTACGAGCTGGTCGTGCACGAAGGCTGGACCTTCGGTGGCGATTTCTTCTACGGCTCTTTCTTCATGGCGACGGGGTTCCACGGGTTCCACGTCATCATCGGCACGATTTTCCTGCTGATCTGCCTTGTGCGCTCGATGAAGGGCGACTTCACCCCGGACGATCACATCGGTTTCGAGGCCGCTGCGTGGTACTGGCACTTCGTGGACGTCGTCTGGCTCTTCCTGTTTGTGGTGGTCTATATCTGGGGCCAGTAAGGTCTGAGTATTTCCAGCACAAAGGAAACTCGATAGAAGGGCGCGGTTGACGCGCCCTTTTTCTTTGGAGGCTTTATGTTCAAGCGGATGATTTTTCCCATTGTGATCGGGGTCTTGGGCTGCGCGATTCTGATCTGGTTGGGCACATGGCAGCTTTCGCGCCTCGTGTGGAAAGAGGGCGTTCTGGCCGAGATCCGCGCGGAGATTGGCGCCGATCCGGTGCCTCTTCCGGAGGCGATTGATCCGTCGATGAAATACCTGCCTGTGGTGGTGACAGGGGAGATCGATGAGGGTGAGCTTCATGTGCTTGTCTCGCGCAAACAGATTGGCGCGGGATACCTGATTATTGCACCTATGACGTTGGACGACGGGCGGCGGGTGTTGCTCGATCGTGGGTTTGTGCGGGACATGGAGAAAGATGCCCAACGTGCGGGAGGTCAGGTCACGGTGGTCGGCAACCTGCATTGGCCGGATGATATGAACAGCTCGACGCCTGCACCCGATGTGGGGCGTAACATCTGGTTCGGGCGCGATATTCCTGCGATGGCAGAGGCTCTCGACACAGAGCCCGTGCTGATCGTGGCGCGCGACAGCACAGGCGTTGGCATAGAGCCGATGCCGGTGGGCATCGAGGGCATCCCGAACGATCATCTCGAGTATGCAATCACATGGTTTTCGCTCTGCCTTGTCTGGTTAGGGATGACTCTTTTCCTTCTGTGGCGTATCAGGGCGCGAACGGACTAAAGAGCAGACGACATGCGTTATATCTCGACCCGCGGCCAAGCGCCGACCCTGACCTTTGAAGACGCCATGCTGACGGGGCTTGCCTCCGATGGTGGGCTTTATGTGCCGGAGAGCATCCCGACGCTGAGCGAGGCGGAGATCGCCGGGCTTGCGGGGATGAGCTACGAAGAGGCGGCCTTTGTGGTGATGAAGCCGTTCATCGGCGAGACCTTTACCGACGCCGAGTTCAAAGAGATCATCGCCAAGGCCTATCAGGGTTTCAAACACGACGCCCGCGCACCTCTGGTGCAACTTGGTCCGAACCACTTCCTGCTCGAATTATTCCACGGGCCGACGCTGGCGTTCAAAGATTTCGCGATGCAGCTCATCGGCCAGCTGTTCCAAGCCGCGCTTGCGCGGCGCGGCGAACATGTGACCATCGTGGGGGCGACCTCTGGTGATACCGGCTCTGCCGCGATTGAGGCTTTCAAAGGGCTGTCGAATGTCGATGTCTTCATCCTCTTCCCGCATGGCCGCGTGTCCGATGTGCAACGTCGCCAGATGACCACGCCGTCTGAGAGCAACGTCCACGCGCTGGCCGTCGAGGGAGATTTCGACGATTGCCAAGCCGCGCTCAAGGATATGTTTGCCGACATCGAGTTCCGCGATCACGTCAAACTGGCGGCTGTGAACTCGATCAACTGGGCGCGAGTGCTGGCCCAAGTCGTATATTATTTCACCTCCGCCGTGTCGCTGGGCGCGCCGCATCGCAAGGTGTCCTTCACCGTGCCGACCGGCAACTTCGGTGACATTTTCGCGGGCTATATCGCCAAGCGCATGGGCCTGCCGATCGACAAGCTGGTGATCGCGACGAACCAGAACGACATCCTGCACCGCACGATGGAAACGGGGGCCTGCACCAAAGAGGGTGTGACCCCCTCGATCTCGCCGTCGATGGACATTCAGGTGAGTTCCAACTTTGAACGTGCGCTCTTCGATGTCTACGACCGCGAAGGCGCCGCGATTGCGCAGCTCATGGAAGAGTTCAAATCGGGCGAGTTCAAAATCTCCCAAGGCGCGATGGATCGCCTGCGCGACACTTTTGCCTCGGGTCGGGCGTCCGAGGCGGAAACCTCCGCCATGATCACCGACATGCACAAGCGCACCGGTGAGGTGATTTGCCCGCATACGGCCGTCGCGATAAAGGTCGCCGAAGAGCATCTGTCTGAGGTGCCGATGATCTCGCTCTCGACCGCGCATCCGGCGAAATTCCCGGCGGCTGTCGAGGCGGCTTGTGGCATCCATCCGGCGCTGCCCGAACATATGGCCGATCTGTTCGACCGCGACGAGCGGTTTACCGTGGTGCCGAACGACCTAGATGGTCTGAAAACCCTGATCAAGGAGCGCCTTGCTTGAGCCCACGTATCCACACTCTGTCCAACGGTTTTCGGATCGTCACCGAACTTCAACCCTCGATGCAAAGCGCGTCGATTGGGGTCTGGGTGCTGGCGGGCGGACGTCATGAGCGGATCGAACAGAACGGCATCGCGCATTTTCTCGAACATATGGCGTTCAAGGGCACAGCGCGCCGCACGCCTCTGGAGATTGCCGAAGTTCTTGAAAATGTTGGCGGTTATCTGAATGCCTATACGACGCGGGAAACCACGGCCTATTATGCGCGGGTGCTGAAGGACGACGTGTCTCTGGCTTTGGATGTGATCGGCGACATCGTGTTGAACCCGATCTTCGATCCGCATGAGCTTGAGGTCGAACGCGGTGTGATCCTGTCGGAAATCGGTCAGGCGCTCGACACGCCCGACGATGTGATTTTCGACTGGCTGCAAGAGGCGACTTTTCCGAAACAGGCGCTTGGCCGCACCATCCTTGGTCCTGCCGAACGAGTGCGCAATTTTAGCCGCGATGACCTCGCGGGCTTTGTTGATGAGCACTATAGCCCCGAACGCATGGTGCTCTCTGCTGCGGGCAATATCGATCACGACCGCATTGTGGCCGAAGCCGAAGAGATTTTCGGTGGGCTCAAACCGCATGGCCGCGATTACGCGGACCCGGCGCGGTTTGAGGGCGGCGAATATCGCAAGGTCAAGAAACTCGAACAGGCGCATTTCACGCTGGCCTTCGAAGGCCCGGCGTATCGCGACGAAGACATCTACATCGCTCAGACCGCGACCACCGCTTTGGGCGGCGGCATGTCTTCGCGGCTCTTTCAGGAGCTGCGCGAACGGCGCGGGCTTTGCTATACAATCTACGCCCAATCCGGCGCTTATTCCGACACCGGGCTGACCACGATCTACGCGGGCACCTCCGGCGATCAGGTCGCGGAACTGGCCGAAGTCACGATTGACGAAATGAAACGTGCGGCGTCTGAAATGACGTTGGTCGAGGTCGACCGTGCCCGCGCGCAGATCAAGGCGGGGCTGTTGATGGGGCTGGAAAGCCCGTCGTCGCGCTCCGAACGTAACGCGCGGATGCTGGGCATCTGGGGCCGCATTCCGGAGCTTCATGAGACGGTCGAGCGGATTGACGCGGTGACGCTTGAGAATGTGCGGGAGTTTTTGGTGAAAACCGGCATGGGCAAGGCGTCGATGGCGCTTTACGGCCCGGTCAAAGCCGCGCCTGAGCTGGATAAATTGCGCGAAAGGTTCGCCGCCTGATGCTGTCGCGACGACCGAAGGTGCGGATCGAGACGGAGCGCATGACGCTTCGTCTGCCTCAGCATTCGGACTATCGCGCATGGGCGTCTCTGCGTCAGGAAAGCATGGAATTTTTGCAGCCTTGGGAGCCGACCTGGTCGTCGGATCATCTGACGCGCAAGGCTTTTACCAATCGTGTGATCTGGGCAGAACGCAGCTTTCGCAATGACAGCGGCTTGCCGGTGTTCCTGTTTCGGCGCGAAGATGACGTCTTGCTGGGGGCTTTGACGCTCGACAACATCCGCCGTGGACCGGCGCAGGCGGGCACCATCGGCTATTGGATCGGCGCGCGCCACGCCCGACAGGGTTATATGAAAGAGGCCATCGCCGCCGTCACCCATCACGCCTTTGCCCGCATGCGTTTGAGCCGGATCGAGGCGGCATGCCTGCCGGAAAATGCGGCGTCGCGTGGGGCTTTGGAAAAGGCCGGGTTCAAATACGAAGGCGTGGCGCAGGCCTATCTTCAGATCAACGGCCGCTGGCGCAACCATGTGCTCTATTCTGCACTGCACCCGGATCGGCGGGGGCCGACTTCGATCGGCCAAGCCTGATAGACATCTGAAAAAGTTTTCAATGTCACCTTGAGGTTACTTTCGGGGCTTCTTATGTAACCCAAAGGTTACAGGAGAACTGAACATGAACCCGCTCGCCACCACACGCCTCGCCGCGAACCTCTTGGTCACCGCTTTTGGCCTTGGGCTGCTTGTCCTTTACGGTTTTACAAACACCATCTCGTCAGAGCCCGTCCTCTGGCTCGGTGGGCTGGCCATTCTCGGTGGCCTCTCGCAATTCATCGTGTCCGTGATCTCACCGCGCAGCATTCGACCCGCTTGGGATGAAATGGCCGTTGCATCACATCGCGGCGCCTATCAGTTCGGCTATTGGTGCGCTGTCCTCGGATTCTGGCTTTTTTTCTTTTTGACACAATACTTTGAGACAAGTCTGAAAGGGGCGCTTCTGGCGCTTGGCATCCTGCTCATCTGCGCGCCTTCGGCATGGATGGCCGTCGCAGGCCTTCGAAAATGAAGGCGCCCGTGCAGCTCATCGTTCATCTGAAAGAGCATCGCCAGAGGGCCGGGCTGACGCAGATGGAGCTGGCCACGCAGGTCGAGGTGAGCCGCAAGACCATCAATACGGTTGAGAACGGCGTCTTTGTGCCCTCGACGCTTTTGGCCTTGCGGCTGGCGAAATGCCTCGGCCTGTCGGTGGAGGAGCTGTTCCAATTGCCCGAGGGCGGCTGAGATAAAAGAAGGCTATTGCCCAAAATCCGTGTGCGGCGTCGGTCCACACGGTTCTGTGATGAGGGCTGAGAGGGATTCGGGCCTACCCTGATCGCGATATGATCGGGAGTCACGAATGCGGCCTCTTTTTCTCAGCCTCGCTTTTTCTATCACCTCGACCATGGCTCTGGCCCAGGAGGCCGAGCGTATCCCCAGCCATTGTCGCTCTCTTGCGGGGGATGTCGCGCCTGAGCAGCTGTGGCGGGCCTCTGTCGGCGCGCCGGTTCCCGAAGATACCGTGCGCATTCATTTCATCGATCACGCGATGTTTGCCATCGAGGTGGGGGACGTGTCGGTGGTCACCGATTACAACGGCTATATCGGTGATACGCTCTGGGCGCCCGATGTGGTGACGATGAACCAAGCCCATTCCAGCCATTACACCAACAACGTTCACGGCGCTGTCGCGCATATTCTTGAGGGCTGGGGCGCCTATGGTGAAGGCGCCGAACACGATCTCGATCTGGGCCCCATGCGCATCCGCAATGTGCCGACCGATATTCGTTTAGGGGATAGCCGCGAACCCAACGGCAATTCGATTTTTGTTTTCGAGGCCGGCGGTCTCTGTATCGGTCATCTCGGACATCTTCACCATGAGCCGACCGAAGAACAATATGCTGCCATCGGACGTCTTGATGTGGTCATGGCGCCGGTCGATGGCGGCTACACCGTGCCGCGCGAGGTGATGATGCGGATCGTCGAGCGGTTTCGCTCCTCCATCGTCATCCCGATGCATTATTTTTCGCGCTATGGTTTGAATGATTTCCTCACGGGGATGGGCGACGACTTTGCGGTTGTCGAAACCCACGGCTCCGAGCTTTTGGTCTCACTCGATCGTTTGCCGGGGCAACCGACGATCATGGTGCTGGAGCCTCAGTTTCTTTCCGATTGAGACCTCGGGGGGCAGGGGCTACATCTGAGGCAAAGGAGCCTCACATGACCCAGCCTGCGACGCCCGACTTTCTTGCCTCTCTTGAGGCCGCCTTGCCGCCCGGCACCCTGCACGCGCGCCGTGACGGCGAGTTGGAAGACCCGCGCGGGCGCTATCATGGACAAGCGGCAGTGATCGCCTGTCCCGCGACGGTCGAAGAGGTCTCGACCATCGTGCGGACCTGTCATGAGGCCTCCGTCGGCATCGTGCCTCTGGGCGGCGGCACCGGATTGGTTCTGGGCCAGATCGCCTATGACGGCCCGGCGCCGGTCATTCTGTCGTTGGAAAAAATGACCAAAATCCGCGCGGTCTATCCGCAGGAAAACGTCATCGTCGCGGAAGCCGGCGCGATCCTCGCCGACATCCAATCCGCAGCCTCTGAGGCCGGGCGTCTGTTTCCTCTGTCCTTGGGCGCAGAGGGCACCTGTCGCATCGGCGGCAATCTCTCAACCAATGCGGGCGGGCTCAATGTCTTGCGTTACGGCAACGCGCGCGAGCTGTGTCTGGGCATCGAAGCCGTCTTGCCCGACGGGCAGATTTTCCACGGCCTCAAACGCCTGCGCAAGGACAACACCGGCTATGACATTCGCAACCTGTTGATAGGGGCGGAAGGCACGCTGGGCGTGATCACGGCCGTCAGCCTGCGCCTCTTCCCGCAGCCGGAACATAACGCCGCCGCGATCCTCATCGTGCCGTCGCCCGCTGCAGCACTTGAGCTTTTGAACATGGCGCAGGGCATCGCGGGGGAGGGCATTTCGGCCTTTGAACTGATCTCTGGCATGGGGCTCGATTTCCTTGCTGAAACCGTGCCTGACATTCGCCAGCCCTTTGCCGAGCACCCCGAGTGGTGTGTGCTGATTGATCTGGGCGTGTCGGGTGCCTCCGATCCGGACGCCATGCTCGCCACTCTGTTTGAGCGCGGTTTCGAGGCGGGGCTTGTCACAGATGGGGTCATCGCGCAAAACGAGGCGCAGCGGCAGGACTTTTGGACCCTGCGCGAGACGATCCCCGAGGGCAACAAACGCATCGGCTCGATTTCGTCGCATGACATTTCGATCCCTCTGTCGCGCATCGCCGACTTCATTCCCGAGGGTATCGCGCGTCTGTCGCAATTGGGCGATGTGCGGGTGAATGCCTTTGGACATCTGGGCGACGGCAACCTGCATTACAATGTCTTTCCGGCAAAGGGACGCGACCGTTCCGAGTATGAAAACATCCGGTTTGAGGTCAAATGTGTCGTGCATGATCTGGTCGCCGAATACGATGGGTCGTTTTCCGCCGAGCACGGCGTCGGGCGGCTTAAGGCCGAGGATTTGGAGCACTATGGCGATCCGGGAAAACTCTCCGCGATGCGGGCGATCAAGGCGGCGCTCGATCCGAAAGGCATCATGAATCCGGGCGCGGTTTTACGGAATCAACTGGGCTGAGGCGCGCTGAAAAACCAATTGCGTTAAGGTTAATCTGATTAAGGTTAACACGTTGGACGGTGGGTGTGATCTCTCGCAAGCTGCGTGGCTTTTCCCCTGTCGGAGTGATTTCGTGACGCGGCAGGGAAACGAAAAGCGCCCCGACCGGGGGGAGGTCAGGGCGCGAAATGTGATTGCTCACATGTGGTGCAAACAGCGTCTCGGCTCCGCGAGACATGCACAGATTTACGTGCGAGTCGTTACCAAAGCGTTCACGCCGCATCGGATAGTTTTCGGGGGGCTTGCAAAAATATGTGTCACAGCCCCTCAAATTCACAAAGCGTATGAATGTCATAGCCCAGATCGGCCAGCCGCTTGTGCCCACCGAGCTCCGGCAGGTCGATAATAAACGCACAGCCCACGATCTCGCCACCCAGCCGCTCGACCAGCTTGATCCCGGCCTCCGCCGTGCCGCCCGTGGCCAAAAGATCGTCGACCACGAGGATTTTCTCGCCGGGCTGAATCGCATCGTCATGCACCTCGACCACGGCCTCGCCATATTCGAGTTTATACTCTTCGGAGATCACAGCGCCCGGCAGTTTTCCCTTTTTGCGAATCGGAACGAAGCCGATGGAGAGCTGATGCGCGATGGCGCCGCCAAGGATAAACCCGCGCGCTTCCAGTCCCACCACCTTGTCGATTTGCAGACCCACATAGGGATCGAGCAGCTGGTCAATCGCAAGCCGCATGCCACGCGGGTCGGCAAAGAGCGTGGTGACATCGCGAAACAGAATGCCTTCATGCGGGAAATCTACGATGGTGCGGATGTAATCCTTAACGGTTTTCATGGTGTGTCCTTTGGCTAAGGCGATGAGGTCAGGCGCGACGAAGCGTGGCGGTCAGGGTGCCCATGCCCAAAAGCGCAACGCCGCCCGCGCGGGTCATGTTGCGCAGCACACGCGGGCGCCGGATGCGTTGGCGTATGACATTGGCGAGGAGCGCATAGGCCAGCGCATTGAGCGTGGCGAGACCCACGAAAGTGGCGATGAGCACAGTGAATTGCGGCGCAAGCGGCGCGCCGGGCGTCAGGAATTGCGGCACGAAGGCGATGAAGAAGCCGATGGATTTCGGGTTCAACGCGGTGACAGCAGCGGTATGGAGGCACACGTGCCTTGAGCTGACTTGACCCATCTGTTCGACGTCTCCGAGAGACGCCTTAGGTGCGGATTTCAACATCTTGAACCCGAGGTAGAACAGATACACGGCGCCGGCCCATTTGAGCACGGTAAAGGCCGTGGCCGACGCCATCACCAAAGCGCCAAGCCCCAGAAGCGAGGCACTCATGGCGATGAAATCCCCAAGCGCGACGCCGAGAGCGGTCGACACGGCGACGCGTTTGCCCTGAGTGAGCGCATAGGAGAGCACCAACGTCGGGCCGGGGATCATCAGCAAGGCGGTGGAGGCGGCGACAAAGGCCAGCCAAAGCTCAAGGGGCATATGTGTTCCTTTCAAAAACCGAGATCGGGTTTGGCGATCATGAGCCAAAAGACACCGGTCAACGCGATAAAAGCAGGCCAGCCCAGAGCAAACCAGATGCGATAATAGCGCAGCGCCTGTTCGGGCAAAGGCTTTTGTTGCGCAGCCGCATCTCCGGCCAGATCACGAATGCGGAGTTGCAGATGCACGACCGGGGCCCAGGCGCAAAACGCAAGGATGTAGAGCGCATAGGTGGCGATGAGCCAAGGCTCCAGCAGCGAATAGCCCGCCAGATGGATGAGCCAGAGACCGGACAAAGGCTGGAACACTCCGGCCGGCGTGGTGAAAAGCCAATCGGCCATGACCACGCCCGAGGCCACGGAGTGCACCGTCTCTACGCGTCCGGTGCGGGCATGGAGATGCATGGCCCACACCATCTGAAACGCGGTGCCCATGCCGGTGCCGAAGAGCACGGTGGAGCTCAGAATATGGAGCCATTTTGCGATGAGATACCAGTCCATCAACGTTCGTCCTCTAACACGGCGGAGATCGCGATGAGCATCAGGATTGGCAGGTTCTTGAGCACCCCGCCCAAGGGCAAAAGCCAAAGGACGGGGGCGAGAAGGGTAAAGGCCAGCGTGTAGGTGGCGACCATGGCGAATTGCGCGGCGGCGATCAGTTTGGGCCGCCAACCGCGCAGCAGGGCCAACCCCAAAGCCAGATCCACCACGCCGCCGAGCCGCGCCATCAGGACGGAGATGCCATCGGGCCAAGGCGCGTTGGGCAGCATCGGGAGGAAGGTCTCAGGGGCAAGAAAGAGGCCAAGTGCAGCGGAAAACAGCCACAGGAACGCCAGCGTGACCCGCAACAGCGGGCGCAACAGATAGAGCCGCGCGTGCCAGAGGTCTTGGGTGCCAGCGGGGCGGGCATGGAGGAATTGGGTGAAACTGCGAGGGGGCGGGCTGTCGTCCGGTATGGTCACTGTGGCGAGCACGCCCGCATCAAGTTGATCGACAGCGGTCGAGGAAATCGGACCCAACTGCATCCGATCGCCGACCCAGCCAATCCCCCTCGCAAGCCAACGCGGCAGCGGCAAGGCCAAGCTGCCCCCGAGGCCCAGCCAGCGGCGATAGGCCGTGAGCATGTCCTTTTGGGTGACGGTTTCCGGCCCGCCGATCTCGTAGTGGCCGGGCTGATTGCGCGAGAGAAGATCATCGATGCTGTTCGAGAGGTCCGCCGCATGGATCGGGTTGAACGCCTGTTGACCGCCGCCGATTTGCGGTGTGATCAGGGGCAGGGCAGAAAGCGCGCGCGCCAGAGACGAGCCGCCATAGGAGGTGTCCCCGAGAACCAGCCCTGCGCGCAGAGTAATCGCGCCTTCCTGCTGGCAAACCCGCTCGCTGTCGCGCCGGTAGCGGGCAAAGGGCGTATCGACCTCATCGATGCCGACCGCGGAAAGAAACAGCGCGGGGCAGGTTGGGGGACGGGTTTGCAACAGGGCCTGAAGCGCCGTGACATGGACGGCCTGAAACCGTGCCTCCGATCCGGTCAAAAGCCCCGCCGCGTAAACCACCGCATCAACGTCACGCAGATTGTCGCGCCAGAACGCGGGCGTGCTGGCCTCGGGGGACGCCAGATCGCACCGCAGCGTGTCAAACCCCATGCGCGACAGCCGCGATACCCGCCGGGCGGAGGCAATGACATGATCGCCTTGAGAGCGGAAATGCACCGCGATATGCCGTCCGATGAAGCCATCGGCGCCGAGAATCAGAATGCGCATGGCTCAGCCGT
Organism: Celeribacter sp.; assembly: GCF_048270365.1. NCBI lineage: Bacteria > Pseudomonadati > Pseudomonadota > Alphaproteobacteria > Rhodobacterales > Roseobacteraceae > Celeribacter > Celeribacter sp. Next base: position 128,523 of record NZ_JBLWTA010000011.1, read on the forward strand.
TCAAAACCCGCCCCGCGACGGTCGAAAGCTTTGCGATCATCAAAGGGTCGCGTTTGTCCGGCGCGGTCATGATTGCGTAGTCCAGCGCCCGGTCGCAGCCATGCTCACAGGGGGCATAGACGCCCCCCAAAAGCCCCGGAAGCGCCGCAACGAGGGATTTCGCATGTGTGGTGTTGGCTTTGAGCGTGGCGAGAATGTCGGTGATCTGCACCGCGCCGTGATCCGGGTGCCAGCTGTCGTAATCGGTGACCATGGCGATGGAGGCGTAGCAAATCTCCGCCTCGCGGGCGAGTTTTGCCTCCGGCATATTGGTCATGCCGATCACATCACAGCCCCAGCTCTCGCGGTACATTTTGCTCTCAGAGATCGACGAAAACTGCGGGCCTTCCATGGCGAGATAGGTGCCGCCCTTATGAACCGTCACGCCCGTCGCACGCGCGGCCTCATAGGCAATCCCCGACAGCCGTTCACACACCGGATGCGCGACCGAGACATGCGCGACGCAGCCGGTGCCGAAAAAAGATTTTTCCCGCGCAAAGGTCCGGTCGATGAACTGATCGACGATGACAAAGTCCCCCGGTGCCATCTCTTCTCGGAACGAGCCGACGGCGGAGACGGAGACCAGATCGGTGACGCCCATCTGTTTCATCGCGTCGATATTGGCGCGGTAGTTGACGGTCGAGGGAGAGTGCACATGCCCGCGTCCGTGACGGGGCAGAAAGACCATTTTGACGCCCTCCAACGTGCCGGTCAGAAGCGCATCAGAGGGATCGCCCCAAGGCGTTTCAAGGGTCTGCCATGCGGCATCTTTCAGCCCGTCGATCTCATAGACGCCGGAGCCGCCCATCACGCCAATCACACGCTGTTGTCCTGTCATATCCGCCTCCTTGGTCGCCTGTTCGGGCCAACTTTGCGGCGCTGCAATGCGGCGCGCAAGAGGCAATTCGGAAAAGATACAGGGAAACGTTAGAGGGGAAAGATACGGGGACAAGGCTCAGGAGATGTGCGACAGAAGGCGCGGGTGCGCTTGCCAAAGTGGGGGTGTCCGCCGTAGAACGCTGCGCGTCCGAACACGCCGGGGATGAGATGCGGATCGAATTTGACACGGGGCCGTTGCAGAGCGGCAGCCTGTTCCGAAAGCCGAAAGAGACGGTCTTCGCCCATACCCCGGGCGAGGTCGCGGAGACGTTTGCGCGGCTTGAGGCGGCTCTTGCGGACGGGCTCTGGATTGCGGGCGCGTTTTCCTATGAGCTGGGCTATTGTTTCGAGCCGCGGCTTTTGCCTTTGCTGCCCGAGACGCGTGATGTGCCTTTGCTGGAAGTTGGGATTTTCGAAGCGCCTGAGCCTCTACCCGCCCGCGAGAGTTTGAATAAAGGCTCCACGGACAAGCAGCCCCTCTGGGATGCACCGCGCTATGCGAAGGCTTTCGACGCCGTGGCGCGTTACATTCGGGCGGGGGACATCTATCAGGCCAACCTGACCTTCCCGCTGACGCTCACCTCCGATCTCACACCGCGCGCGCTTTATGACCGGCTCAAGGCCCGCCAGCCTGTGGGCCACGGCGCCCTGATCGAACGGCCGGATGGCACGGCAGTTCTGTCGCGTTCGCCGGAGCTGTTCTACGAGACCGACGCGCAAGGCGGCATCACCGTGCGTCCGATGAAAGGCACCGTGCCGCGCGGTGCAACGCCCAAAGAAGACGCCGCGTCGAAAGACTGGCTGGTCGGGTCGGAGAAAAATCAGGCCGAGAACCTGATGATCGTCGATCTCCTGCGCAATGACCTGTCGCGGGTCTCGGAGGTGGGATCGGTCAAAGTGCCAAAGCTCTTCGAAATCGAAAGCTACGCCACAGTGCATCAGATGACCTCGACCGTGACCGCGCGGCTTTTGCCGGACATCGGGCTTTATGAGCGTTTCCGCGCGCTGTTTCCTTGCGGGTCTGTGACGGGCGCGCCAAAGATTCGCGCGATGCAGATCATTCATGAATTGGAGGCCGGTCCGCGCGGACATTATTGCGGCTCCATCGGTTGGGCCGCGCCGGATGGGCGGTCGTCCTTCAACGTCGCGATCCGCACCTTGGAGATGGAAAATGGCCGCGCGCGGCTGCATGTTGGTGGCGGCGTCGTCTATGACAGTGAGGCGCAGTCGGAATATGACGAAGCGCTGCTGAAATCCCGCTTTGCCGATTTGGAGCCTTTGTCATGAGCGACGTCACGAGCGATCCGTTCCGCATCATCGAAACCTTTGGCTACGCGCTGGGGCAGGGCATGACGCGAGGACCGCGCCACCTCGCGCGGATGGCGCGCACGGCGGCGCAGTTGGATGTGGCGTTCGATCCGGCACAGGCAGAGCGCTTGATGGCGGAGTTTGACGCCGACACCCCGCGCCGGATGCGCATGACGCTGGATCGAACTGGGGGGCTTGAGCTGCAAGACGCGCCGCTCGCGCCGTCCGAACCTCTGTTTCGGGTAGAGCTGCATGAGGCCCGCCTTGACCCTGCGGACCCGTGGCTCAGGGTAAAAACGACCGAGCGGAGCCTCTACGATCAAGCCCGCGCCGCCTTGCCCGAAGGCATCGACGAGCTGTTGTTCCTCAATACGCGCGGAGAGCTCTGCGAAGGCACGATCACCAATGTGTTTCTAGAACTGCAAGGCGACCTGCTGACCCCCGCTCTGTCCTCGGGGCTTTTGCCGGGGGTGCTGCGCGAAGAGATGCTGGCCGAGGGGCGCGTGAAAGAGGCGGTGTTGACCGAGGCAGACCTGCGCGCGGCGGCGCGGCTTTGGGTTGGAAACTCGCTCCGGGGCCTCATTCCCGCGCAATTGGTCGGTTGAGGCGCCAAATCTGTTGCTGCTCATTGGGGCAGGTTAAAGGCAGCAAATTTATAATTGCCAAAACGGCGTTTTCTGGAGCCCTCTGGCCTTTAGACGTGCGTCGCGCGCGTCGTCCTCACGCCGCCGACCACTCCACAAAGTGAGGATTTTCAGTGTCTTTGAGAAATTGACACGCTCCAAGGTGTCGAGATCAAGAGCCGTCCTGACAATGGAAATGCCCTCCAAATGCGTCAAGTGTTCAAGCCCCGCCAAAAGCTCGAGAGACTTGCAGTTGTGAATCAGTATCTTTCTGAGCGATTTGTTTAGTTCCGAAAACTTGATCTCACGTAGCCCGATCTGATCTTCGACATGTAGCTCTGTGAGATTGGGGAAGCGGGCCAAGTCTCCCAGGTCTGAGAGGCCGCGCACGCGGATGACGGATAGCTTCTTGAGCCTTTCATGAGCCACATGGTTGAAATCGTCGGCACCTCCCAACAGAAACTGTAGGTCTTCTAAAGCTGGAGCCGTGTTGAGAGTGGCGTAGTTCCCTTTCCGATTGGGCGACACGCTAAGGTAAGACAGATTTGGAATGTCTGAAATGGCTTTGAACCCATCAACATGTTTACCGACAGAGAGTCTTGTCAGCCGATGAAAGGTCGATAGGGGGGCAAGGTCCATCTTTGGTTTCTCGATGCCGCTGATTTGGAGGTTCGTCATCTGTGACCCATCCAATTGTCGCAATAATTCACGCGGGCAGGTCTTATAGGCCCCCAGACAAAGCGCTGTCATCGGGGGGCGCTCAACAAGCGCTTCGAACCCCTCAATGACCTGGAAATAGTCCAGGGCGATCTTCCGCACGGAAGGTGTTTTTCTCAGGATATTTGTATTTAAATATTCTTGTGGGAAATGACTGTAAAACCGCAGGGTAAAGTCGAGCGCGCCGTCTTTCGCACATTGTTCCACAACCTCGAGGGCGTCAGCTGCGGGAGGTTTGGAAAATTGCACTGTGACGTTCTGGGTCTGGGACATGCCGGGAAGGCGTGTGGCGATTTCACCTGTCGTGGCATCGGTTATGCGATCTGGAGATGTAAAAAAATGCAATTCAAACACCCTAAACAATCATGGTGAGAACCTGCCACTTCAGGTGCGATGTGACTAGGGTTTTTCTGAACCTTTCGCCAGCGCAGAAAAGCCGTTATAGAGCGCATAACCGCACAAATCCTGACATCTGGGAGCCTCCCGTGATCCAATCCGCACTCGCGTCTTTCGCGAAGAACCTGTCCATTTCCGGGACCACATCGACCAAGCTGACGCCCGCACAGGCGAAAACCGATGTGCTCTCTGGTCTCACCGTGGCGCTGGCGCTTGTGCCCGAAGCCGTGGCCTTTGCTTTCGTCGCCCATGTTCACCCGCTTGTGGGTCTTTACGCCGCCTTCATCATGGGGCTTGTGACCGCCGTCTTTGGCGGCCGTCCGGGGATGATTTCGGGGGCGACCGGGGCCATCGCCGTGGTGTTCGTCTCTCTCGTGGTCGAACATGGCGTCGAATACCTCTTTGCCACCGTCGTCCTCATGGGCATTCTGCAAATCCTCGCGGGCATTTTCCGCCTCGGCAAGTTCATCCGCCTTGTGCCGCATCCGGTGATGTTGGGCTTTGTGAACGGGCTTGCGATCGTGATTTTCCTCGCCCAGCTCACCCAGTTCAAAGTGCCCGGCACCGACAGCTACATGTCCGGCATGCCTCTGGTGATCATGCTTGGGCTTGTCGGCCTGACCATGGCCGTGGTGCATTTCCTGCCGAAAGTCACCAATATCATCCCGGCGCCGCTGGCGGGCATTCTGATCACCGCCGTGGTGGTGATCGCCTTTGGCATCGACGTGCCGCGCGTGGGCGATATGGCGCAGATCAAGGGCGGTCTGCCGACATTCCACATCCCGTCCGTACCGATGTTCGAGAGCATGGACAGCTTCCTCGCGACGCTGAAAATCATTCTGCCTTACGCGCTGATCGCGGCGGCTGTGGGCCTCATTGAGAGCCTTTTGACGCTGAACCTTGTGGGCGAGATCAAAGGCGAGCGTGGTGGCGTGTCGCAGGAATGTCTGGCCCAAGGCGCAGGCAATGTGATCTCCGGTTTCTTCGGGTCCATGGGCGGTTGCGCCATGATCGGCCAGTCGATGATCAACGTGAAATCCGGCGGGCGCACGCGTCTGGCGGGCATCACGGCGGCGCTGTTTCTGTTGTTGTTCATCGTGGCCGCCTCGCCGCTCATCGAACAAATCCCGCTCGCAGCCCTCGTGGGCGTGATGTTCATGGTGGTGATCGGCACGTTTGCCTGGAACTCCTTCAACGTGATGCGCAAAGTGCCGCGCGTGGATGCCTTTGTGATCGTGCTCGTCACCGTTGTGACCGTGCTCGAAGACCTCGCGGTCGCCGTGGTCGTGGGCGTGATCGTCTCCGCGCTGGCCTATGCGTGGCAGAACGCCTCGCGCATCCATGCGAAAACCTACGAGAGCCCCGAGGGCGCGAAGGTCTACCAAATCCAGGGCCCGTTGTTCTTTGGCTCCGCCGAGGGCTTCTCGGAGCTCTTTGACCCGGCCAACGACCCCTCTATGGTGATCGTTGATTTCGCGGACAGCCGCGTTGCCGATCAATCCGCACTCAACGCGATCGAAAGCCTCGCTGCGAAATACGAGGCGCTGGGCAAGGAAATTCAACTGCGCCACCTGAGCCGCGATTGTCACCGGCTTCTGTCCAACGCTGGCCACCTGATGGTCGATAGCGATGACGATCCGGATTACCAGATCGCCACCGATTATGTCGTGCGCACCGGTGTTTTGGGCGGGCACTGACTTGGTTCGATAAAGACAAGAAAAGGGGCCGCAAAATCAAAATTGCGGCCCCTTTTTCATAAGCATTGTAGGTAAAATACTCAAATAAGCTCAGTCATTCGGACGCGTCAGTTCAAAAACTTTCGTGACCTCGGCGTAATCGCGATAGCCCAGACGCGACAGCATGCGGGCTTTCACCACGTCAAACCGCCCATCGACAATGAGGTCGGGACGGATGTGGATGCCAACGACTTCGCCAAAGACCACGTGATTGTCCTTGCCTGCGAGCTGGACAATCTGGGTCATCTTGCACTCCAAAGAGGCGGGCGCATCTTCGACCCGCGAACAGGCAATCTCGCGACAGGGGGCCCGCAGCGCGCCGGATTGGGTGAACTCGTCTTCCTCGAACTCAAACGCCGCGGAGGAAGCATTCATCACCGCGATCTGGTCGGCGCCCACCAGGTTGACGCAAAACTCGCCGGTCTCGCGCAGGTTGCGCAGCGTGTCTTTCGAGCCGATCGAGGCAAACATCACCTGCGGCGGCACATAGGCGACCGCGTTGAAAAACGAGTAGGGCGCGAGGTTTTCATGTCCGGACGAGGCGCGCGTCGAAATCCAGCCAATGGGGCGCGGCGACACGATGGCGTTGAACGGGTTATGCGGCAGGTTGTGACCATCTCTGGGGCGGTAATACATCTTGGGCTATGTCCTCTGTCTCGCGTTCTCTTCGCGTTGCTCACCATTTAGGGCTGTGATAGCAGAAATCCGAGCCAAATCCGCGCGCAAAATCTGTGCGCTGAGAAAGGGATACGCGTGTATCGGATCGAGACAGAAACGCCGGACGATCTTTGGGAGGTCGAAGCCCTCTATGACACTTGTTTCGCGCCCGGGCGTGAGCTTTTGTCGTCCTATCGTCTGCGCGATGGGATCGAAAAGGTCACGGATCTCTGTCTTCTGGCGCGTGACGAACATGGCGTTCTGGCCGCCGCGATCCGCTATTGGCCCATTCGCATCGGCGCGGGCGAGCATCGTGCGCTTTTGTTGGGGCCCATCGCCGTGCACCACACCCGTCAGGGCGAGGGCTTGGGCGGCTTGCTCATGAACGAGTCTATGGCCGAGGCCGTGCGGCTCGGGTGGCAGCGGGTGATGTTGGTGGGCGATGCGCCCTATTATTCCCGCTTCGGTTTTGAAAAGCTCGACCATGTCGAAATGCCGCCGCCGACCAACCCCGACCGGGTTTTGGGCGTGGCTTTGCGCCCTGGGGCCTGGGACGGGGTCGAGGGGCTTGTCCACAAGGACGACTGACCCCATCTATGAGGCATGGAAAAATTGCCGACCCTCACCGATGGCGCACATGCCGTGTTGCAAGCTCCGACACCGGAGGCGATCCGCGCTTTGGCGCGGCGGCTGAAACGCGCGAACCATCCCGGCATGCAATTGCTCAACATTGTGGGTGGCACGGCGGACGGGCTGTTCGGCAAGCTTCCTGACAAAATCAGAAATCAACTTGAGGGCGCGACGCTCTCTGCGCTGGAACTGGCGTTTGAGGGTGCTGCGCGGGGGCGGCGCTCGGTCAAAGGCGGCACTTGGATGTCGCGGGCGGTGACCTCTGGACTGGGGGCCGTGGGCGGGATCGGCGGGCTGCCGACCGCTCTGGCGGAGTTGCCGGTCACCACGACCGTACTGCTCCACGCGATTCAGGGCGTGGCCGAAGATCATGGCTTTGATCCCTCCCGCGACGATGTGCGCAAGGCCTGTATTCAGGTTTTTGCTGCCGCAGGGCCTCTGCAAGACGACGATGGGGCCGATCTCGGGTTTATCGCCGCGCGCACCGCGCTGACGGGGGCCACGCTCAACGGGATTATCGCCAAGGTCGCGCCGCGTCTCTCGGTGGTTTTGGGGCAAAAACTGGCGGCACAGACCGTGCCGGTTCTGGGCGCCGTGGCGGGGGCGGCGACGAATTACGCCTATACCGCCTATTATCAGGACATGGCGCATGTGAGTTTCGGCATGCTCCGCATGGCCGAGGACAGCGATCTGTCCTTCGAAGAGTTGAAAGACTTGCTGCGGGCGGAAATGGCGCGCTGAGGCGGTCCTGTCGCGCGCCGTAACTTTGGATCAGAGCATAAAGCCCTGTTTGACCAGATAGGCACTCAGATCGTCCCGCACGGATTGCGCCCCGGCTTCTGCCGCTTGATCAATCACATGCGCCACCTCGTCGAGGTCCAGCCGCCGCAACATCGCCTTCACCGGGCCGATCGAAGCCGGGCGCATCGACAGCGTGCGCACGCCCATCGCGGCCAGAGCCACCGCCTCCAAAGGCCGCCCGGCATCCTCGCCACAAAACGACACCGGCGTGTCGAACTGATCGCAGCGTTCAACGATCTGGCGGATGAAGCTCAGGAAGGAATAATTCAGCGTGTCATAACGCCGACGCACCCGCTCGTTCTCCCGGTCAGCGGCGAAAAAGAACTGTTTGAGGTCGTTGCCGCCGATGGAAATGAAATCGGTCTGTTGGAAAAACAAATCGGGCGCAAAGGCCAGAGAGGGGGTCTCCAACATCGCGCCAATCTCGACCGACGACGGCGGCACGTAGCCCAGTTTTTGCTCGGACTCGAGCACGTCCTCCAGAATCGCGCGCGCCTGACGGTATTCGTCGAACTGCGCCACGAAGGGGAACATGATCGTCAAAGGCCGGCCCGAGGCGGCGCGGATGAGCGCCTGAAGCTGCATCCGCATGACGCCGCGTTTATCAAGCCCCACACGGATCGCGCGCCATCCCATCGCGGGGTTCGGCTCGTCTTGCGGCTTCATATAGGGCAGCACCTTGTCGGAGCCGATGTCGAGGGTGCGAAACACCACACGTTTGCCGCGCGCCGCATCCATGACGCGGGCGTAGAGCGAGGCCAGCTCACCCCGGCGCGGCACCTTGTTGCGGATCAGGAACTGCAATTCGGTGCGGAACAGGCCCACGCCCTCAGCACCCGAGGAGGCCAGAGAGGGCAGATCCGCCATTAGACCGGCGTTCATATGCATGTTGATGTGCCGACCACAGAGCGTCTCGGCGGGTAGCCCCACCAGCCCCGCATAGCGTTGCTGCGCTTCGGCCTGCATCGCGATCTTGTCACGGAAAGCGGCGGCGACGGTGTCTTCGGGCCGCAAATGCACCACGCCCTGATCGCCATCGACCAGAATGGCGTTGCCGTTCAGCGCCTCTGTCGTGATGCCCTCGGCGTGAATGACCAATGGAATCGCCCAGGCGCGGGCCACCACGGCGGCATGCGAGCCGACGGAACCCTGCTCCAAAACGATGCCCTTGAGGTCCTTGCCGTAGTCCAGCAACTCGCCGGGGCCGATGTTGCGGGCGACGAGGATCGGGTTCTCGGGCATTTCCGCGCCGGTCTCATTGCCTTGGCCAGTGAGGATGCGCAGCAGGCGGTTCGACAGATCGTCGAGATCGTGCAGACGTTCACGCATATAGGGGTCCGGCACTTGTGCCAGTCGCGTGCGCGCGGCGCCCTGTTCTTTCTCAACAGCGGCCTCTGCGGAGAGGCCCCGGTCAATGTCCTCTTCCATCCGGCGCATCCAGCCACGGGAATTGGCGAACATGCGGTAGGCTTCAAGCACCTCGCGCTGGTCTTTTTCACCGGGTTCGACGGCGGCCAACATGCTGTCGACGGAAATGCGCAACTCATCCACCGCCTTGCGCAACCTGTCCTTTTCCACATCCGGGTCATCGGCCACCGGGTTGGTGACGACGACGCGCGGCTCGTGCAGATAGACATTGCCCTCGGCGACGCCTTCCTGGCCCGTCGCGCCGCGGAACATCACCGGATGTTGGTGAAGCGCGGCCATGCCGCCTTCATCACCGATGAAAGCGCCCAACTCGGTCATTTCGGCCAACACCATGGCGACCACTTCGAGGGCATAGACCTCGTCTTCGGTAAAGGCGCGGGCCTCTTTCGATTGCACGACCAGAACGCCAAGGATTTCACCGAGGCGCTGGATCGGCAGGCCCAGAAAGCTGGAAAACAATTCCTCGCCGGTTTCGGGCATATAGCGAAAGCCACGCTCAGAGGGCGCGTCGGCGGCGTTGACCATCAGGCGGGTGCGTGCAACCCGGCCCACGAGGCCTTCGCCGATGCGCATCCGGGTCTTGTGCACGGCTTCGGCCTTGAGACCTTCGGTGGCGCAAAGCTCCAGCGTGTCGGCGTCGCGGAAAAGATAGATCGAACAGACCTCGGTCTGCATGCTGTCGGCGATCAGATGGGTGATGCGGTCGAGACGTGCCTGACCGGCACTGTCCTCGGCCAGCGTGTCCCTGAGCCGGCCCAAAAGCTTCCGGCTTTCGCTTTCCAGATTATGCACCATGTCCCCGTCGGTCTTGTTTTGCGCCTTCATGATGGGCGTCAAATTCTTTAGAGCACAGATGTGGCTTTTGCCCAGAAAAATCAACCGCGCGACGGCGGCTCGGCCAAAATTTGCGTGGAAAATGCGTGGAAAAAGTGCAGAAAAATCCGCAACTTGTGGATGCAGGTGCAGAAAATTCGTGCTGCGTGTGCGTCTTGGTCGGTGTTTTTGCGACTCCGTTAGGCATCTGTGATCACAAAATATTCGGGTATGCTTTCATCTTGCTGAAGAGCTGCGCCGAAAGTCGCCGAGCCGCTTTGCGGGCTCTGGTTGAGGGCCCGGCTTCTGCGTACCCTGCGGGCAAGACGTCGTGAGAGCGCAAAAGGCAGGTGGGTGAAATGGGGAATAAGGCGCGGCGGGCAAAAGCCATGACACAGTCATGGTCACGATCTTTCGGGCGCAAATTGCACCGATATATGCGGATTTTGCTCTGTTTTTCATGCGGGGGGCTGGCTGTGCCTGCCTTTGCCGAAGAGGCGGCTTGGGACTGGCGCGCCGGGGATTTGATTTTTCGCTCCGGGCTGGACCCTATGGATGATTTGATCGCTGAGGCCACGCAGGCGGAGTTCGGTTCGGTGGCGATCGTGCGCGCCGGGAGCGGTGGGCCGCATGTCGTCTATGTCGATGCGGAAGAGGGCGTGACCGAGGCGATGCTTGGAGACTTCGTCACGGGGCTTAGGGCGTCGGACTATGCGGTCTATCGCCTGCAAGACATGGCCGATTGGGGGCAGGGCGATAGCCCCATCTCCTACAATGCGCTTCTTGTGGCCTATGGTCAGGCGGCGGATCGGTTCCGCCTTATGGGCGGGGACACATATTACGGTGCGGAACTGGTCTATCTGGCGGCTTTGGGCGCAGGCGTCACGTTGGGGGTGCCTGTGAGGCTCGCGGAGTTGGCGCAGGGCCACCCGGAGCTTGAGGCGGTTTTCCTGACCGATTGGCAGGAGCACCCCTATTGCACCTATGTCGTCAGCCGCGATGACTGTTGGGATGTGCTGAAGGGGACGGCCATTGTGACCACGGCGGGCATTCAGGGGGCCTCTGGCCTCGAACACCTTTACCCTTTGCCTGAATAAATTTTTTGTTCAGCCAAAAGATCTAAGGAGATTTCAGATGAGACGCAGAGACTTCATGCTTGGCGCGGCGATCTTGCCTTTTGGGGCTGGAATGGCGCGCGCTCAGGACGCGACAGACACATATATGCAGGCGCAGGAGCGGGCACTGACGGCGCGGATCGGGGTCTGTGTTCAGAACCTCGCGACGGGGCAGATGTATCAACATCGCGGCGAAGAACGATTTGCCATGTGTTCGACATTCAAAGCCTCGCTGGCCGCATTGTGCCTGCGTGAGGCGGATCGTGGGGCGCTCGATCTGGACGAAAAGTTGGCGTTTCGCGAGTCAGAGCTTTTGCCGACCTCGCCGGTGACCAAACGTCACGCCGAAGCAGGCAAGCTCGACATCCGCAGCCTGTGTCAGGCGGCGGTGGAATATAGCGACAATACGGCCGCAAACCTGTTGCTGGCGCGCGTGGGTGGTCCTGCTGCCGTGACGCAGTTTTTCCGCGATATGGGCGATCCGGTGAGCCGTTTGGACCGGATCGAAATGGCGCTGAACTCCAATATTTCCGGGGATGAGAGGGACACGACGACGCCTCTGGCCATGGCGCAGAATGTGCGGCGGATGACGATGCCCTCAAGGGTTCTGTCCGAGACGTCCCGTGAGCTTCTGGTCGATTGGATGCGCAACGAACAGAATGCGAAAAACCGGATCAGGTCGGCGGTCCCAAGCGACTGGGTGGTCGCCAATAAACCGGGGACAACGCCCAATGGGGCCGCCAATGACATCGCCGCGCTTTGGTCCCCGGAGGGCACGCCCTTTGTCATGAGTGTTTACATCGGCACCGAAAAAGGTCAGGCCCGCGCGGCGGTTGAGGCCATGCGCGGCATCGCGGAGGTCGCTTTGACCAAGGTGCTTTGAGGGAGGATTCAGGCTTTGGTCTTTCCGATCCGTCCGAGGTGGGTGATCTCAAAGCCCTGCGAGGATTTCAGGCCATAGCCAAGGGCGCGATCAAAGCCTGCATGGGCGATCCATAAGAGCCCAAGCGCCGTGGAGACTGGTGCCTCGCCAAGCCAACCGAAAAGCGCGACACCTGCGCCGGAGGCATAGAGATGCGTTAGATTGTAGGCGATGGCGCCGACGCGCGGACCAAAGGCATAGCCCGCAAATGACAGGTCGGGGGCGAAGAACAAAAGCACCATGGCCCATAGGGGCAGGGGCGTGCCCATGGTCCAGAGCATGATGAGGCAGATCGCAAAAATCAATGCGCCCTCAAGGCGTTGCCAAAGGATCATTCGACGTCCTCCTTTGCACAAAAGAAAACCCCCGCAGAGCGCGGGGGTCTATGTCTTGCAGTGAAGCCTTGGCTCAGGCCGCGTTCAGCTCGAACGCATCGTGCAGAGCCTGAACGGCCAGCTCGGTGTATTTGCGGTCGACCAGAACGGAGATTTTGATCTCGGAGGTGGCGATAACTTTGATGTTGATGCCCTCATCAGACAGCACTTTGAACATCTTGGCGGCGACGCCCGATTGCGACCGCATGCCGATGCCGACGAGCGAGATTTTCGCCACATCCGTGTCGGAGATCAGCTCGCCAAAGTTGAAGGCACCACGGTCCTTCGCCGCGTCCAGAGCCGCTTTGGCGCGGTTCACCTGATCGACGGGGCAGGAGAAGGTCATGTCGGTGCGACCCTCTTCGGAGATGTTCTGAATGATCATGTCGACATTCACGCCCGCTTCGGCCAGCGGGCCGAAAATGGCGGCGGCGATGCCGGGGCGGTCGGCGACCGACACGAGGGTCATTTTGGCTTCTTCGCGGGAGGCGGCAATGCCCGAGACAGGTTTGTTTTCCACGATATCCTCCTCGGCACAGATCAACGTGCCGGCATTGGGGTCATATTCCTCGAAAGACGACAGGACGCGCAGGCGCACGCCGTAACGCATCGCCAGCTCGACAGACCGGGTCTGAAGCACTTTCGCACCCAAAGACGCCAGTTCCAACATTTCTTCGAAAGCGATCTTGTCGAGCTTCTGGGCTTTGCTCTCGATCCGCGGGTCGGTGGTGTAGACCCCGTCCACGTCGGTGTAGATGTCACAGCGCTCGGCCTCAAAGGCGGCGGCGAAGGCGACGGCGGTGGTGTCAGAGCCACCCCGGCCCAGCGTGGTGATGCGGCCCTCGGGCGAAATGCCTTGGAAACCCGCCACGACGGCGACTTTCATGCCTTCGCTAAATTTGGCGAGAATGTTTTCCGGCGGGATCTCTTCGATCCGGGCGGCGCCATGCGCGGAGTTGGTCTTGAGCGGCACTTGCCAGCCCTGCCAGCTGCGTGCGGGCACGTCCATTTCCTGAAGCGTCAGAGCCATGAGACCTGCGGTCACGTTCTCGCCCGAGGAGACAACGGCGTCATATTCACGCGCATCATACATCGGAGAGGTTTCGTTCACGTAGCCCACGAGCTTGTTGGTCTCGCCGGACATGGCAGAGACCACGACGATCACGTCGTAGCCATTGGCAACCTCGCGGCCGACGCGTTTCGCGGCGCGTTTGATTTTGTCGAGCGTGGCGACGGATGTACCGCCGAATTTCATCACGAGAATGGGCATCTCTGGCCTTATCCCCCGTCGTCAGAGTGGTCACGGTTCTCTAAGTGGCTTGAGACGCAAGCGCAAGAGTGGCGCGTGCGCCCGGCGCATATTTTGCTGAGTATTTTTACAGCAAAGGAGACTTAAAGCGTCCGGCCTTTGACTTGAGGCATCAGATAAGGTCGGGGCGCCTGCCACGTACAGATGTTGCACCGCGTTCGACCAAAAGCTGTGAGCGAGGTTTTTGGTCGAACGCTTTAATAGGCGTGCGGATGCCCGTCCCAGGTCAGGAAACAGCCGGTGGCGCTGAGCGACAGTTCTGCAAAACGATCCGCCAAACCATTGGCGGCCATGGTCGCCGTGATCTCGGCAGAGGCACCGCCCATATCGGTCTGGACCCAGCCGGGGTGGTAGATGCCGACCGAAATGCCGTCCGATTTGAGATCTGTGGCAAGGTTCCGGCCAAGATTCAAAGCGGCGGCTTTCGAGGCGCGGTAGATGTAAGAGCCGCCGGGCGCGCGGGTGTGGGACGCCATCTGGGACGAGATGATCGCGATTTTGCCGCGTGCCGCGCGCAAAGCGGGGAGGAACGCCTGCACCGTCAGGAAGACGCCGGTGACATTGACCGCGAATTCTTCGGCCCACATCTCGGCGGGGTAGTCGGTGTCGAGCGATTGGCCGCGATCCAGATAGAGCCCGGCGTTGCAGACCAACAGGTCCAGCGGGCGATCTTTCAATGTGCTGGCCAGACCCGAAACGCTTTGCGGGTCTTTGACGTCGAGTGACAAAAGACCGTCCGCGCCGCGGGTCGAGGTGCCTGTGACCTCATAGCCGCGCGTGCTCAGTTCAGATTTCAGAGCCGCGCCAATGCCGCGCGAGGCGCCGGTGATGAGAGCCGTGTCCATGTCGAATGCCTTTGCAGTGAGAAATCGGGGAGGATCAGTTCAGTTTGCGTTTCGGCGTGAAGGGCAGCGGCAGCACCGGCACGCCCTCTTCCAAAAGCGCCTTGGCGTCGTCCAGTTTCGCCTCGCCGTAGATCGCCCGTGCTGGCGCCTCGCCCTCGTGAATTTTGCGCGCTTCCTTTGCGAATTCGACGCCGACGTAATCGGAATTGGCCTCCACGTCCGCCCGCAGCTTAGCGACGGCCTGTTCGACGTCTTCGGCCGTGGGGCGTGGCGGCTCCATCGGGGAGGTCTGTGTCGGCGAGGCGGAGGCGGGCGCTTCGGTGGCGGGGAGTTCGGGTTTGCGCGCCGTGCTGACGCGGGGGGCCATCATTGCCTTGAAGACCTGCGACGTGCCGCAGGTCGGGCAGCTCAATTGACCGTTTTTGCAAAGCGTCTCAAAGGCTTCGGCGGAGCGAAACCAGCTTTCGAATTGATGCTCTTTGGAGCATTTGAGCATGTAGCGGATCATGATCGGCGCGTTTCCCAAGATCAGACCTTTAGGATAGGCCTTGTCCGGGGGCTTTGCAATGCGACCGCTCTCAAAGGCGATAGAGGCGCGGGTTGAAATGGCGGATGATCTGGGCCAGCTCCGGTTCATCCACAAGGCTTGCGGCCTTTTTGGCGGAGACCCATTTGCGTTTGCGTTCATTGGCTTCGGGGTAGCGGTCAAAGACCCAGCGCGCCTTGAGTGGAAACACCGCAACGACGCAGGGCATCGGCAATTCGCCATCGCGGGGATATTTGAGATAGGAATAAAGCCCGATGCAGATGGGGGCGGGACGGCCCTTGATCCCGGCCTCTTCCCAGGCCTCGGTGGCGGCGGCTTGTACGGGGGTTTGCCCGTCCATCGGCCAGCCTTTCGGGATGATCCAACGTTTGCGGCGCCGCGATTTGACCAGAAGGATTTGCAGCTTGTCCTTACGCCAGCGCCAGATCAACGCGCCAAACTGGGTGCGCACGCCGTTCTTGCCGCCTGGCCCGAGTTTTACCGGATGTTGTCTTGGGCGTATCAATGACACCTGCTCTTCCCTCAATATCTGAGTGCGGCGGGCCCTCCTCCAAAGCGTGGAAAAACACGCTTGCACCCGGTTCGTCGCATCAGGGTAACAGAAGAAGTATCAAAGCCCTGTGACGGCTGGAAAGAAAAATCGTTTCACACGCCGTTTCTCGGCGGAAACGGCGAGCTTTGGGTTATTTCAATGCTTGTAATTTGGGCAAATCGGCCAGAGCAGCCCAAAAGGCCTCTTGCCGAAGCTGGCTTTCGCGCAGCGGAATGAGCGCGGCGTGGGCCTGTTCCGTCATCGCTTTGGCGCGATCCGGGTCCGACATCAGCGCGCTTGCGGCCTCAGACAGGGCGGCGGCATCGGAGAGGTCCATCGCACCGCCTGCGCGGTCAAGCGCATCATAGGCGGCAGCATGGTTGGAGACATGCGGGCCATGCAGAATCGCTGTGTCGAATTGCACCGGCTCATAGGGCGTGTGTCCGCCGTGGTCCGTCAAAGAGCCGCCAACGAAGGTGATGCCCGATAGGCGATACCAAAGCGCCATTTCGCCCAGCGTGTCGGCGAGGTAGATCGGCGCGCCTTCGGGGGCGTCTCCTTTGGAGCGCCGTGCAAAGCTGAGCCCTACGCGGGTCAGCTCTGTCGCGATGGTTTCGGCGCGCGACGGGTGGCGCGGCGCGAGGATCAGGCGCGCGTCGGGATGGGTCTGTTGCAGGCGGTGAAAGGCCTCAAAGATCGGACGCTCCTCGCCCGCATGGGTCGAGGCCGCGAGCAGGGTCTTGTCACGACGAAACGTCTTTTGCAGGGCCTTTAGTTCCGCCTCAGGCGCGGTGGCCAATTCGACCGTGCTTTTGAGGTTCATTCGCGGCAGAAGTGTAGCCGCGGGCAGGCCCAGTTGCAGCAACCGTTGTTCGGAGGCGGTGTCTTGTGCTGCGAGTTTGGTGATCGCGCTGATGGTCTGACGGATGGTGCCGCCGAGCAGAATGCCCATCTGTCCCCAACGCTGTGCTGTACGCTCCGACATGCGGGCGCCTGCGACGACCACGGGGATGTCATGACGGGCGAGCGTGACAAAGCGGTTGGGCCAGATCTCATTTTCCAAAGAGACCAGCGCGCAGGGGCGGGTGGCGGTCAGGAACCGTTTCAGCACAGGGCGCAAATCCATCGGCGCGAGCCGGGTCGTGACCCGAGGCAGGGCCCAACCCGCGACCATTTTGCGCGCGCTCACCGTGTTCACCGTCACGAGGATGTCGAGGCCGGGGGCGCGTCGTAGCGCCTCTTCAATCAGCCCGCGCGCGGCGGTCAACTCGCCATTGGAGGCGCCGTGAATCCACAGAAGCGGTTCTTTGGTGCGGGGGATCGTACTGAGACCCGCGCCGAAACGTTCCGCCAGATCGGACAGGCCCTCGCGCCCGCGCAGCACTTGCCGCAGCAGCATGAGCGCAAAGAGCGGGCTCAGCAGGGTCAGGAGGGCACGGTAGAGAAGCAAGACAGTTGTCCGATCAATCAAAATTGCACATTCGCTTACGCGGTGAAGCCCCGTCTTGGCAAGGGGGCGCGCAGATCAAGAAGTCCGCAAAATTTAGAATTGATCTAAGTCATGGTTCATTTTTAGAGAGATTCTAAGTTGATCGAAGACGCGCGACATATCAATTGCATCCATGATGCGAGGGAGAAATTTATGAAAATTTTACCGCGTTTTGCCCTGTTGACGAGTGCCGCCATTTTGGGCGCCTCAACGGCTTCGGCCAATGAGCTTCGGGACTATGCACTCGATTTCTTCAAGCCCTTGCCCTCGACGGTGCCCGCTGTGGCGGACAACCCGATCACGGCGGAAAAGATCGATCTGGGCAAAGCATTGTTCTTTGATCCGCGGCTGTCGGCCTCGGGTGTGTTTTCCTGCTATTCCTGCCACAATCTGACGACCGGCGGGGACGACAATATGGAGACCTCTGTCGGCCATGGCTGGCAAAAAGGTCCGCGCAATTCGCCGACCGTTTTGAACGCCGTGTTCAACGAGGCGCAGTTCTGGGACGGGCGTGCAGCGGATTTGAAAGCGCAGGCGAAAGGACCGATTCAAGCCGGGGTCGAAATGGCCAACACGCCGGAGAATGTCGTCGCGACCCTGTCGTCGATGGGGCAATATGTGGAGTGGTTCGAGGAGTCCTTCCCGGATGAGGCCGAGCCCGTCACATTCGACAATATGGCCAAGGCGATCGAGGCCTTCGAGGCCACGCTTTTGACGCCTGCGCCGTTTGATTCCTGGCTCAATGGCGATGACAATGCGCTGTCTGCCGAAGAGCTGGCCGGGCTTGAGCTGTTCATGGACAAGGGCTGTGTCGCCTGTCATGCCGGTGTGAACGTCGGCGGCGAGGGGTATTATCCTTTTGGTCTGATCGAAAAACCCGGCTCTGACATTCTGCCCGAGGGCGACCGGGGGCGCTTTGCCGTGACCGAGACCGTAGACGATGAATATGTCTTCCGCGCCGGGCCGCTGCGCAACATCGCGCTGACGGCGCCCTATTTCCATTCCGGCAAGGTCTGGGATCTGAAGGTCGCGGTTCAGATTATGGCGGAAAGCCAGCTGGGCGAAGAATTGACCGAGGATGAAGCCGGCCAGATTGTGGCCTTCCTTGGCTCCCTGACGGGGACATTGCCGGCGATCACCACGCCGGTCCTGCCCGTCGAAACCGCAACGACGCCACGTCCGACGGCAGAGGTGATTCCGAACTGAGGCCCTCTAGGTCCCTTAAACGACGAAAGCCCTCGCAGTGCAGCGGGGGCTTTCACGTTTAGGGGCTCAGGTGTCACTGGGTTCCGGGGTTTTGCGGGCCAGGAAGGCCTGCATCATGTTCATGCCGATCCGATCCACCAGCTCGGAAGTATGATGCTGGCCGAGATAGTGATAATGGGTGCAAACGGAGAGCAGCCGTTCGATCACCTCGGCTTCGCGCGCGGTCAGATGCGGGTGGCTGTGCGTGCGGGCGTTGGCCGGGCTATGCGCGGAGTTGCTGACCAAAGCCATGCGAATCTCTGCTGACAGCGTCAGACAGGGCTGACCCGGAGGCAGGGCGATCAAAAGTCGCCGTCTCTGACGTGGGGAGGACACAGACATCGCATCAAACTCATTTCTGACCGCTTTGGGCGGGGAGGGGTAAAGGGGCGTGGTCGGAGCAAAGCTCAGGGCGTTAGCAATTCCAGGATATGGGCTCGCAATTGATGAGGTTTGGCGGCCAGAAAGGCAAAGGCCGATGCGCTGGGCGTATATCGCAAGAGATCAAGTACACTGTCCGGCCCCGCTTTGAAAGCGATCAAAGACGAGCCGTCTTCCGGCGGGATGCGGCGATGGACATTGATGGCGCTTTGCGCCAACTCGTTGCTGTCCGGGTCGCATTCGACGACGATCAGTTTGAAACGTTCGGCTTCGAAATGTGCGCTGAGTTCATCGGAGGAGGTGGCCAGTCTGGGATTGAGGAGGGCCGTCGCGGAGCGCGCAAGGCTCTTTTGCTCTGCGACCAGGCTGAACACGAGAAGATCGTATTGCGGAAGCTGCATGCGGCTTTGCTCTTTATCGAGGGAGGCGCCCGTAGAACCGGCCCTGTCTGCACTGAGCACGGAGGGTCTGCCCATGTGATTGGGGCCTGTTTGCATATGTGCGGGACCGGTGGCGACTCGAGGCGTGATACGAGGTACGACAGGGCAACGTACGACAGGACAACATACGACAGGGGCATGCGTATTGGGCATGCTGAAGCCTCGGGGCAGGAAGTTTTTGGGTAGGAAAGCCGTCAGCATGATCGTTGGTCTCGTGACAATCTGAGTCTGAACGCCCTTATGACGCCGATTTCACGTCTTGGTCAGAGACAAAGCGTTTCAGGTGGTTGCATGTGATTGTTACGATCCAAAGCGCTTGCGTAACAAGATGTAACCGACATCGCGTTAAGATTTGGAGGAAGTTACGGCAGTCATCGTTTTTTCCCATGTTTTAGGGATATTTCTCTTTTGCCGCCTGTGAAACATGTTACCGTTTCGCGGTTTGAGAGGATTGAGGCCCGAGGAGGCCGACATGTTGCCCGACGTGCAAAAGCGCGAGATTTTACGTCAAGAGGTCACGAAAATCCTCGAGAGTGATACCTTTGCGCGCTCAAAGGCCAATCGAGCCCTGCTCATGTATCTCGCCGAAGAGTTCTTTTCCGGGCGTGGCGATGAGATCACGGAATATGGCATCGCCCATGAGTTGCTGGGACGGGATGCGGAGTTCGACCCCTCCACCGATCCGATCGTGCGTGTGCGCATGCGGCGATTGCGGGAAGCGATCGCGGTCTATTACGACCTGCACGCCGACAGTGCAGACCGGTTGACTGTTCCGCGTGGAAGCTATGCGCTTTCTCTTGCGCATGTGAACGTGCCGCACCCCGCTGAGCCTGCCGCATTGCCTGTCGAGGTGGACGCCGCCATAGATGAGACCGCACCAAGCTTCGCGTCGCCCTCTGAACGTGTAGAGGCGGCGGACAGCCCAGCCTCTGCGCCCCTGAAGGTATCAACCCGGCGGCCTCGTCCCATGTGGGGGCTTATGGGCGTCGTGGCCCTGATCGTGGCTTTCGTGGCGGTGGTTCTGGGGCATGATATGTGGCACAAGGCTGTGCCCGATACAGAGGGGCAGGTGCTCAACACTGGATACCCGATCATCGCCATCGCGCCCTTCGTCAATCTGACCAGGGACGCGGAGAACGATGTCTATGAAAAGGATGTCCAGCGCCAATTGGCCGGTGATTTTCAGCGGTTCGGACGTCTTCGTGTGCGTGTCCTGAGCGCCGATCTCAATCGTGAAATCGCGGGCTCGGATTATATCCTGCGTGGGTCTATCCTCAAGCTTGTAGGTGAGCTCGATCTGGCTGTGGAATTGGCCGAGGCCGAGAGCGGCAAGGTGTTGTTTCAGTCGCGGATTTCCGGACCGATCACAGACGCAGATTTTTACGCGAGCCTGCGTGATGTCTCGCAACGCATCAGCGCCTTTCTCGCCGCGCAGGGCGGGGTGATCAGCGCTTTCGGCCTGAGCAGCGAAATGCGCCCTGCGGCCATAGGCGATGTTTTCCGCTGTGTGCTGCTCACCGACGCCTTTCTCGAGAGTTACCAACAGGAACGGTTTCTGGAGGCCTATCGCTGTTTCGATCCTCTGCGCGGGCGGTTGGAGAACGATGCGGTGGGCGCGGCGTCTCTCGGCACGTTGATGCTGCACGCTGTGCCCGAGTTTCATTTCATGGACTTGAGCGGTGTGCCCGAGCAGATGCACAGCACCGCTCAGGAGGTCACGGAGTATGCCGGATCCCTCGTGGACCGCTTTCCCGGTTCGGATGTGGGATTCATCTTGTTGGGGGCGCTCTATAACGCGAAGGGCGACACCAATCTGGCGATCCGGACCCTGCGTCAGGCGGTTGAGTTGAACCCCGCCAATCCCACGGCCTATGGCGTGTTGTCCTATGCCTATTTGTCGGCGGACCTGCTGGATGCTTCGGCGAGTATGGCGCAATCCGCCGTGCGCCTCAGCGCCAGCCCGTCAGCCTATATGTATTTGCCGATGCTCGTGGTCGGCATCGTGCGCAAGAACGCCCGTATGGTCGATGTCGCGCGCAAAGGGTATGCCGAACAGGAAAGCCCGTCGCGCGACATCTTGCTTTTGGCCGCTGCGTCAATGATCGGGGATCGGTCGGAGATCGAACGTTTGGCGCCTCTTGTGGGGCATCCTGAGGACCCGATGGCGAATATTCGCATGTATGTTCAAGGGGATGTGGCCTTGTCTTCCATTGCCCGTCACCTCGAAGCCGTGGGCGTTGACGTGCCCGCGCCGACCTGTTTGTCGTCCGCGTCCGGCAATGTGTCGCGTGGTCTGAATTGTGAGCCATAAGTGGCCATGAATGGCGAGGTTATTCATTAGTAAAAGTTATCGCGACGCATATTTAATACAATTATTATTTATCGTTTGGAGTTGTTACCTCTTGGTCCAACGGGATCGGTAACAGTGGCTGACGGCCAAATGAAACTTATATGTTGTCCGATCCCAGCCACGAAGAACGTAGCACTCTGGAGGAACAGATGGACGGTAACGATATGAAAACGGCGGGCAAGTGTCCGGTCATGCACGGCAGCAACACCGAATCCGGCAAAAGCGTCATGGACTGGTGGCCGAATGCGCTCAATCTCGACATTCTGCACCAGCATGACACCAAGACGAACCCGATGGGCGAGGCGTTTGACTACACCGAAGAAGTCAAATCGCTCGATTTCGACGCGCTGAAGGCGGACATGCACGCGCTGATGACCGAAAGTCAGGAATGGTGGCCGGCCGACTGGGGCCATTACGGCGGCCTGATGATCCGCATGTCGTGGCACGCCGCCGGGTCCTATCGTTTGGCCGACGGGCGCGGCGGTGGCGGCACCGGCAACCAGCGTTTTGCACCTCTGAACTCCTGGCCCGACAACGTCAGCCTCGACAAGGCGCGGCGCCTTCTGTGGCCGATCAAAAAGAAATACGGCAACAAGGTGAGCTGGGCCGATCTGATCGTTCTCGCCGGGACCATCGCTTATGAAAACATGGGGCTGAAGACCTTTGGCTTTGGCTTTGGCCGCGCAGACATCTGGCACCCGGAGAAAGACACCTATTGGGGCGCCGAGAAAGAATGGCTGGCGCCTTCTGATGAGCGTTACAGTGACGTCGACAAGCCGGACACGATGGAAAACCCGCTGGCCGCCGTGCAGATGGGCCTGATCTATGTGAACCCTGAGGGTGTGAACGGCAAACCGGACCCGATGAAAACCGCCGCCCAAGTCCGCGAAACCTTTGCCCGTATGGCGATGAACGACGAGGAAACCGCCGCTTTGACGGCTGGCGGCCACACGGTCGGTAAGACCCACGGCAATGGCGACGCCTCGATTCTGGGCGCGGACCCGGAAGGCGCGGGACCTGAAATGCAGGGCCTTGGCTGGTCGAACCCGAACCAGCACGGCAAGGCGGCAAATGCGGTGACCTCCGGGCTTGAAGGCGCATGGACCTCTGAGCCGACGAAATTCGACATGGGCTTTTTCGAGATGCTCTTTGGTCACGAATGGGAGCTGCGAAAATCGCCCGCAGGCGCTTGGCAATGGGAGCCGGTGGACATCAAGGAAGAGGACAAGCCTTTGGACGCCTCCGATCCGTCGAAGCGCCACAACCCGATGATGACCGACGCAGATATGGCGATGAAGGTCGACCCGATCTACAACGCGATTTGCCAGAAATTCATGGCTGATCCCGCCTATTTCGCCGACACATTCGCACGCGCCTGGTTCAAACTGACCCACCGCGACATGGGGCCGAAACTGCGCTATATCGGCCCGGATGTGCCCTCTGAGGACTTGATCTGGATGGACCCGGTGCCCGCCGGTTCGACCGCCTACAATGTTGAGGCGGTGAAGGCCAAAATCGCGGCGTCCGGTCTGACGATTTCCGAGATGGTCTCGACCGCTTGGGACAGCGCCAGGACCTTCCGTGGCTCCGATATGCGCGGTGGTGCCAATGGCGCGCGCATCCGCTTGGCGCCGCAGAAGGATTGGGAGGGCAACGAACCCGCCCGTCTGGCGAAAGTGCTCTCTGTGCTGGAACCGATTGCCGCCGAGACCGGCGCCTCAGTGGCGGATGTGATTGTGCTGGCCGGTGGCGTCGGTGTCGAGCAGGCGGCGAAAGCTGCAGGTTTCGACATCTCTGTCCCCTTCGCGCCGGGCCGGGGCGATGCCACCGATGAGATGACCGATGCGGCCTCTTTCGACGTGCTGGAACCGATCGCCGATGGCTATCGCAACTGGCTCAAGAAAGACTACGTGGTCGCCCCCGAAGAGCTGATGCTCGACCGTACCCAACTCATGGGCCTCACCGCGCATGAAATGACGGTTCTTGTTGGCGGCATGCGGGCCATGGGCACCAATTATGGTGGCACCGCGCATGGTGTCCTGACGGATCGCCCGGGCACGCTCACGCCAGATTTCTTCGTGACGCTCACGGATATGGCCTACACGTGGAATGCTGCGAAAGGCGGCATCTACGAGATCACGGATCGCAAGACGGGTGCTGTGAAATACACCGCAACGCGCATGGATCTGGTGTTCGGATCCAACTCGATCCTGCGCTCTTACGCGGAAGTCTATGCGCAGGACGACAATGCGGAGAAATTCGTGACTGATTTCGTCAAAGCCTGGGTCAAGGTGATGAACGCCGACCGTTTCGATCTGGCCTGATCTTCAGTCGATAAGACGAGAAACGCCCTCGCTTTTGCGGGGGCGTTTTTATGTGTGAAGCCGTAAAAACACAGGCGAAACCCTGAGATGTTCCGTCCCATTCTGAGAAAATTTTGAATGGTGATCCGGGCGAGCTGTCTCAAAATCGCCCCTCCCGTTGGTGCCGCCGATCAGTCCGCCTGAAGAGAGCCATCATTTCCGTAAACCGTACGTCGGCTCGCGCCCTCATGCGGTTGCATTGGGAAGACAGGACCAGAAGGTGCCCAGTTTGCCGAGTGGTGCACATAGTCGCGGCGGTAGGGGATCGTTTCGGCAGGCGTGAATACGCGGCCCGCCATCAAATCGGCTTTGAGCTGCGCCAGCACGAGATCGCTTTCCGGGAGATCGTAATTCTCACCGGGAAGCAGGGAGACAAAAGGCACGCCCGCTTCGACGGCTTTTTCGAACATGACATGCAGAGAGACATGTGCAAGGCGCGGATTGCGCAGCCAGTCCCGCGTCAAGAACCAGCGGTTCCAGTAAGGATCGTAGGGATTGTTCGAGACGGGCGTGTATTCCCGCGTCAGAGCGCTCCGATCCGTCGGCCTAATCCAACCCTGAGCCACGAGGCGGTTGAAGATGGCCATATCCTCTGCGGTAAAGGCATCGAAACCATGGACCTCATGCGTCTCGCTCGGGCGTGGATTGAAATTGTCGAAGTCAGACCTCGGGCGCTCCACTTCAACCCGTTCCACGAAAAAATCCGCATAGCCTCCGCCGATATCCGAGTGGGCGCCCGGCATGCGGATCGTTTCGGCGCTCGCGGGCGCTTCGGTTAAGGGAAAATTCTCGCGGTGTTCATCCAGCGCGGTGATGTGGACGATTTTCGTTGCGATGTCGTCGGGGAGTGTGATCTTCAGCCGCCCCCAATTGCTATCGTTGGCGATCAATCCCCAAGAGACGACCGTGTCGAAAAGACCGAGGAAGCGAATTTCGAGTTTGGGTTTATCCTCTTCTTGGAGTTCATAGTATGGACCGCCATATCCATGGCCCGCGTTGCCACGCCTGACGCAGTTCACAAAGTGACGTGCCGCTGCCGACCCGCGGCTAAAGCCGAAAACATCAAGCTTGATGGATTTGATCTCACCTGCGGCCTTCGCCTCGTTCAGCCGCTGCAAAAACCGCAGGAAGCCTTCTTTCACGCGCTCCTCGACGCCGGTGATCCCCCAACCGACAGCAAAGCCAAGCACGCTGTCTTCTTGGCCTGATGTTGTGCCGATCCCGTCAATGATCTCGGCGAAGCGTCGTTTTCCGATC
The DNA here is from genome assembly GCF_048270365.1 of Celeribacter sp. Lineage (NCBI taxonomy): Bacteria > Pseudomonadati > Pseudomonadota > Alphaproteobacteria > Rhodobacterales > Roseobacteraceae > Celeribacter > Celeribacter sp. The sequence goes on from NZ_JBLWTA010000011.1 coordinate 153,719, forward strand.
CCGCCGCAGTCGTTGCGTACCACGCTTGGGACAAGTCGCGCATAGCTCTGGTAGAGCTTTGCAACATTGCTCAGATCGTTCTCGTAGCTCGGCTCCGAAGTGGCCCCACCGTTGGCGCGGACCCTGTTGCCCTCTTCGACATTGGCCAGATTGTTGCCTGTCCCGTCGAAGAACATCGCGATCTCGACGTCGACCGCCGGACAGGTGGTCGTTACGGCATCAATCGCGCCTTCTTCTTGCAGGTCGACAAGGTCTTCATCGGGAAATGTGCTGCCATCCATCGCTCTGTGCCTCAGTTGCAATGTGTCGGGATATCTTCGTCATCCCATCTGTGCGCGAACCAGTCGCCCACATCTTCGTTGCTCTCCATGAGCTCCAATGCGAAGGTCAAGCTGTCCCGTTTTTCCTCATCAAGGCGGGTTGGCGCGCCGCAGGCCTGTGCCACCGTAATCGCACTGGCGGGGGGCTCTTTGGGCGGGTAGCTTTCGTCATATGTCACGGCCTGAACGATGCCATCCGGCGAAATGCGAAAGATAAGGACGTTGAAATCCGTGGCAATAGGATCGCGTTTCAACGTCTTGAGATCGACATCGAGAGAGGCGGAATAAACGTTTCGGGTGACGACCTCGAACCAGGTCACATCGAAGGTCACATGCGTCGTATCTGCGCCCTCGGCGAGGAGGTTTCGCACCGGTGTGCCTGCGCTGTTCTCATCATATCCGCCGTTTCGAAGCCACGGATCGCCTGTGTAGCTTTGACGCTCCGGAGCAAAAGACGAGGAGCCGATGAACGCGACCACCGGCCATCCCGATGTGGTCTTGAGATCATACCTGACGTTGTCTGTCACAGCGTCACCACGACAGGCCGCCGCAAAAAACAGCAAAGCTGTTGCCAGAACCGTTCTCACAGATTTTCTCATAAATCCGTTCCTTTTTGCCCTTCCATCGCCGCACGAAATCTCATGATGCGAAGATCTTCTGCAATGTGGGTTTGTTCCAACTCTCTCAGATGGTCCGCGCCAATCCGGTTCTCGAAAGCGGGGCCAGACTTGAGTTCATACCATGCGAGCGTAAAAATGGTCGCCGTGCTTTTCAGGCCAAAGCGTGCAAACCGCTCGACGACGTGGGCGACGGCTGTCTTGATCTCTGCCGGGCTGCGTGCCGTGAAATGCGGTTCCAACTTTCGCTGTATCTCCGTCATCTTCATCTGAACGCGCCGTGCCCGGAACGCCTCTTTCTCGGATGTCTCAAGCGTGAATACGGCAGAGGCGCGCTCGATGCAGGGGGAATTCGGCGTGAAGGTTGTCACCTCGCCATCCTTCGTGAGGACGATATAGCCGACAGCATGTCCGTTCAGAGAGCAAAACCACAATGTGAATAGCTTGGGACGTTTCGCGAGATAGTTGAAGTGGACTTTGGCGACCTCGGGTTCCCAAAAGCGAAAGAAGCTCCAGTTTCCGGCCTCATCGCGGACCCGTGTAAACCGTCGCAGCAGGCGTTGCAGGTTTTTCAAAGTCTCATGTGAGCGCAAAAAGATGCCCGGTTCTCGTAGCCAGAGATCAGAGGGGTTGTCCGAGGCTGTAAACAGCCGACGCACAAAGTCCGCCGTGCTGTCGAGTTCCACGATATAGGGTGCGACGTCCGAAAGCTCCGTCGCCGCCGTTCCACGGAATAAACAGAGATAGGGCAGGCCGCTCGCGTCCAAAAGGCGTGGTAGGTCTTTAACTTTTGAGGCGTCAAGAATGGCGAAGGTGCGCGGCGCTACGGCCTTTTCAGAGGCGTCCGCTTCAGCGAAAAACCGCTTGCCAAAAAGGTTCTCGGCCAGAGCATCGGGTAGATTTTTCTTGGGCCAAATCCCGAACTGCGCATCAAGCGCCAGCACACCGGATTGCGTTGAAATAGCGACAGGGGCGTCGTGCAAACCTGTCGTAGCTGTTCGATGCGTTGGCGTCTCAAGATCTAGCCAGTGGTCATAATCACTCAAAAAATCCATCCAAATCTGATCTTTAGGACAATTTCTGCTCAAAACATCTAGCATCCATGATGCACTGGCTCAATGAACAAGTTTCCAAAACCACAAAATGAAATCGTGATGGCTCCCGTCAAGAAACAGGACGAAGGGGATCGAGAGCCTTCGCAAGGCGGGATCTGGATTTCCGTTTGCAAATTCGGGCCCGGCAGAGGACGTTGTCGGCCAATAGGGCGCGTCCGATTGGGCGCGGCTCTTTTCTGTTAAGACGGCAAAGTGAGGCGTGGTATGGCCCTTTTACAAACGGTTGAGCCTTGGCAAATCGCACAGGCGCTTTTGCACCCTACAGAAAGCGAGGCCGTTACGCACCGAATCCTTGCAGAAGTTCCACCGCTTTTGACGGGACTGCACGCGCCTGAGGAGCGTCAGCCCATAGAAGACGTGCTGGATGCGCTTTTCTCTTCGCCCGCTGATCCCGATCAGAGCTGGCATGTCTATGCGCTTTTGGATGCGGCGCGCTCACAGGGGCTGCCTGCCCGTCTGGACAGCAGCGAGCTTGCTCATAGCTGTCTCTACGATCTGAACAATGCGCCGCAGCTTGCCGATGGCGCGCCATGGCTTGTCGAATTGACGCGCGAGGCCGCGTTTACGGGCACTTGTTTTGCCCATGACCCCGATAGGGACGATCCCCGCAAAATGCTGGGTGCCGGGATCTTCCTTGCCTCTGCGCTGCCGCTCGACGCGATGAGGCGTCATCTCAAACATTACACCAAACTGTCGGACGAGGCCGGGATCGCGCAATATTTTCGCCTGCAGGAGCCGGGAATGCTTGATGCGCTTCTATGTGCCAGCGATCCTGCCGCGGTGACGAAATTCTTTCAGGCCGGGATACAGCTTGTCTATCCCCGCCCAGCTCTTGAACCGGGCCTGTGGGAGTTTGTCGCTCTGATAGCCGGTCGATCAGGAGCCGAGGGGGCGGCCATACCCCGCCTTGATCGCCCGGCGCGGATCGCATTGGCGCTTTTCGTCAACGACACCCGTGCCCGAAACCTCGCAGCCGAAGCCATTTCAGCCGCCGATGCGCGCCCCTTTGCCCATTATGTCTTTGCCAGAATGATGCAGGCCGGTTTCGATCATGCCCCGCGTCTTTTGGAGACGCACCGGCTTCTTTGTGCGCTTCCTGAAGAGGCCCGCACTGCCTTTTGGGCCGATGCGGAAAACGGCGTTTTTTCCCCGCGCCCCTTGCTGTTACGGTATGCCAATAGATATGGTTGCCTAGAGCTTCTCGATGGAGAGAATGTATGAGTATTTGTGTTGAATGCGGTGAATTCGAACTTTTTTATGTGCTGGCTTGTGGCGACTCGGCTGTCGGTGAAAGCAACGTTCTCCTTTACGCAGGTGAGGAGCTGACAGCCCTCAATCAGGAAATCCGCGAAATGGATGCCGCCTTTGGCGCCCTGGATCGGGCCAAGGTTGAAGGCGATCCCGAAACCGTGATCGAGGCGCAGGATCATCTCGCCAAGATGCTCGAAGGATATGTCAGACCCACCGAACGCCTGCCGGACAAACATCTGGTGCAAGCCTATTCCATCCGGGGCAAAAAATGGACCCGGATCCGGTCCGACAAGATGCGCAATCATTGGCGCAGCTACAAAATCGACACATCCCTCCTGCAAGCCCAAACCGGGGCTGCGGGCACGTCGGAGCTTGATCGCGGCAAGCTGCGTCAGGCCTTCACCTCGGTGCGCGACAAGATCAAATCCGATCTTTCAGACGGGATCACCTACAAGCAACAGATCGCAAAAGGGGAGGCCTCAGGGTCGATCACCGACGTTTGGGACGCCAATTGGCTCAAATGGGTCGATGCGGTCAACGACAGCCTGAGCTATTCCGCGAGCGGGGCGCATTTCGATCTTTCCGCTGGGGCGCAACTGATGCGTGGCTATGCCGGGTTTGGCGTGCAGCTGGGCTATGATCCGAAAAAAGGCGCTTACTCTCTGAAAGGCAATGCCGAAGCGCGCGCCATTCTGGGAGAGGCAAAAGCCACGTTCAACGGCTATTTTGTCGACAGGGACGGCTGGCATGCCTTGATTGATCTGTCCGAAGAGGATGCCTCCGAGGCAGGCACGCAGGCGCGTCTCGATTTTGGCTATTTCCGGTTCAATGCCACGGTGTCTGCAAATGCCATGTTGGGCGCTTCGGTCTATGCCACCGCAGGTCTGGAATTCAAAACCGAGCCTGCGGGGAAGGTCCTCGTCAAACCCTCCGCCGCCGACAGCAAGGGCGAAGTGGCCGCCGGACTGTTTGCCGGGCTTGAGGCCGGCGGCAGCGTCAAAGGCGCTTTCGAATGGTACAATCCGGGCCTTGTCGAAGCGGGCGGAGTTGTCGAAAGCCCCAAATGGGCGGCCTTCGTGTCCGTCGGGGCGACCGTGGCCGTAAACGCCGGGGCCGGTCTCGAAGGGGTGCTTAAGATCACCTATGAGAACGGCAAATTCATGTTCCGCTGCGAGGCCCGTGCCGTGCTTGGCGTCGGCGCCAAGGGCGGGCTCTTGGGAGAGGTGAATTTCGCGAAAATTCTGGAATTCATCAAATACATCTACTGCCAGCTCAAGGACAACGACTTTGCCTTCCTGCGGTTTGTCGCCGAGGATGCATGGCAGGCGCTCGTTCAGGTCACGATTTCCCTGATTACCGAAGGCTCCATCGCGCTTGAGGCCGCGCTCGAACCGATCCGAAGCGCCAATGCCGCAGAAGATTTCGCACGTAAGGTCAAGGCCCGCCCATCCGCTCTGATCTTTGCGGCGCCGGAGGCCAAGGGGGCCATTCTCTACAAGCTCTCCGAGCGCTATCTCTTCTCCTTCGAAGAACATCAGGAAGCTGCCATTCTCACCGTTGTCGGCACGATGCAAAGCCAACGCGAATGGGCACAGGTCGTCGAGCGTATCACCGTGACGGGTATGAAATCCTCAGCCGCCGCGGGCTATGCCCGTCTGCGCGCCGTGCTCGATGGGGGCTCCGCGCGCAAATTCGAAGCGCTGGTGCGCGCCATCAATTCCTTGCCGACCAATACCATGCTTGCCGGTGAACCTGTCCACGTGAGGAATGTCGCATGACCCGCAAGTCTATCGTCCTGCTCTCCGCCGGGGCCATAGTGTTGGTCGTCGCCGGTGGCCTGACGTTCAACACGTTCGGTCAGAAACGCGCCCGTGCGAATTTGATCGACAGCACCCGCGCGACGATGGTTTTCGTCGAAGGTGGCACATTCACCATGGGCAATTATCGCGCCCCTTTGCAGAGGCAGGATGGCACGGTGATCGACACTTACGTGGCGGATCACAGCACATCGGAAACGCGTCAGGTCACGATCGACAGCTTTTACATCGCGCCGCATCAGGTCACCCAATCGGAGGCTGCGCTTTTTGACCGGACGCAGGGCAGGGCGCGCGATGTCGCGGCGGGAATGGAAAATAGACCTGCCGCGTTCAGCCATCAGGAGGCGACAGCGTATTGTGCGTGGCTTGGAGACGCGGCGGGCCTGCCAATGCGTCTGCCGACAGAGGCGGAATGGGAATATATGGCGCGTAGCCGTGGGCAGACGCCATTCTGGCCCACAGACAACGGCAGTTTCGAATATGGGCGCAACGTGTTCGATTTAAGCACGCTGCCCCGGATGAGTCAGGATCGCCCCGATGTGGCGAGTTTCCCGCCCAATCCTTTGGGGATTTACGATTTGTCTGGCGGATTGGCCGACTGGGTCAGCGACCGTGCAGCCTCGGACCCGGAAGAGGCGATCATCTTCAAAGGCGGCAGCGACTACTCATCTGCCCTTTACGAAACCATTCCAACACGGGGCATGTCCGATAGCACCGGCAGGGCGCACGACGCTGCGCTGAAGGCCATGTTGACGGGGGCGTATGACTCGGCAGAGATGGAGGAGATGGGACAGCTCTACGGGCTCCCTCCCACTCATGTCGGCGCGCGATGTGTTGTCGAACTGGATCTGAGGCCCTCTGAGACCGGGTTCGGAACTTTGCCTGGGCCGATCCAACTCAGTCCGCCTTACCATGCGACATCCCCTCAGGGGCGGGACGCTGAGTAAGCCGTTGCCCGGCTGTGTGGGTTTTGAATGAACATGTCTTCTGTATGGACGCAGAGACATGGTAATAAGGGTGTCATGGACGCCTTGGGGATTTTCCGCCGTTGTGTCTCATGGCGACGTAATCGAGTCTATGTTGTGATAAAATTAATGTGAAACAATGGCTTAAGTCCAACCCGGAAGGTTTTCCAAAGGTGATGATTTCAGGCCAAGCACAAGCACATGCTTAGGCTCGAACACAAGTTGTTCATCTCGCTTGTCCGCGTTTTAGGTGGTTGATAGAAGCCCGCAGACGAGGATTTTATATGACATATTTCGGATCATTGAGTGCTGATCTCAGAATTGAAGAGATCGAAGGCGTGATGCCGCTGGATCATCAGCGTGATATCTGGCCTCTGAAGACGGTGCCTGATCTTTTGTTCGACCATATGTTCGGCCAGCCCGACTCATCTGACTCCTCTACAATCTCTCTTAAAACATATGCGGTTCTCGATGCTGCGAAGGTTTTTGGGCTTCGTGAAATCCTTGAGGCATCGGATTTGAATTTTCGTTGTCTGTTCAAGGGCGAGGCGGAAGAGAACTATGAGGATGCGGCGCCTTATCTGGTGGAGTTGAAAGATCAGAACGCCTTTACGAGGACCTTATTTACCCATCTTCCTGAGCAGCCAGACAACCTGACGAGCCGTCATATGTGGCATAAGGCGCCCGGTCTTTATCTGCGCTCGCGATCCTCTTTCGACGATGTATGGACGCATTTTCGAAAATTTACGCGTGTTCAGGATCAAAACGGCAAATGGTATTATTTTCGCTTCTGGGAAGGGAACATGCTGGGCAAGCTGCTTGCTTCTGAGCGGCCCAGTGCCTCTTTCATTCATGCGTTTGTGGCGGACGCGCGCATCGATGTTTATTCCTATATCTATCAAATGGATGGCGGAAAGGTGTTTGTGGCCCACAAGGCGAGCACGGTACAGTCGAGCCCTTCGGTCACGCAGGTGCGGTATGAGGATGTGGCCTCTGTTTTGCGGGGTAATCCCCCCGTTTTTACGGGGGCTTGGCCGTAGAATTTACGCGGCCATTCTCAGTTTCTGTGCGGGTGTCA
>NZ_JBLWTA010000012.1:0-138010 GCF_048270365.1 Celeribacter sp.
TTGACCTGCGTGTAGGGCTCCATCCAGTCGAGCACTTTGCCTTGCTCCGCCCAGAAAGACACAGGGTCTTCGATGGAGCGCTGGTACATGGTTTCGTAAGTCTCTGCATTGATATGCGCACGCGAGGCAAAAGCCTCAGCAGGTGCGGTCATCTTGGTCATGTCTTCCGACATCGTCGCCTCCCAACTCAAAACGCGGCTCACTCACAGAATGAGCCTTCTCCTCAGGATAAGGTTTACAGAGTTTAAAATGAAAACGCGCGTGGGTTGAGGCGGTTGGATCAGTTCTTTGTGAAGATGTTCACGAAAATTTACTGATCTCTGTAAATTTGATTAACAAATGAAAATATCATTCATATTCAAAGTGATACCGTTCGCACATTTCTTGTTTGAAGTGCATTCTGTAAATTTTCCAGCGTTTGCGGTGGACAGAGCATTTTCTTTGACTGCTCGGTTTTTCAGAAGTTGATGGGGTGTTTCTGTCGCTCTGAGGGGGAAGTTGCCCGACTCGCGCTCAATTCTTTGAGCTTTTGCGAACTGGCCGTCACGCCAAACGTGAAAAAGTGTCCGGACACGGGTCCGGGCACTTTAAACGGAGCTGATGATGGCGTTAGGAAGCGAGACGAAGGTCGTCGATGTCTTTTGAGGTTTTGAGCTGTGCGCTGTCGCGCTCCAGTGATGTAGCCTGGGCTTTTAGGGCCTGCAAAGCCGCTGTGGTTTCTTCGAACATAGCGGCGTTATGTTGTGTCACCTGATCGAGTTGGCTGACGGCAGTGGTGATTTCCGACAGGCCCACGGATTGTTCGGACGCCGAGGTCGCGATCGTCTGCACCAAGCCATCCAAATTGGTGACAAGGGATTCGATCTCTGTCAGCGCACTGCCCGAGGCATTGACGAGCTGCACGCCCTCATCGACCTGACGACCGGAGGTTTCGATCAATTTGGCAATCTCATTGGCCGCCTCAGAACTGCGTTGCGCCAAGGCCCGCACTTCGGAGGCCACAACGGCAAAGCCGCGCCCGGAATCGCCGGCGCGCGCCGCTTCCACCCCTGCGTTCAGCGCCAAAAGATTAGTTTGGAACGCGATATCGTCGATCACGCTTGTGATCTTGGAAATCTGGGTCGAGCTTTCCGCGATGTCATTCATGGCTTGAACCGTGCGCTGCACCACATCGCGGCCAACAATGGAGCGATCTTTGGTCTGACCGACCGTGCTTGCGGCATTTTTCGCGCTTTTAGCGGAGCTCTCGACGGAGGCGGCAAGTTGCGTGATGGCGGCCGCGGTTTCTTCAAGCGAAGCCGCTTGAGTTTCGGTGCGGCGGCTCAGGTCCAGAGAGGCGCTGTTGAGGTTTTCGGTCTCGTTGATGATCGTTGTAGCGCCTTCCGCAATTGCTGCGGCGAGATGTGCGACTTTTTCGACCGCATTGTTGAAGTCATTGCGCAGCTTTTCGTAGGAAGCCGGGAAGACCTCATCGATGTGAACCGTCAGATCACCGCGAGACATCGCACCAAGACCTGTTGCAAGAGAGTCCACGACTCTTTGCTGTTCTTTCAAATTTTTCTCGCGTTCTTCTTCCGCGAGCGCACGTGCTTTTTCTTTTTCGATGCGTGTTGCTTCTTGTTCCAACCGGCGTTGCTCGGCGATTTGTTCCTCACGTTTTTGGGCTTGGCGTTCGCGTTCGACATTTGCCTCGCGCTCCTGCGCGAGTTCGGCGTCTTTGATCGCTTGTTGCTTGGCCAATTCCTCGCGTTCGAGCAAGGCGTTTCGGAAGACCTCCAGAACGCGTGCCATTTCGCCGATTTCACTTTTGCTTTCGGTCATTGGAACGGGGCTTTCGGTGTCACCGTCAGACATTTCGGACATGCGCAGTTTGAGGGCATTCAAAGGTTTTGTGACACTGCGCACCAATAGGGTGGACACGCCGAGGAGCAGGATCAGCGTGACGACTTCAACCGCATGCCCAATATTGCGCATGGTGGCCATCTGGGCTTGGATGTCGGACAGGTAAGAGCCGGTTCCGATAATCCATCCCCAGGGCTGGAATTCGGCGACATAGCTGATTTTTTCCTCATCTCCATCGCCATTCGGCTTGTTGAAGAAATAGGTGATCATGCCACGACCTTGCTCTTTCACAAGAGACGTCATCGAGACGAAAATGTTTGTGCCGCGCGTGTCGGTATAGTTGGACATGTCCTGACCGATCCATTCCGGCTTGGTGGGGTGCGCGATCATTGTGTTGTTTTTGTCGAAGGCAAAGAAATAGCCGGCCTCGTCATAATTGAAGGACATGACGCGCTCTTGGGCGATGGTATAGGCCTCCTCACGGGAGAGGTTGCCTGCCTCAACTTCTTTTTCGAGCATGTCCAGATTTGAGACAACAGTGTCGACGATATCGCTGAGGTGTTGTTCGCGCATGCCGAAGGCGGTGTCATAGGAAATGCTCATGATGATTTGTGTGAGCGAAAGGATCATGATCATCGACACGAGGACGATGGCATAGATCCGTACGGAAAGTTTTGAGAGGAGTTCTCGAATCATCTGGCCCCATTTCTGTGGGAGGTGAAGGTCAATTTTGCTCAAGATGGGCGGGGCTTCTTAAGATTTGGTGCATTGTTTTTCTTTTTGCGAAATTGTGTGAAAGCCGCGGCGGGCAAGTTCGGTGATCAGGCTGGTCTTGCCCACGACCTAAGGTCGCCCGTCACAACGAAGAAATGGTCAGTCAGGGGCCATCCTTGGGTTTGACAAGGGGGGGGGCTGCGATGGGATCAACATGGCCTGAGCCATGGATCAAAGCACCAGAGATTTTCGTAGGCAAAACAGCGCGTATCTGCGTGACAGAGGCAAATCCTCTGACAAGAAAGGCAGAACTATCTGATGCTTTTCAAGGGAATTTGGTGGAGCCTAGCGGGATCGAACCGCTGACCTCCTGCATGCCATGCAGGCGCTCTCCCAGCTGAGCTAAGGCCCCAAATGACCGGTTTGGCGCCGGTCAGGCGACTGTGCGGGTGGGCGTTTCCCGTCCGCCCGCGCTTCCTATTTTGTCTCGCCAGACGTTGCAAGCGAAAAAATGACAGGCAGATGAAATTTCCCATCTGCCTTGTCGGGTGATCCTCAGATCAGTCCTCGTCGTCCGCGGCGACGTCGGCAATCTCGTCGAGGGAGACGTTATCGTCATCCTCGTCATCGTCGAGAAGATCGTCATCGAGATCGATGTCTGCATCATCATCGACCAACAGATCATCCTCGTCGTCGAGATCGTCGGCGGGTTTCGCCTGTTCTTTTTCGGTGATGGCAACGCGGGACTTGTTGTTCACGTCAAACGTCACGATCTCACCGGTGTAGGGAGACACGATCGGATCGCGGTTCAAATCATAGAACCGTTTGCCGGTGGTGGGGCAGACGCGTTTTACGCCCCATTCCTCTTTGGGCATGATGAATCCCTTTCGTTTAATCTGATCCATATGTGGAGACCTGCGGGCCATGCCATATCGCAAGGGAGCTGTCAAAGGCTTTTCCCTCAAAAAATGGTAAAGAGCGTGGCCTCGGCTCCTTCGCCACGATATGTGGGGAGAGTGGACCAGAGAGGCAAGTATGGGCGACATTATTCTCGACGGAAATCCGCCGGTGGGCGTGACTTTGCGGCGCTCGAGCCGGGCAAAGCGGCTGTCTCTGCGGGTGTCGCGTCTCGATGGCCGAGTGACGCTGTCGATGCCCGCGCGTTTGCCGGAGCGTGAGGCCTTGGCGTTCTTGCGTGAAAAGGAAGATTGGATTCGCAAACATCTCGGCACGCGGGCGCCGGAGCAGGCGGCCGTTTTCGGAGCCTCTGTGCCGTTTTTGGGTCGAGAGGTGGAGATCGCGCCGGGGAAGGGGCGGCGTGCCCTCTTGATGGACGGTCGCCTTGAGGTGCCCGGCGAAGCGGACCGCGTTGCTGCAAGGGTGAAAGCTTTTCTCAAACTTGAGGCGCAGATGCGGCTGCGCGAGGCCTCGGACCGTTACGCGGCCTTGCTGAACACCGATTACGGGCGGATCACCCTGCGCGATCCGCGGTCGCGTTGGGGGTCCTGCACCTCGGCGGGCAATCTCATGTATTCCTGGCGTCTGGTGATGGCGCCTGCGGCGGTGCTCGACTATGTCGCCGCGCATGAGGTGGCGCATCGGTTGGAGATGAATCATTCGGATCGCTTTTGGGCCCATGTTGCGCGGGTCTGTCCCGATCATGCTGCGCATCGCCGCTGGTTGCACACCGAGGGCGAAAAGCTACACGCTTGGCGGTTCGAGACGGATTGACATTCCGGCCTTTGTGATCACATTTGCGCGCATGATTACGCCCACGATCCGCCCCTCAGAGACCCCGACCGTTGCCCATGACCGCGTTTACCGCGCCCTGCGGACGCGGATCATGCATGGCGAATTCGTGCCCGGTCAGGCGCTGACCCTGCGTGGCATCGGCAAGATGTTCGATGTGTCCATGACACCTTCGCGCGAGGCGGTGCGGCGGCTGGTGGCGGACGGGGGGCTGAACCTCTCTGCCTCGGGGCGGGTGAGCACGCCGGAGCTGTCGAACGAGCGATTGGAAGAGCTGGCCTCGATCCGCGCGCTGATTGAGCCTGAACTTGCCTCTCGCGCGCTGCCGCGGGCGCATATGGCGCTGATTGACCGGCTTCAGACGATCAATGGCACGATTGCCGAAATGGTCGCGAAACATGACGACGTGGGCTACATCCGGGCCAATCTCGAATTCCATCGCACGCTTTATCTGCGTGCGCAGGCGCCTGCGATGCTGGCGCTGACGGAAACCGTCTGGCTTCAGCTCGGCCCGACGATGCGGGCACTTTATGCGCGTCTCAACCGCACCGAGGTGCCGCATAATCACCGTTTGATCGTTGCCGCCTTGCGGGCGGGGGATGAGCCGGGGCTGCGGCTTGCGGTGCGCTCCGATGTGACGCAGGGGCTGCGGATGCTGGCGGTTTGAGGCGACTGTCTCTATTTTTACTAAAATTTTCAAACACTCTGAAATTTAGCGACGGAAGGTCGGGATATTCCCGTTCAACGCCTTGAGACGCGCAACACCAGATTGGGACAGGCCCAAAGCACAGGGACGCCAAATTGGGACAGGCCCAAAGCACAGGGACGCCAACGCTACATCCCGAACAGGACAGACATCGCCGGGGAGGTTGTCTTCGGTGCCGTTGGCACACCCGTGCAGATCATGCGAAGCCTCGATAAGAAGCTTTCCGCCGACGTGTTTTTTTCCGTTGGCCTTTGTTTGCGCTGCGGGGCTATTCAGCTCTGACAGTTTCCGGCCCTTATCACCCCCCCCCGATGACGGGTCGGACGAGAAGGGATCGCATTTTGGCGATCCCTTCTCACCTAACTTTCAGTTTTCTGAAGGTCGCGCCGAGGTTAAAGGCGTGACGCTTTCGCTGTGGCATGACTCTTGCTTGACCTTTTCTGCGCCGCAGAGTCTTTTGGGGTGGGACGGAGTGGAGCAGGGGCATCGCGCATGGCACGTTATCTGGAAATGACCGAAATGATGACGCCGGATCTGGCGAATTTTTCGGGCAAGGTGCATGGCGGAGCGCTCTTGCGTCTGCTCGATCTCGTGGCCTTTTCCTGTGCCTCGCGCTACTCGGGGCAATATGCCGTGACGCTGTCGGTCGATCAGGTCATGTTCAAACAGCCGATCCATGTGGGTGAATTGCTGCATTGCCGCGCGACGGTGAATTACGTCGGCCGCACCTCGATGGAGATCGGCATCCGGGTCGAGGCGGAAAACATCCGCACCCAGACCGTGCGCCACACCAATTCTTGCTATTTCACCATGGTGGCCGTCGATGACACGGGCAAATCCGTGGCCGTGCCGCAATTCACGCCTGAGACGGAAACGGACAAGAAACGCTGGCGGGCGGCCGAGCTGCGCAAGGAGCTTCGCATCGAGCACGCCAAGCGGCTGGAAGAGGCGGCGAAGGGATAAAAAAAGGCGCTCCGAAGAGCGCCTTTTTCGTGTCGGAATGACCCAAAGCCTTATGCGTGGATCGGACCGTCGCCACAGGCCAGAGCGGCCTCGCGCACGGCTTCCGAGTAGGTCGGGTGGGCGTGACAGGTGAGCGCGACGTCCTGTGCCGAGCCGCCGTATTCCATCGCCACACAGATCTCATGGATCATGTCGCCCGCCGCCGGGCCGATGATCGCGGCACCCAAGAGGCGGTCGGTTTCCGCGTCCGCGATCAGTTTCACAAAGCCGTCGCCCTGGAACACGGCCTTGGCGCGCGCGTTGCCCATGAAGGAAAACTTGCCGACTTTCACCTTGCGGCCTTCTTCTTTCAGCTGTGCTTCGGTCTTGCCGACGGTGGCGACCTCCGGCGAGGTGTAGATCACGGCGGGGATCACGTCATAGTTCACATGGCCATGTTTGCCAGCCAGAACCTCGGCGACGGCCATGCCTTCGTCCTCGGCTTTGTGGGCCAGCATCGGGCCGACGATGGCGTCGCCGATGGCGTAGATGCCCGGCACGTTGGTCGCCCAATGTGCGTCGGTTTTGATCTGGCCGCGCTCGGTCATTTCGACACCCAGCTCGGAGAGGCCAAGCCCGTCGGTGTAGGGTTTACGCCCCGTGGAGACCAGAACGACGTCGGCGTCGAGCGTGTGCTCGCTGTCGTCTTTCTTGAGTTTGTAGTTGACCTTCGCCTTGGTTTTCGAGGCTTCGACATTCTGCACAGCGGCGCCCAGAACGAAGTTGAGGCCTTGTTTTTCCAATAGCTTTTTGAAGGTGCGCTGCACGTCGGCGTCCATGCCGGGGGTGATGAAATCCATGAATTCCACCACGGTCACCTCGGCGCCGAGACGGGCGTAGACCGAGCCAAGCTCCAGACCGATGACGCCCGCGCCGATCACGACCATTTTCTTCGGCACTTTCGGCAGCTCAAGCGCGCCGGTCGAATCGACGACCACGCCGCCTTCGTTGTTCACCTCGACACCCGGCAGGGAGGTCGGCACGGAACCGGAGGCGATCACGATGTTCTTGGCCTCATGGACCTCGTCGCCAACTTTGACTTTGCCCTTTTCCGGGATGGAGCCGTAGCCTTTGAGCCAGTCGATCTTGTTCTTTTTGAACAGGAATTCGATGCCGCCGGTGTTCTGGCCCACGACGTCGTCCTTGTAGGATTTCATCTGCGTCCAATCGACGGAGGGGCTTTTGCCCTTGAGACCCATGGCGGCGAAATTGTGCTCCGCCTCATGCAGGTGGTGCGTCGCGTTCAAGAGCGCTTTCGACGGGATACAGCCGACGTTGAGGCAGGTGCCGCCCAGCGTCTCGCGGCCCTCGACCACGGCGGTCTTGAGGCCCAGTTGGGCGCAGCGAATGGCGGACACGTAGCCGCCGGGGCCAGCGCCGATGATGATCACGTCGTAGGATGCCATGGTCTTCTCCTTGGTCAGAATAGCGGGCCGCTCAGATCAGCGCGGCGATGAACAGAATGGCGCAGCAGAGCATGGCGATCATCCAGATATAGGACCGCCACGGCTGCCAGCCGAAAGCATAGGCGGGCACGTAAAGCACCCGTGCGATCAGATAGCCCACGCCCGCGCCGAGGGTGACGGCACTCGACTGATCCGTCAGGTGGATCAGGAATACGCCCGCGGCGAAGAAGGGGAACATCTGAATGTGATTGTCATAGGCGCGCAGCATCCGCGCCGTGGTCTTGCGCATCTCGCGGTTCGGCGCACGGTCGCGGGGGGAGGTGGTGTACCCCGGCCCCAGATCGACATTCGCCATGACAGAGGCCACCACGAATTGCGCGATGTGCAAGAGGCCTGCGAGGGCGAGGAGGGTGAGGAGCGGGGTCATGCGTTGCGATTCCGACTTGCGGTTGCCTCGCCGGAGTTCACATCAACTTTCAATGTTGAAAGAAACTCAAAGTCGTTCTCGGCAAAGGGCTTTAGGTTTTGAAAGCGATTGAAAAACTCGGGTATCAAGTGAATTCCAAGATAGTCGGTTCTTAAAAACGCAATCTGATGAGGCTCATTATTTCCAGCGTGCCGAAGCTGAATAATTGGCAGCTTTTGGGCTTCTACTTGGATTTCATCGTGCGAGAAATCTGCCGACCAGTTGTGCGCAATCTTATTTCTAATTTTTGCAAGATGCTTAAGAGCACTGAATTCGCTGTCTCCAATTAAACCGTGCGCACGTGCGTGCTCAGCAAGAGACATCAAGCCAAGGTTGCTCTCTGGTCCAAACAGCTTTTCTGTTGATTTGTTCGGTTTCAAACTTTCGAAAACAGCTTTTCGAAGTAATTCTTCGAGCATTCCGGTTACCAACAACACTCGAGCCCGCGGCGACTCGGAATTAAGTCGCCGCAGGAAACCTTCATGGTCAATGCTATTTGCGCTTTGACCCAAAGTGGCCTCACAGATCCATCAACAGACGACGCGGGTCTTCCAGCGCTTCTTTGACGCGCACGAGGAAGGTCACGGCGCCTTTGCCGTCCACGATCCGGTGGTCATAGGACAAAGCCAGATACATCATCGGACGGATGACGACCTGACCGTTGATGGCCATCGGACGGTCCTGAATTTTATGCATGCCGAGGATACCGGACTGCGGGGGGTTCAGGATCGGGGAGGACATCAGGGAGCCGTAGACACCGCCGTTGGAGATGGTGAAAGTGCCGCCCTGCATTTCCGCCATGGACAGCTTGCCGTCACGCGCACGTTTGCCTTTCTCGGAGATGGCTTTTTCGATCTCGGCGAAGGACATGCTGTCGGCATCGCGGATGACCGGAACGACGAGGCCCTGCGGAGTGCCTGCGGCGACGCCCATGTTGACGTAGTTCTTGTAAACCACATCGGTGCCGTCGATCTCGGCGTTCACTTCCGGCACTTCTTTCAGAGCGTGGACACAGGCCTTGGTGAAGAAGGACATGAAGCCCAAGCGCACGCCGTGTTTCTTCTCGAAGAGGTCTTTGTACTGGTTGCGGAGCGCCATCACCTCGGTCATGTCCACCTCGTTGTAGGTGGTGAGCATGGCGGCGGTGTTTTGGCTCTCTTTGAGGCGACGCGCGATGGTCTGACGCAGTTTCGTCATTTTCACGCGCTCTTCGCGGGCGGCGTCTTCGGCCGGACGCGGAGCGGCAGGAGCCGCAGCCGGGGCCGGGGCAGCAGCCGGTTTGTTGAGCGCGTTCAGCACGTCTTCTTTCATGATGCGGCCATCTTTGCCGGAGCCGGACACAGACGCCGGATCGACGCCTTTTTCGGCCATCAGCTTGTTGGCAGAGGGCGCGTTTTCGACGTCTTTCCCACCGGAGGCGGCAGGCGCGGAGGCCGGAGCCGCCGCAGGTTTCGCAGCCGCGCCACCCGCACCCGACGACATCTCAGCCAGTTTGCCACCGGCGGCAACGGTGTCGCCCTCATTGGCGATGATGGAGGTCAGAGTGCCAGCAGCCGGCGCGGGCACTTCGACGGAGACCTTGTCGGTTTCCAGTTCACAGAGCATCTCGTCGGCCTCAAAGCTGTCACCCACGGCTTTGAACCAGGTGGCGACAGTGGCCTCGGTCACGGATTCGCCAAGGGTCGGCACCATGATGTCGACGGAGCCACCGGAGGCGGCGGGTTTATCCTCGGCGTGAGCGCGGGGCTTGACCTCTTCGGGGCCTGCGTTGCCTGCCTCAGAGAGCGTGGCGAGGAGCGCGTCAACACCCACGGTTTCGCCCTCGGCGGCGACGATTTCACCCAGCACGCCAGCGGCGGGGGAGGGCACTTCGACGGTCACCTTGTCGGTTTCCAGCTCGCAGAGCATTTCATCGACCGCCACGGTGTCGCCGGGCTTTTTGAACCAGGTGGCGACGGTGGCTTCGGTCACGGATTCACCCAGGGTCGGGACGCGGACTTCAACGGACATAGGATTACCCTTCGATATTGAGCGCATCGTTCACGAGCGCTTGCTGTTGTGCTTTGTGCTGAGACGCCAGACCCGTGGCGGGCGAGGCGGAGGCGGCGCGACCGGCGTAGACCGGACGCGTGTGCTTTGCGCCGATGCGCGTGAGCACCCATTCGATGTTGGGCTCGACAAAGGTCCAGGCCCCTTGGTTCTTCGGCTCTTCCTGACACCAGATGACTTCGGCGTCTTTGAAGCGTTCAAGCTCCTTGACCATCGAGAGCGCCGGGAACGGGTAGAATTGTTCGAGACGCAGGATGTAGGTGTCGTCCTTACCGGCCTCATCGCGGGCCTCCAAGAGGTCGTAATAGACCTTGCCGGAACAGATCACGACGCGCTTGATGTCCTTGTCCGCTTTCAGTTTGATGTCGGACTTGGCGGTGCCGTTGTCGCGATCGGCGTCATCCCAAAGCACGCGGTGGAAAGAAGATCCATCGGTGAAATCGGCGGCCACGGAGGTCGCGAGTTTATGGCGCAGAAGCGATTTCGGCGTCATCAGCACCAGAGGTTTGCGGTAGGAACGGTGCAGCTGGCGACGCAGGATGTGGAAGTAGTTCGCAGGCGTCGAACAGTTCGCCACGATCCAGTTGTCCTGACCACACATCTGCAGGAAGCGTTCGAGACGGGCGGAGGAGTGTTCCGGGCCCTGACCCTCATAGCCATGCGGCAAAAGCATCACGAGACCGGACATCCGCAGCCATTTCGATTCACCCGAAGAGATGAACTGGTCGAACATGATCTGCGCGCCGTTGGCGAAGTCGCCGAACTGGGCTTCCCACAGGGTGAGCGCGTTCGGTTCGGCCAGAGAGTAGCCATATTCGAACCCAAGGACGGCATATTCGGAGAGCATCGAGTCGATGACCTCGTAATGCGCCTGACCCTCACGGATGTGGTTCAGCGGATAGTAACGATCTTCGGAGGCCTGATCGATCAGACCGGAGTGACGCTGCGAGAAGGTGCCGCGTGTACTGTCCTGACCCGCGAGACGCACCGGGTAGCCCTCGGTCAGAAGCGAGCCGAAAGCCAAGGCTTCGCCGGTCGCCCAGTCGAAGCCTTGGCCGGTTTCGAACATCTGAGCCTTGGCGTCCAATTGGCGCCCCACTGTTTTGTGCAGGTTGAACCCATCAGGCGCCTGCGTCAGCGAGCGGCCGATCTGCGCCATGGTCTCTTCGGTGATCGAGGTTTGACCGCGCTGGTATTCTTCGCCCTCTTTGTTGAGGTGCGACCAACGCCCGTCGAGCCAATCGGCCTTGTTCGGTTTAAAGGTTTTCCCGGCTTCGAACTCTTCGTTCAAGAGCGACTGGAAGGCCGCTTTCATGTCCTCGATCTCGCCCTCGGGGATGAGACCGTCGGCCACGAGACGCTCGGTGTAAAGTTGAAGCGTGGTCTTGTGCCGCTTGATGTTGGTGTACATCTGCGGGTTGGTGAACATCGGCTCGTCGCCTTCGTTGTGACCGAAGCGGCGGTAGCAGAAGATGTCGATGACCACGTCCTTGTGGAACTTCTGACGGAACTCGGTGGCCACTTTGGCGGCGTGCACCACGGCCTCCGGGTCGTCGCCGTTGACGTGGAAGATCGGGGCTTCGACCATGAGCGCAATGTCTGTCGGATAGGGCGAAGAACGCGAGAAGTGCGGCGCGGTGGTAAAGCCGATCTGGTTGTTCACGACGATGTGGATCGTGCCGCCGGTGCGGTGACCGCGCAGACCGGAGAGGCCAAAACATTCGGCCACGACGCCCTGACCCGCAAAGGCCGCGTCACCGTGCAAAAGCACCGGGATGACAGAGGTGCGTTCCGGGTCTTTATTCTGATCGGTCTTGGCGCGGGCCTTGCCCAAAACCACCGGGTTCACCGCCTCGAGGTGCGAGGGGTTGGCGGTCAGGGACAGGTGGACCTTGTTGCCATCGAATTCACGGTCGGAGGAGGCGCCGAGGTGATATTTCACGTCGCCGGAGCCGTCCACGTCCTCGGGCTTGAACGAACCGCCTTGGAATTCGTTGAAAATCGCGCGGTAGGGTTTCGACATCACGTTGGCGAGGACGGACAGGCGCCCGCGGTGCGGCATGCCGATCACGACCTCTTTCGCGCCGAGGCTGCCGCCGCGTTTGATGATCTGTTCCATCGCGGGGATGAGGCTTTCGCCGCCATCGAGACCGAAACGCTTGGTGCCCATGTATTTCACATGAAGGAATTTCTCAAAGCCTTCGGCCTCGACCAGTTTGTTCAGAATGGCGCGACGACCGTTCTTGGTGAACTGGATTTCCTTGCCGAACCCTTCGATCCGCTCTTTGAGCCACCCGGCTTGCTCCGGGTCGGAGATATGCATGTATTGCAGCGCGAAGGTGCCGCAATAGGTGCGTTTCAAAACGTCGATGATCTGGCGCATCGAGGCGTGTTGAAGCCCCAGAACATTGTCGATGAAGATCGGGCGATCCATGTCGGATTCGGTGAAGCCGTAGGTGCGCGGATCAAGCTCCGGGTGCGGTTCCTGAGCGTTCATCTTGAGCGGGTCGAGATCGGCGATGAGGTGGCCCCGAATACGGTAGGCGCGGATGATCATGATCGCGCGGATACTGTCGAGCACGGCGCGTTTGATCTGGTCTTCAGAGACAGCGACGCCTTTTTCAGCGGCTTTCTCTTTGATCTTTTTGCCGGCGGCATCAGCCGCAGCAGCAGGTTCGGCCCATTGACCGTCCAGAGCGTGGGTCAGCTCGTCATTCGGCACCGGCGGCCAGTCGAGGCGCGCCCAAGACGGGCCTGCCGCTTCGGCGGTGACATCCGTTGCCGCATCTCCGAGGGACTGGAAAAACTCGGCCCAGGAGGCGTCCACGGAACTGGGGTCCTGAGTGTACTGGGCGTAGACCTGTTCGAGGTATTCCGCGTTGTGCCCCTGCATGAAGGAGGAGGCATGGAAGATGTCGTTGGGGCTCTGGTCGTTCATCGGTGTGACCTTGATCTGGGGTGCGTTTCCGTTTCGAGGGCAGGATCGCGTTGCCTTTTGTGGGTGCGCCTGCGCCTTTCTTTACAAAGGGCGCAGGCGAATTTTGTCAAATGCAGGCCTCTCTTCGCAAGGCTGCATGGCGCTTTACGCCTTAGCCTTTGGCAATGGCTTCCTGCACGGCTTCGCCGAGCGTGGCCGGGCTGTCTGCCACGATGATGCCTGCGGATTTCATTGCTTCGATTTTGGATTCCGCGTCGCCTTTACCACCGGCGACGATGGCGCCTGCGTGGCCCATGCGGCGGCCCGGAGGGGCGGTGCGGCCCGCGATGAAGCCAGCGGTCGGTTTCCAACGGCCTTTTTTCTTCTGCTCGGCGAGGAATTCGGCGGCTTCTTCTTCGGCGGAGCCCCCGATTTCACCGATCATGATGATCGAGGTGGTTTCCGGGTCATCCAGGAACATGTCGAGCACGTCGATATGCTCGGTGCCTTTGATCGGGTCGCCGCCGATGCCCACTGCGGTAGACTGGCCGAGGCCCAGATCGGAGGTCTGTTTCACAGCCTCATAGGTCAGCGTGCCGGAGCGGGAGACCACGCCCACGGAGCCACGTTTGTGGATGTGACCCGGCATGATGCCGATTTTGCAGGCGTCCGGCGTGATAACGCCCGGGCAGTTCGGACCGATCAGGCGCGAAGAGCTGTCGACCAGCGCGCGCTTCACCTTCATCATGTCGAGCACCGGAATGCCCTCGGTGATGCAGATGATCAGTTCCATCTCGGCGTCGATCGCCTCGAGGATGGAGTCCGCGGCAAACGGCGGCGGCACGTAGATCACGGAAGCATTGGCTTCGGTGACGTGCTTGGCTTCGTGCACGGAATTGAAGACCGGCAGGCCAAGGTGGTCAGCGCCACCTTTGCCCGGGGTCACGCCGCCGACCATTTTGGTGCCGTAAGCGATGGCCTGTTCAGAGTGGAAGGTGCCTTGCGAGCCGGTGAAGCCCTGACAGATCACTTTGGTGTTTTCATCAACGAGAATTGCCATGTTCTTAGCCCTTCACTGCTTTAACGATTTTCTGGGCGCCGTCTTTGAGATCGTCCGCCGCGATGACATCGAGGCCGGAGGTGTTGATGATCTCTTTGCCAAGCTCCACGTTGGTGCCTTCGAGACGGACCACGAGCGGAACCTGAAGGCCCACTTCTTTCACCGCCGCGATCACGCCTTCGGCGATGATGTCGCAGCGCATGATGCCGCCGAAGATGTTCACGAGGATGCCTTTGACGTTCGGATCCGAGGTGATGATCTTGAAGGCTTCGGTCACTTTCTCTTTGGTCGCGCCGCCGCCTACGTCGAGGAAGTTGGCAGGCTCAGCGCCGTAGAGTTTGATGATGTCCATGGTGGCCATCGCCAGACCCGCACCGTTCACCATGCAGCCGATCTCACCGTCAAGCGCGATGTAGTTCAGGTCGTGCTGGGAAGCGGCCAGTTCTTTCGGGTCTTCTTCGGTCTCGTCGCGCAGGCCAACGATGTCGGCGTGGCGGTAAAGCGCGTTGCCGTCAAAGCCGGCTTTACAGTCGAGACATTTCAGATCGCCGGTGTCGGTCACGATCAGCGGGTTGATCTCAAGCATCTCCATGTCTTTGTCGATGAACAGACGATAGAGGTTCGAGATCAGCGCGGCGCACTGTTTGACCTGCTTGCCTTCGAGACCGAGGGCAAATGCGACGCGACGGCCGTGGAAGCCCTGAAGGCCGGTGGCCGGGTCGATGGAGAAGGAGAGGATTTTCTCGGGCGTCTTGTCAGCCACTTCCTCGATGTCCATGCCGCCTTCGGTGGAGGCCACGATGGAAACGCGGGAGGATTGACGATCGACGAGCAGAGCGAGGTAGAGCTCTTTTTCGATGTCGGAACCGTCTTCGATGTAGATGCGGTTCACTTGCTTGCCAGCCGGACCGGTCTGATGCGTGACCAGCGTGTGGCCGAGCATAGCATTGGCTTCCTGCGCGGCTTCCTCAACGGATTTCGCGAGACGCACGCCGCCTTTTTCGCCAGCGCCGGCTTCTTTGAAGGAGCCTTTGCCGCGACCACCTGCGTGGATCTGGGCTTTCACAACCCAAAGCGGGCCGTCAAGCTCGCCGGCTGCGGTTTTCGCATCGGCTGCATTGAGAACGACGCGACCGTCCGAAACCGGCGCGCCGTATTCCTTGAGAAGGGCTTTCGCCTGATACTCGTGGATGTTCATTAGAGATATCCTCTCCCTGGTTCGATTGACCCGTATATGCCATTGGCGACGGGGCATAAGAAATGGTTTTTTGGCCTGTTGGCGGTAAAACGCCCGTGTTTTGGCATTTTGTGATCACAGGAAACTTTCGTGTGATCACAAAATACATATTCCGATCCGGTTTCCGAATCGACCAGTAAATTTTAACCGTATTTGAGGCTTTTAGAGAGGTGCGTCCGAGAGGCTCGGGGGTGTCGAGCGCTAACAGGCCCGGCTCTATCATGGGGCGCGACGCTTTCGCGCGGTAGCGCACAGGCCACTTTCCTTGCCTGTTTGGCGTAGATTTCGTATTTACAGATCAAGACTCACCCATGGATACCTCGGGAAAAATCATGCATATTTCTGGATCGAAAGCCTCACTGGCGCTTGTCGCGCTTCTGGCCACGCCGCTGGCGGCAAACGCAGGCGATTTCAGCCTGTCTCTCTATGGCGGCTACCAAACCGCGCCGCACAGCTCCGTGAAGGGCAACGACGGCGTGGATGATTTCGACTTCACCACCGGTTGGGAGGGCAAAAGCTTCGATACACCGCCCTATTACGGTGTCCGCGGCACTTGGTGGGTGCGTGACAATTTCGGCTGGATCGCCGATTTCAGCCACAGCAAGGTCTATGCCGACAAAGGTGATATGGCCGACAACGGGTTTTCGACCCTCGAGTTTACCGATGGGTTGAACAACCTGACGGTGGGCCCGATCTGGCGCTGGCCGGGTCTGTGGAACAACTTCACGCCCTACGCCAGCGTCTCCGCCGGGATCATCATTCCGCATGTCGAGGTGGCCACGGCGAATACCGATACGCTGGAATATCAGATCGCCGGTCCGACCGTCGCTTTGGTTTTGGGCGCCAGCTATGAGCTGAACGAGCGCTGGGACCTCTTTACGGAATACAAAGGCACCTACAGCCAGCTCGACGTCGATCTCGATGGCGGCGGCAATCTTGAGAGCGACATCATCACCAATGCGCTGAACTTTGGTGTGACCTACAAGTTCTGATCCATCATCGGAACGCGATAAAAAAGCCGGGCCATGTGTCCGGCTTTTGTGTGTCCGGCTTTTTCATGTCTGGCTTTTCACATCTCAAGCCCGGCCTTGGCCAAAATCTCGCCGTCCCTCTCCCGCAACAGCGCATCGAATGTGGCACGTGTCAGGTCCAGATCGTCACAGTCTTTGGGCACAAAGGGATCGAGGCGCAACCGGTCGAGCGCCAAGAGGCGTTCCGCCTGACGGGCATCGAGCGATTGCACCCCCTCCACCAGCCGCAAAATCTCCCGCGGGCGATCGGCGTGGTTGCGGGTAAAGCGGTATTGCGCCTCGCGCGCCTCACCGATTTTGCGTTTCGGGCCGGAATAATTTTCGAAGGATTTCTTGAGCAGTTTGATCGCATAATGCAGCGGCGTGAGCCCGTCGAAATGCAGCAAAAGACGTCTGTTCGTTGCGGTCAGGGGCGGTTTGGCGCCATTGGCGAGCGCTTTGGGGTGATGCACCCCCATCTCCCATTTTTGCCCTCTGGGCACGATGGTTTTGCCGGTGTGATGCCCGGTGAGGCCTTGAGAGAGGAACTTGCCAAACCGACCGTAGAGCGCTTGTATATCCTCCGGCGCCAAGACGATTGGGTGTCGAAATCCCCCCTCGAACAGCATCTCGCCGGGAGAGCCGGGAAGGTAGGCGCGCTCGGCGTTGCGGATGACGAGGCCCTTGTTGCGATCTGCCTTGCCCAAGGCCTTGGAGAGTGCTGCGCCGTCGGAGATGAATTCATCCACATCGCAATGCAGAACCCAGTCGCAAGTCGTGCTTTGATAGACACTGGTCGAGACGAATTTCTGCCGTCCGGTGTGGCGTTCCGGGCGGCGGCCTTGGTTGACCCGATCCCAATGTGCCTGATCGCAGGTCGTGATGAAAATCCCGTCCCGCGCGCCAATCAGACGGTCAACCTCAGGGTTCGGACGGTCGAGAAACACATGCACTTCGGAGGCGCCGATGGCCCGGTGGTGCCGGGCAAAGGCCGCGATCAAAGGCGCGGGTTCGTCGCCCAATGCGACCACGGCCCAAGTCGGAGCGCCCCCCGCCATCAGGCCAGCTGTCCCAGTTTGGCCGCGAGGGTTTTAGCCACGGCTTCGGCGGCGCGGGCGGTGTTCGGGTCTTGCAAAAGGCGCGCCATTTCTTGGGTCACGGCCGCCTCATGTTGGTGATGACCGGTCTCTTCGCGCGCGTTGAAATTCTTGGCCGCGTAGAAATCGTCGTCGCGCTGCACCTCTTGCGGGTTGGCGTAATAACCGTCGCCGCGCTGACGTTTGAGTGCGAACATATCCGGCGTTCTGATAGAGAAATGCAGCACGCGTCCGAGTTTATAGGGCTGTTTCTCGACATTGATCCGGTTGAAGGGCACGCGTTTGGCGCGGTCGAAAAATCGGGGCTCCATATCGGTGCCTGCGGAGTTGAGGGCGCGAAACGTGTCCGCCGTGACGCCGGGCGCCAAAATAGGGCGGTGGATGTCCAGCGCCTCGATGGCGTCGGACCAGCGGAACAGGGTTTTGACCTGTGTCGACTTGCCTTTCCACATCGGCGCAGCGCCGGTGAAGGCGGTCGAAATATGTCGTCCGGGCCACTGCGCATGCCCGCTGTCGCCCATGAACCGCCAGGCGATGGAGACGGAGGAGGCCTGTGCCGCCTCGGCCGCTGCGATGATGTCCTCCACTGTGCCACCCTCGGCGGGCAGTAGAAATTCGTCCGCGTCGAGCCACATCACCCAATCGCCGTCCCGGAAAAAGCCACTGTCTTTCGCAAGATGCGCGGCATGGGTTTGCGGCGGGATGCCCACGGGCACGATCTGTTTCACATGGGTGATTTCGCCCGCCGCATCCAGCGCGTCGAGCAGCGTGTCAGAGCCATCGTCACAATCGTTGGAGACGATGAAAATCTCCGTAAACCCGATGATCTTGTGATAGGCGATCCACTCCAAAAGAAACGGCCCCTCGTTCTTTTGTGCGGAAAACAGAACGCGGCGGGAGGGCGAGGTCTGGGGATCTGAAGAGGTCAAAATGAAATCGCTCTGTCTCGGATTTGAAAGGGGTTGCGTCAAGTTAGCAGGGGCTGAGGTCCCTTGAAATACGAAAAAGCCCGCGGAGTGTGTCCGCGGGCTTTGAATGTCTTGCTCTCTTTCGAGATCAGGCGAGCGAGCCGTCGATGCCTTTACAAGCGTCCATCAGGCCTTTCACGGCGTCGACGGATTTGTCGAACATCACTTGCTCTTCTTTGGTGAGCTTGATGTCGATGACTTTCTCGATGCCGCCAGCGCCGATCACGGTGGGCACGCCCACATACATGTCGGAAACGCCAATCTCGCCGTTGCAGTAAGCGGCACAGGGCAGCACGCGCTTCTGGTCTTTGAGGTAGGCTTCGGCCATCTCGATGGCGGAGGTCGCTGGGGCGTAGAAGGCGGAGCCGGTTTTCAACAGGCCCACGATTTCGGCGCCGCCGTCACGGGTGCGCTGAATGATGGCGTCCAGTTTCTCTTGCGTGGTCCAACCCATTTCAATCAGGTCGGGGAGCGGGATACCGGCCACGGTGGAGTAGCGCGCGGAGGGCACCATGGTGTCGCCGTGACCGCCCAGAACGAAAGCGGTGACGTCACGCATGGAGACACCGAATTCGACGGAGAGGAAGTGACGGAAGCGGGCGCTATCGAGCACACCTGCCATGCCGCAGACTTTGTTGGCCGGAAGACCGGAGAACTTCTGCAGCGCCCAAACCATCGCGTCGAGCGGGTTGGTGATGCAGATGACAAATGCGTCGGGGGCGTGTTTGGCAATGCCTTCGCCGACGGATTTCATGACCTTAAGGTTGATGCCCAGAAGATCGTCGCGGGACATGCCCGGCTTACGTGCCACACCGGCGGTCACGATGCAGACGTCAGCGCCTGCGATGTCCTCATAGGACTGGGTGCCGGACATGGCGGCGTCGAAGCCTTCGGACGGGCCGGATTCAGCGATGTCGAGCGCTTTGCCTTCGGGCAGGCCTTCGGCGATGTCGAAAAGAACGATGTCGCCGAGTTCTTTGAGAGCTGCGAGGTGGGCAAGCGTGCCGCCGATATTGCCGGAGCCGATGAGGGCAATCTTGGGTCGAGCCATGAGTTTGTCTCCAATCTGTTTGTGAGATTGGCGCATGGGTAGCCCTTTGCTGGCTTTCGTGCAAGTCTGTGCTGCGCTGCCGCGACGTGGCTGTCGGGTCTGGTGGCGCTAACCCCTCGATATTTTCAGGGAAAAACCTCTCATTGCCCAAAGGCTGTGCTGATGACGCTCGATCTCAATTTCTACCTTTTCGCCGTGCCGGCGGTGATTTTTGCGGGCATGTCCAAGGGCGGTTTCGGCTCCGCTGCGGCCTTTGCAGCCACGCCTTTTCTGGCCTTGATTCTCACGCCGGGGCAGGCGGTCGGGCTGATGTTGCCGTTGCTGATGGTCATGGATGTGACCGCCGTTAAACTGTTTTGGCGCAAATGGGACCTGCGCGTGGCGGGTGTTCTCATCCTCGGCGCCATTCCCGGAATTGTGATCGGAACGTTGCTTTATGGCGTGGCCGATCCCGCGGTTTTTAAGCTTTTGATCGGGCTTGTGGCGATTGGATTCGTGCTTTGGCAACTGGCGAAAGCGCGGCGTTGGATCACCCCGCCAAAACGTGAACTCGGTACGGGGGCCGGGCTGTTTTGGGGCGGTGTCACCGGGCTTACAAGTTTTATCTCCCACGCTGGAGGTCCGCCCGCCGCCGTCTATATGCTGTCAAAACGGATGGATAAGACGATCTATCAGGCGTCGAGCGTGCTGACCTTTTGGGCGGTGAACCTGATGAAAGTCGTGCCCTATGCTTTTGTGGGCATTTTCTCGAAAGAGACCCTGATCGCCGATCTGACCCTGATCCCGGCAGCGGTTTTAGGCGTCCTAGCCGGGGTCTGGATGCATCACAAAGTGCCGGAAAAATTGTTCTTCGGACTGGCCTATGTGTTTCTGGTCATCACTGGGAGCAAATTGATCTGGGAGGTTTTGGCCGCTTAAGCGTCGTCACCCTTGGCCACGGCCACTTCGGCGAGTGTTTCAAAGGCCTGACCGGAGGCGATCAGACAGGTGACGCCGTTGGGCGTGGTCATCAGGATCGTCCATGTGCCGGTCTCGGTGGAGGCAAAGACCTCGACCACGCCGGAATTGGGCGCGAGGCCGATGGATTGGCGGCTTTCGCCATATTTGCTGGTGAGTCGGTCCAGGATTTGGTCGCGCTGCGCGCAGTTTTGTTGTGCGGACGCCGGGGCGGCTATGATTGTTGTGGCCATGAGCAGGGCGGCTCCGGTCAGAGTGGCAATCCGTGTCGTCATCGTCTTGTCCTTTTCTGTTTCGGCGCGCCACGTCTCGAAAGAGCTGACGCGCGGTGTCCGGTGCTGGGCTTTCCCTTATTTAACGTGCCGGTGTGGGTCTCAGCCTGCCGAAAAAGGGTTAAAAAAGCGGTTACCTTAGCGCGCTGCGCTTGGAGGTTCCGCTTTGAGGTGCAGGGAAATTCTGCGCTGCGGAAAATTTACCCTTGCGGATTGGTGCGCTTGTGTGGCCTCTTGCGCAACAATATTGCGGAGGAAAAGAATCAAATGACCCAAGTCGCCAACCGTCCCTATCGCTCGGCTCTCTACATCCCTGGTTCGAAAGAGCGTGCGTTGGAAAAGGCCAAGGGGCTGGCCTGTGATGCGATCCTGTTCGATCTCGAAGATGCGGTGTCGCCGGATGAAAAGGTGAGCGCGCGCGCACTCTTGAAAGGGGCCCTCGCTCAGGGTGGCTACGGCAATCGGGCCAAGATCGTGCGGGTCAATGGGTTCGACACGCAATGGGGCCGCGATGATGTGGCGGCCTTTGTCGGTGCGGACATTGACGGGATTCTCCTGCCGAAGGTCGAAAGTGCGGCGATGGTCGAGGAGCTTGCACAGGCCATTCCCGATGTGCCGCTCTGGGCGATGATGGAGACGCCGCTGGGCATGTTGAACGCTGCGGAGATTGCCGCACACCCGCGCATGACAGGCTTTGTCATGGGGACGAACGATCTGGCGAAAGAGCTGAACACCCGGTTCCGCGCCGACCGTTTGCCGATGATGGGGGGCTTGCACATGTGCCTGATCGCGGCGCGTGCCTATGGGGTGATCTGCCTCGATGGCGTCTATAATGCCTTCAAGGATGACGAAGGTCTCAAGGCCGAATGCGAGCAGGGTCGGGACATGGGGTTTGACGGCAAAACCCTCATTCACCCGGCGCAATTGGAGATCGCCAACGCCGCCTTCGCGCCCTCTGAGGCGGAGATTGATCTGGCCGAACGTCAGATCGCGGCCTTTGAGGAGGCTGAGGCAAATGGTCAGGGGGTTGCGGTTGTCGATGGGAAAATCGTGGAAAATCTGCATATTGTGACGGCGCGGGCGATGCTCGCCAAACACGAAGCCATTATAGCCATGGAGTAAACGCATGACCCTTCTCATTCCCGGACTGCTGCTTTGGAGTGCAGCGCATCTGTTTAAACGACTGGCGCCGGAGGTGCGCGGCGGGATGGGAGAGAAAGGCAAGGGGTTTGCGGCGCTGGGCATTCTGGCGGGGCTGATCCTGATGATCGCGGGCTACCGGATGAGCGAGACCTACGATTTCTACGCCCTGCCGTCCTTTCTGCGCCATGTGAACAACACGCTGATGGTGATTGCGGTGTTTTTGTTCGCGCTGGGGCATTCCAAAAGCCGCCTGCGGGCCAAGATGCGGCATCCGATGCTGACCAGTGTCGTGGTCTGGGGCGTGGCGCATCTCTTGGTGAATTCGGACGCGGCCTCTTTGGTGCTGTTCGGCGGCATGACGCTTTGGGCGCTTGTCGAGATGGCGTTGATCAACCGCGCTGGTCCTGCGCCTGAGTCTTATAAAGGCGGAAGTCTGGCGGGTGACATCCGTCTGGTGGTGATTTCTCTCGTGGTCTTCGGCGCGATTGCCGGGGTACATATCTGGTTGGGATATAACCCGTTTCCGATGTGAGGGAGTGAGAGATGAAAGCCTACAGGTTGCTGACCGAAGAAGACACATCGGCCTTTTGTCACAAGGTGACAGAGGCTTTGAACAAGGGCTGGGAGTTGTACGGCGACCCCAGCTACGCCTTCGACGCCGCATCGGGAAAGATGCGGTGCGCGCAGGCGGTCATAAAGGAGGCCGAGGGGGAGTATTCGCCCGAGGTGAAGCTGGGACAGCTATAGTGGGAGGGCCATTGAGGTGAAAACCAATCCGGGACGTTTTTTTGAGGATTATCATGTAGGGCAGGTGATCGAGCACGCCGTGCCGCGCACCGTGTCGGGCGGCGAACGCGCGCTTTATCATGCGCTCTATCCGGCGCGGCATGCGCTCTGTTCCTCTGACGAGTTTGCCGAGAACTGTGGGCTGGAAAAAAGCCCGGTGGACGACTTGATCGCCTTTCATGTGGTCTTTGGCAAAACCGTCCCGGATATTTCTCTCAATGCGGTCGCCAACCTTGGCTATGCCGAGGGACGGTGGCTGAAGCCGGTCTACCCCGGCGATACGCTGCGCTCGGTTTCCGAGGTGATCGGTCTGAAACAGAACTCCAACGGCAAATCGGGCGTGGTCTATGTGCGCACGACCGGGCTTAACCAGTTCGACGAGCCTGTGTTGGAATATGTCCGCTGGGTCATGGTGCGCAAAGGCGATCTGGAGGCTCCGGCGCCGGAGACGGTGATCCCGGAACTGTCGAAAGTGGTGGCGCCAGAGGATCTGGTGATCCCGGAGGGGTTGGATTTCCTGAAATACAACTTCACGCTGGCGGGTGAACCGCACCGCTTTGGCGACTATGAGATCGGCGAAAAGATCGACCATGTGGATGGGGTGACTATCGAAGAAGCTGAACATATGATGGCCACGCGGCTGTGGCAGAACACGGCGAAGGTGCATTTCGATGCAACCAACCGCGAGGACGGCAAGCGGTTGATCTATGGCGGCCACGTGATTTCCATGGCCCGGGCCTTGTCCTTCAACGGTCTGGCCAATGCGCAGATGATCGTCGGCCTCAACGGTGGCGCGCATGCCAATCCGTGTTTTGTCGGCGACACCGTGCGGGTCTATACCGAGGTGCTCGACAAGGCAGAAACTGAGGCTCCGGGTGTCGGCGCGCTGCGGCTCAGACTTGTGGCCTATAAACATGGCGCGCCGGAGTTTGCCTATAAGACGGAAGAGGGGAAATATCACTCCGATGTCTTGTTGGATCTGGATTATTGGGCTGTCGTGCCTTTGTAAGCCTTTCGAGAATCCAAATTTGTGATCGCAAAAAGGGGCTGCGCAGGGCTGCGTGGCCCCTTTTTCGTAAAATTCGCCATATGAAGCTCTGAAAATCCTTAGAAAAACCCTAGGAAAGCGTCTTGCGTCCAATTTTGTGATCACTGAATGTTTCTTGTGATCACAGAATGCGTTTTCCTGCACGTTAAGCTGGATAAACCGACCATGTTAGCGCTCACAGGTGGTGACTCGGGGACAAAAAAGTTTATTACGAAAGGCAACTTCAACGCATCAATCGTGAAAGGACGCCACCATGGCTGATGTGAATCGCGGCAACCGACCGCTCTCTCCCTTCATGATCGGACCCTATTATCGACCGCAAATGACGTCGATCTCCTCGATCATGGTCCGTATCACCGGCATTGCATCGCTGGGCTCCGTCTTCCTCGCGATCTGCTGGTTCCTCGCAGCCGCAAGCTCCGAGACGGCCTTCAATTTCTTCAACGGTCTCTACGGCAGCTGGATCGGCAACATCGTGATGCTCGCCGCCGCTTGGGCGATCTGGTACCACATGCTGGGCCGCATCCGTCACGTGATCTGGGACTTCGGCTATTGCCTGGATGTCGAGACCTCCGAAAAAATGGGCTGGGGCATGTTCATCGGGGCGACTGTCCTGACCGTGCTGACCGCTCTTGTGTTTCTGATTTTCTGAGGGGATCGCCATGAACTTTCTCACTGACCGCAAACGTGCGACGGGTCTGGGCTCTGGCGGGACCGGTGCACAACACCATTGGCTGACCATCGCGACCTCCCTGTCGCTCGTCGTGCTCGTGCCGCTCTTCATCTTCACCTTCGGCTATGCCGTCGGCCATTCCCTCGAAGAGGTGCTTGCCTTCTACAGCAGCCCCTGCATCGCGATCATCACGGCGCTCTGCCTCGTCGGTGGCATCATCCACCTCAAGACCGAAGTGGACGAGGCGGTCGAAGATTACGTGGGCGGCATCAAGCGCAAGCTGACGCTGATCGCTGTGGCGGGCTTTTGCTACACGCTGATGGCGGCTGGCCTCTTCGCCCTTTTGAAACTCGCCCTTCAGTGATGCGCGGCAAGGAATAAAGACAATGACAGCAGCATATGAATATGAAACCCACGAATACGACGTGGTCGTCGTTGGCGCCGGTGGTTCTGGTCTGCGTGCGACGCTCGGCATGGCTGAGCAAGGTCTGCGCACCGCCTGTGTGACCAAGGTCTTCCCGACCCGTTCGCACACCGTTGCGGCCCAGGGTGGCATCGCGGCGTCGCTTTCGAACATGGGTCCGGACAACTGGCAGTGGCACATGTATGACACCGTCAAAGGCTCCGACTGGCTCGGCGATACCGATGCGATGGAATACCTCGCCCGTGAAGCGCCCAAGGCGGTTTACGAGCTTGAGCATTACGGTGTGCCGTTCTCGCGTACCGAAGAAGGCAAAATTTACCAGCGTCCCTTCGGCGGTCACACCACCGAATTCGGTGAAGGCCCGCCGGTGCAGCGCACCTGCGCCGCCGCTGACCGGACCGGCCACGCGATCCTGCACACGCTTTACGGCCAGTCCGTTAAGAACAACGCAGAATTCTACATCGAATATTTCGCCATCGACCTGATCATGTCTGACGACGGTCAGTGTCAGGGTGTGCTTTGCTGGAAACTCGATGACGGCACCTTCCACCTCTTCTCCGCGAAGATGGTTGTGCTGGCGACGGGTGGCTATGGCCGCGCCTACTTCTCCGCAACCTCTGCCCACACCTGCACCGGCGACGGTGGCGGCATGGTGGCCCGGGCTGGTCTGGCGCTTCAGGATATGGAATTCGTTCAGTTCCACCCGACCGGCATCTACGGCTCCGGCTGTCTGATCACCGAGGGTGCGCGCGGCGAAGGTGGTTACCTGACCAACTCCGAAGGCGAGCGCTTTATGGAGCGTTACGCGCCGACCTACAAAGACCTCGCACCGCGTGACTACGTGTCCCGCTCGATGACGATGGAAATCCGCGAAGGCCGCGGTGTGGGCGAGCACAAAGACCACATCTTCCTGAATCTCAGCCACCTTCCGGCCGAGGCTCTGGCGGAACGTCTTCCTGGCATCTCCGAGTCTGCCAAAATCTTTGCGGGTGTGGATGTGACCAAAGAGCCGATCCCGGTTCTTCCGACCGTGCACTACAACATGGGTGGTATTCCGACCAACTATCACGGCGAAGTTCTGAACCCGCAGCCGGACAATCCGACCGCTGTGGTGCCGGGCCTGATGGCCGTGGGCGAAGCGGGCTGTGCCTCCGTGCACGGTGCAAACCGTCTGGGCTCCAACTCGCTCATCGACCTCGTGGTCTTTGGCCGCGCCGCCGCAATCCGCGCCGGTCAGGTCGTCGATGCGAAGGCGCCGAACCCGGAGCTGAATATGGCCTCCGTGCAAAAGGCTTTCGATCGTTTCGACGGCATCCGTTACGCCAAAGGCGCGACCCCGACCGCCGAATTGCGTCTCGAGATGCAGCGCACGATGCAGGCCGACGCCGCCGTGTTCCGCACCGACAAGACGCTGAAAGAAGGCGTGGAAAAGATGACCGCCGTGGCCGGCAAGATGGGCGACGTCTCCGTCACCGATCGCTCGCTCGTGTGGAACTCCGATCTGATGGAAACGCTGGAGCTCACCAACCTGATGCCCAACGCCTTGGCCACCATCCACGGTGCCGAGGCTCGTAAAGAATCCCGTGGCGCACATGCGCATGAGGATTACCCGGAGCGTGACGATGCGAACTGGCGCATCCACACGATTTCGCGCGTCGAAGGCAATGAGGTTGAGCTCAGCTACCGTCCGATCATTGAGGATCCGCTGACGACCGAAGCCGAAGGCGGCATCAGCCTCAAGAGGATCGCGCCGAAAGCGCGGACCTTCTAAGGCAAAACCAATATGGTCGCCCCGCATTTCGGGGCGGCCCTCCCTTTTCAACCGGACCTGCAAGATGTCGCTGAAACTGTTTTGGTGGAAATCGCAACCGAACTTTGGAGATCGCATCTCCAAGGATATCGTTGCCTATGTTTCCGGCCAGACAGTCGAGTGGGCAGGGCCGGAAGAGGCCGAGATGATTGGCGTTGGCTCGATCATGTATGCGGCCCGGCAAAGTTTCAAACGTGGCAATAAGGTCAGCCCCTGGCTCTGGGGCACCGGCGCGATGAAGCCACTGCCGACCGATTTCATTGACCATGTCCAGATCGCAGCGCTCCGTGGCCCGATCACCCGCGAGATCCTTGGGGTGAAGACCGAGGTCTTCGGCGATCCGGGGCTTTTGATGCCGCAGGTATTGGGCGGATCGGTCGAGAAAACTGGCAAGATCGGGGTTATTCCCCATATTTCACAGGCCGACGAGACGGCTGCGGCGCTTGCGGGGCTTGGCGATAAGCTCGAGATCATCGATCCGCGCGGCGAGAACCACCTCGATGTGGTGCGCCAGATTGCGGGCTGCGATGTGGTGTTTTCCTCGAGCCTGCATGGGCTGATCATCGCGGATGCTTTTGGTGTGCCCAATGTCTGGCTCGACCCCGATGGCAATCACCCTTATGCCCGGCTGAAATTCTACGATTACGCGGCGGGGATCGGGCGGGTCATGCCTTTGCCGATTTCCGTGAGCCAGATCGAAGCGAGGCTCGATGCGGGGATTGCGCAGGTCGACTATGGCGAGAACGTGCGTCAGGCGCAGCAGCGCTTGATGGCGGTCTTTCCGGCTGCGTTCAAGGCCAAGACCGCCCCGAAAGCCGAGGTGGTGGCATGAGTGTGATCGACCACAGAACTGGCACGGCGCAGCCGCTGATCCTCCAGATCGGGTTCAACCGCTGCGGCACGCTGAGCTTTCATCGGCTGATGGAAGACAACGGCATCCCGGCGCTGCATTGGCAGGAGCCGGAGGGCCGCAATGTCGCGCAGGTGATGGTGAGCAATCTGGCGATGGGCCGCAAACCTTTTGAGGGTTTCGAGGGCATTCGCGCCTTTTCCGACATCGCCTTTCTCAACGGTCAAATGATGATCGACGGTGCGCGGCTGTTCCGCAGTCTCCATGCGGCCTATCCGGACGCCTATTTCTTTTTCAACACGCGCGACAAATCCGATTGGATCGCCTCGCGTGCGGCGCATGCCAATGGCACCTTCCTCAAACGGTTCTGCAAAATGTCGGGCCTCGATGAGGCCGGCGCGAAAGCGGCTTGGGCCGAGATGTTCGACCGCCACACGGCAGAGGTGCACAGCTATTTCTCCACGGCAGATGCCCGGTTCCTGCAATTCGATCTGGACCGCGATGCGCCGTCGAAGATCGCTGACTGGCTCTCGCCGGATTTTGCATTGGATGCGTCGCTTTGGGGCCATTACAACCGCAAATCCCAGCCGCGGGTGCTGCGGGCAGACACGAACAAGGAGGCGCTCGGATGATCCGTTTTTCTTTCAAAACGCCCCTCGCAGGTATGATCGCCGGGCTGATGCTTTTGGGCCTCGCGGGCTGTGTGGAATCTTCCGCTCTGGTCGAGGACAGCACACGCACGGTGGCCAAATCGGTGGTTAAAACCGTGATCAACGACAAGTTCCCCGGCGTGAATGCCGATGTCTATGTCGATTGCATCATGGACAATGCCGAGACGGATCAGCTTGTCTCGCTCGCGCAGGCGGTGGTGGTGGGCGTCGATCAAAGCACGGTGCAGATCGTGACCGACATCGCCCGCGAACCCGAAACGCTCAAATGTATCGCCCAGGGTGCTCTGGGCGTGCCGAGCGGATAGGGGGCGCGATGACAGATTATTTTCGCCGGATGTCAGACCGAGGCCAGATGGCCCAAGCCGCATCCAAGTCAGATATGAAACACAACTCTCTGCCGGCACGTCCGGCGTCAAACTAGGGGAACAGGCCATGGTTCAGTTTAACCTTCCCAAGAACTCCAAAATCGTGACGGGCAAGACCTGGCCGAAGCCCGAGGGCGCGACCAATGTCCGCAAATTCCAGATCTACCGCTGGAATCCCGATGACGAGAAAAACCCGTCGGTGGACACCTATTTCATCGACATGGACAAATGCGGTCCGATGGTTCTCGACGCGCTGATCAAGATCAAGAACGAGATCGATCCGACGCTGACCTTCCGTCGTTCTTGTCGCGAGGGCATCTGTGGTTCCTGTGCGATGAATATCGACGGGATCAACACGCTCGCGTGCATCTACGGTCTCGACGAGATCAAGGGCGATGTGCGCATCTTCCCGCTGCCGCACATGCCGGTGGTGAAAGACCTCATTCCCGATCTGACCCACTTCTACGCGCAGCACGC
Source organism: Celeribacter sp. (assembly GCF_048270365.1). Lineage (NCBI taxonomy): Bacteria > Pseudomonadati > Pseudomonadota > Alphaproteobacteria > Rhodobacterales > Roseobacteraceae > Celeribacter > Celeribacter sp. The sequence goes on from NZ_JBLWTA010000012.1 coordinate 28,751, forward strand.
CTCGATCATGCCGTGGCTTGAGACCAAGACCAACCGCCCGGAAAAAGAATGGCGTCAGTCCATCGAGGATCGCAAGAAACTCGACGGTCTTTACGAATGCGTGATGTGTGCGTCTTGTTCGACCTCCTGCCCGAGCTACTGGTGGAACGGCGACGAGTACCTTGGACCGGCGGCTCTGCTGCACGCCTACCGCTGGATCATCGACTCGCGCGATGAGGCCACCGGCGAGCGTCTGGATTACCTCGAAGACAGCTTTAAACTCTATCGCTGCCACACCATCATGAACTGTGCGAAAACCTGCCCGAAAGGTCTGAACCCGGCGGCAGCGATTGCGCATATCAAGAAGATGATGCTCGAACGTACCCACTAAGCGGTGTCGACAGAACATTCAAAAGCCCCGCTTCGGCGGGGTTTTTCTTTTGCGCTTCTCCCCCTTGCCTCTCCTCGCGCGTCACATCATCTTGCGCGGAGTTGTTTGAGGAGTTTCCCTATGCGCAAATCCATTGGCGCCCGTTTTCTGATCGTCGGCCTGCTGACGCTTTTGATGTTCATTCCCTTGTTCTTCGTCTCGGACATTGTGCAGAGCCGTAAGACTTATTCGCAAAGCACCCTGCGCGAGGTGGGTCGTGAATGGGGCGGGGATCAGGTGATCGCAGGCCCGATGCTTGTGATCCCGGTCGAAGAAACCGTGGACCGCACCGAACGCGAAGCGGTGATCAACCCGGACACGGGCGAGGTCGTGCTGGACGCCGATGGGTCTCCGCGCCAACGCCAAGTGACGCGCAAGGTGACCGTGAGCCGCGATCCGATCTATGTCTATCCGGGGCGCTTCGATGTGAATATCGACACGCAAACGCAAATCCGTCGTCGTGGCATTTTCTCGGTGCCGGTCTATCAGGCGGGGATCGACATGGGGTTCGATTTTCCTTGGGACCAGATCGCCGCGCAGGCGGTGAATGAGGAGGTGATCCTCTGGGATCGCGCCGAGCTGATCCTGTCGCTGTCCTCCAACGCTGCGCTGCGGGGGCAGGCGGTGTTGACCGTCGATGGCGCCGAAGTGCCGCTTGAGCCGATTGCCTCCGCTGACAATGAGGCGGGGATCATGGCGGCGCTGGGCGATCCGCGTGGCAAAGCCGACTATGCGCTGACGCTGGGCGCCAATGGCGCGCAGTCGTTCCAGATCGCACCGGTCGGCCGTCAGACGGCTGTGACCATCAGTTCCGATTGGCCGCATCCGAGTTTCCGCGGCGCTTTCCTGCCGGATGGGTCGGAGATTTCCGAAGAAGGGTTCTCCGCGACCTGGACCATCCCGCATCTGGCCCGCACCCTGCCGCAGATGACGCGCGAGAATTACACCCAGACCCTGCGCTACAGTATGGCCTTCGGGGTCGATTTCATCGAGCCGAATGACTTTTATCAAAAGTCCTTCCGCGCCGCGAATTATTCGATCCTTTTCATCGCGCTGACCTTTCTCACCGTGTTGTTGGTGGAAAAAGGCGCTGAGCGCCCGGCCCACCCGGTGCAATATATCCTGATCGGTCTGGCGCAGTCGATTTTCGTCCTGCTGATGGTGGCCTATTCCGAACAGATCGGCTTTGGCCCGGCCTATGCGCTCTCTGCGGGCGCGACCATTGCGCTTTTGACCTTCTTCGGGGCTGTGGGGCTGAAACTCGGACGGCGCACGGCGGTTCTGGGCGTCATGCTCTTGGTGCTTTACGGCGTGCTCTATCTGATCCTGCGTTCTGCGGATTATGCTTTGCTCGCGGGGGCGTCGCTGTCCTTTGTCGCGCTGGCGGCGACCATGTTCTTTACCCGCAACGAGGATTGGTACGGGCCGGAGGGAAGTGGGTTGTTCGCCCGGAAGCGGAAAGCGACGGAACCGAAAACACCGGCGCAGCCGTAACGCATCCGTGGTTTTCCATTCGGCAAGACAAGGCGTATGAGGGGGCATGGTCATTCTCATCCCCCTCATCCTCATTGCGCTTTACGTCGGCATGTATGTTATGCGCACGGATCGCACGTCGGATTGTCGCTGGCGGCAGACCGGCAAAGACGCGGAGGGCATCACCTTTCGCTGTCAGGTTTGCGGTGCAGAGGCCCGCACCGAAAAGGGCGAGCCAACACATTGCGGCGCAAAGCCCAACACGTAAAAGCCCACCACCTAAGGGTGCTGCGTTGCAGCATACGCATGGCGACTATGCGACATTAGGGGGCTGTCTTTCGCGGCGTCGCAGCATACCTCAGGGCACAAGGGAGACCACTACACCTCCACGGAGTTTATGACATGACCCTGCACGATGTTGCACTGAACGACAAAGCCAAAGACGCCGCGATGAAAGTGTCCGAATGGCTCGAATATTACGCCCCGGCCACCCCGGCGGTGAAATCCAGCGAACAGATTGTTCCGGGCAAACTCGATGTGCTCGATCAAATGTACGCCTACTACGAGTAAGGCCTCCCGGCTTCGTAGACTGAAAAGCCCCGCCAGAGCGGGGCTTTGTCATGTTTAAGCGTTTTTCGTTTAATCGAAATCAGATTGAGCGAAAAACGTTGCCACACTGAATTGATATTGCTGCGTTTCTCAATAATTGAGTGCCTCAAGTTTCTTGAGAAACGCTTTAGCAGTAGCGCTCGACGCCGACCATTTGGACGTCAGAGTAGCGGTCCCCCGAGGCCCAGCCGACGGGGAGAATCTGTTCGATCTCCCAGAGATCGTCCTCAGACAGGCCGATCTCGCCCGCATGGGCCCAATCGGCGAGGTGCTCCTTGGTGCGCGTGCCGGGAATCGGGATCAAGTGATCGCCCTGATGCAGCACCCACGCGAGCGCCAGCGCCGGGGTGGAGACGCCTTTCTTCTTCGCATAGGCTTGGAACGCGTGGATGTAGTCCAGATTCTCCAGCCAGTTTTGCCCTGTGAACCGCGGGTTCATCTTGCGAAAATCATTGTCGGAAAACTGCGCGGGGTCGAGATCGGCAACGCCAAGTGCGCCGCGTGCAACGGGAGAGAAGGGGATGAACGCGATGCCCAGTTCTTCGCAGGTCTGGATCACGCCCAATTCCGGCTGACGGGTCCAAAGCGAATATTCGTTCTGCACCGCTGTGACCGGCACGATTTTATGCGCGCGGCGGATGGTCGAGGGCGCCACTTCAGACAGGCCCCATGCGTCGATCAGCCCCTCTTCGATCAGCTTGCCCATGGTCTCGGCAACCGTCTCCACCGGCAATTCTTTTTGCCGACGGTGGATGTAATAGAGCTCGACCTTGTCGCGGTTCAGCTTTTTCAAAGAGCTTTCCAACTCAGAGCGAATGTAATCTTCCTCATTGTTGAACTTGCGCTGTGGCCCCGGCACGATGCCGACCTTTGTGGCCAGCGTCACTTGCGCGCCGCTCTCTTTAAGGTATTGGCCGACGATCTTCTCAGACCGCCCCATCCCGTAGATATTCGCGGTGTCCCAGAAATCGATCCCGGCGGCTTCGACGGCGGCGAGGGTTTCGAGGGACGTGTCATCATCGGCGGCGCCAAAGAACCCGGCGAAGCTCATGCAGCCAAAACCGATTGCGCCCACCAACGGGCCGTTTGCGCCAAGCTGGCGTTTGGGCATGCTCATGCCTTTTCCTTTTCTGTGCTTTGCAACGAGGTCACCGGCTCCAGAGTTTGGATGCAGCGCCCGTCAGTCGATCTATTGTGTAGCGCGTTTCACCTGTCGGGCAACAACGCGGATCATTCTCTTTGGCTGTGGTCAGGGTGACTTCTATCCGATCCGGATAAAAGGCCGCGTCGCGCGGGCCATGCCCCCAAATTTGGGACACTGGCCCGAGATAGTTGATCTGGGGGCCGGGGTGGGCAATGGCATAGCGACCGACCGAGATGCCGACGCTGCCCGCTGACCCTTCGATCCACTCATACACAAACCCCAAGGCTTCTGTGGCCTGTGTCGGATCGGAGTGGTTCGGAAGGAAAAATGAGGCCTCGACATGTTCGGCCTTATTCGCAAGCTGCGCAAAGAGAACAGGGTCGAGATTGGGCCAATCCTGCGCAGCGCCTGCCAAAGGCATGAAGGCTCCAAGTGCATAGAGAGGCAGGACGAAAAGGCGTGTAAACAAAGGCATGGGGCACCTCCTGGCATTATGAAATGGAATGCCACGAGAGTGTGCCCCGTGCCAAGGACACGATCAACCCGCGAATGCGGCCTCCAATGCGATCTCGACCATGTCGCCAAAACTCTTTTCACGCTGATCTGAGGGAAGTGCTTCATGGGTCAACAGGTGGTCGGAGACGGTCATGACGCCCAATGCGCGCACGCCATGCCGGGCCGCGACGGTGTAAAGCTCGGCAGCTTCCATTTCGACGCCGAGGATGCCGTGACGGATCATCACCTCGTCCAGATCGGGGCGTTCGGCATAGAAGATGTCCGAGGAATAGATGTTGCCAACATGAACGCCAGTGTCTTTCTTGCGGGCGCTGGCGACAGCGGCCTCCAACAGGCCGTAATCGGCGCAGGGTGCGTAGTTAATCTCCTTGAAGAACCCGGCCGAGGGCGTCGTGCCCATGGTGGTGGCGGTCATGGCGATCACCACGTCACGCACCTTGATATGATGCTGCATCGCGCCACAAGACCCGATGCGAATGAGCGTCTTGGCACCATATTCGGTGATCAGCTCATTGGCGTAGATCGAGATTGACGGCATGCCCATGCCGGAGCCGTGGATCGTCACCGGATTGCCCTTATAGGTGCCGGTAAAGCCCAGCATGCCGCGCACCTCGTTTACCAGTTTGATGTCGTCGAGATAGGTCTCGGCGGCCCATTTCGCGCGGTAGGGATCGCCCGGCATCAGGACGGTTTCGGCAATCTCGCCGGGCTTTGCGGCAATATGGGGGGTCGGCATATCCATGCTCCTCGTGCTATCGGTCTTTGGGCCACAGTAAGCCAGCCAGGAACGAGATTGTATAGAATGCAGCGCAGGATTTTTTCGCGCACCGCCATGATGGTTTCTGCGGTGCTTTTCGCAGGGGTTGAAGGCGTTGGGGCCGAGGAGCCGGAAGAGTTGGAAATGGTCAAGGCAATCTTTACCGAGATCCAACCGCTCTCGTTCCAGAAAAAGCGCGAATACTGCGGGTTGATCGGGCGGGATGCCGACGGAAATCTGATCGCCAGCCCCGCGAAACGGGGCTCCGTCGATGGCTGCACCCCGCGCGACACAGAGGAGATGGAGGTGGTCATCGCTTCCTATCACACCCACGGCAGTTTTATGCGCGGCTATGTCTCTGAGGTGCCGTCGGTGAGCGATATGGAAGCCGATGAGAGCGATGGCATCGACGGTTGGGTCGCCACACCGGGCGGGCGGCTTTGGTATGTCGACAGTTCGGAGATGGTGATTTCTCAGGTCTGTGGGCTGGGCTGCCTGCCGGTCGATGCGCGGTTTGAGCGGCATGACAGCGGGCCCGTCGCAGAAAGCTATTCCTACGACGAGCTGGTCACGTTTTTCGAAGAGTAGGCCTTACTCCGCTGCCGCTTTGCTTGGGTCCACGAGCGCCACGATGTCGAACATGATGCGGTTCAACTCGAAATCTTTCGGCGTATAGACCCGCGCCACGCCGATGGCGCGCAGGTGCTCGGCGTCGTCTTCCGGGATGATGCCGCCAGCCACCACGGGGATGTGGCTCAGACCGGCCTCTTTCATCTGCCGCATCAGCTCTTCGATCAGCGGGATATGTGACCCCGACAGAATCGACAGGCCCACCACATGGGCGTCATCGGCCTTGGCCGCGGCGACGATTTCCGCAGGGGTCAGGCGGATGCCCTCATAGGCGATCTCCATGCCACAGTCACGAGCCCGCGCCGCGATCTGTTCGGCGCCGTTGGAGTGGCCGTCGAGGCCGGGTTTGCCGACGAGGAACTTGAGCTTACGCCCCAAGGAGGCCGACACACGGGCGACCTCTTCGCGAATTTCGTCCAAGCCCTCGGTGCGGTTCGACGGGTTAGCAGACACGCCCGTGGGTCCGCGATACTGCCCGAAAGCGGCACGCACCACATCGCCCCATTCGCCCGTCGTCGCCCCGGCTTTTGCCGCCTTGATCGAGGCGGGCATGACGTTGACGCCACTGGCCGCCGCTTCGCGCAACTCTTTGAGCGCGGCTTGGACGGCCTGCTCGTCGCGGGCTGCGCGCCAAGCGTCGAGTCGCGCGATCTGATCGGCCTCGGCCGCAGGATCCGCTTTCATGATGCCGCCATCGCCTGCGGTCAGAGGCGAAGGCTCGCCGGTGGTCCATTTGTTCACGCCGACGACGACGGTCTCCCCCGCCTCGATCTTGGCGATGCGTTCGGCATTGGCCTCCACAAGGCGCGATTTCATGTACTCAATCGACTCGATCGCACCGCCCATGCCGTCAAGCGTCTCAAGCTCGGCCCGCGCGCCCTCTTTCAGAGCGGCCACTTTGCGCTCCACGGCGGGGTTGTTGTCGAAGAGGTCCTCGTATTCCAAGAGGTCCGTCTCATAGGCGAGGATCTGTTGCATGCGCAGCGACCATTGCTGATCGAAGGGACGCGGCAGGCCCAAAGCCTCGTTCCAGGCCGGAAGCTGCACCGCGCGGGCGCGGGCGTTCTTGGACAGCGTCACGGCGAGCATTTCGATCAGAATGCGGTAGACGTTGTTTTCCGGCTGCTGCTCGGTGAGGCCCAGAGAGTTGACCTGCACCCCATAGCGGAAACGGCGGAATTTTGGGTCCTCGACGCCGTAGCGTTCGCGGGTGATTTCATCCCAAAGCTCGACAAAGGCGCGCATCTTGCACATCTCGGTCACAAACCGGATGCCCGCGTTCACAAAGAACGAAATGCGTCCAACCATGTTGGGGAAGGCCTCGGCGGGCACTTTCTCTTTCAGGTCGTCCAGCACGGCGATGGCGGTGGCGAGCGCAAAGGCCAGCTCCTGTTCCGGCGTCGCGCCGGCTTCTTGCAGATGGTAGGAACAGACGTTCATCGGGTTCCATTTCGGTAGGTGCTCGCGGGTGTAGGCGGCGACATCCGTGATCATCCGCAGCGACGGGCGGGGCGGGCACACATATGTGCCGCGCGAGAGGTACTCTTTGATGATGTCGTTCTGCACCGTGCCTTGCAGTTTGGAAATATCCGCGCCTTGTTCCTCGGCGGCAGCAATATAAAGCGCCAAGAGCCAAGGCGCCGTGGCGTTGATCGTCATCGAGGTGTTCATCTGTTCGAGCGGGATCTCGTCGAAGAGCATACGCATGTCGCCCAGATGCGCGACCGGCACACCAACCTTGCCGACCTCGCCTTTCGCCAGTTCATGATCGCTGTCGTACCCCGTTTGCGTCGGCAGGTCGAAGGCGACCGACAGGCCGGTCTGCCCCTTGGACAGGTTGGTGCGATAGAGCGCGTTGGAAGCTTTGGCGGTCGAGTGCCCCGCATAGGTGCGGAACAGCCAGGGACGATCTTTGGTGATCCCGGTTTTATCTTCACTCATCGCAAACCTCCCAATATTGCGCTGCAACATTATTTCTCAAAATGCGTTATGCTTGAAATATTGTACCATTGTCAATTCGCCGCGTCGCGGCGGAGGTGGAAAATTCTGTGACGTCAGGGAATTTCGTGTCTCTTCCACGCGGAAGCCCTTTGTTTTCGAGGGATGTTTTGAAAATTTCTGCATCTGCTCGGTTATAAAATTACAAAATTATACTTATCAGGATTGCATAATTACTTTGTGAGTCGTATCACCATGATATGCCCCGCGATTCTGCATCGCGGCACGACAAGGCTCAAAGCGCTCTCTGAGACAGTTCAGGGAGGCAAGGAGCCGGTAAGATTTGGAGGAAAAACATGGCGCTCGACACGAACCAGCCGGCCTACGAGGCCGAAGAGAAAGACCTCTACGAGATCGGGGAAATCCCTCCGATGGGCTATGTGCCTGAAAAGATGTACGCTTGGGCGATCCGTCGCGAGCGTCACGGCGAACCCGAGACCTCGTTCCAATGCGAAGTGGTCGAGACGCCAAAGCTCGACAGCCACGAGGTTCTGGTGCTCGTGATGGCGGCGGGGGTGAACTACAATGGCATCTGGGCCGGTCTCGGTGTGCCGATCTCGCCCTTCGACGGCCATGGCGCCGAGTATCATATCGCGGGTTCCGATGCGTCCGGCATCGTTTGGGCGGTCGGTGATCGCGTCAAGAACTGGAAAGTGGGCGACGAGGTCGTGATCCACTGTAACCAGGACGATGGTGATGACGCGGAATGTAACGGCGGCGACCCGATGTATTCGCCTTCGCAGCGGATCTGGGGCTATGAGACGCCGGACGGGTCGTTTGCGCAGTTCACCCGCGTGCAGGCGCAACAGCTTTTGCCGCGTCCGAAACATCTGAGCTGGGAAGAGAGTGCGTGCTACACGCTGACGCTGGCGACCGCCTATCGCATGCTCTTTGGCCACCATCCGCATGAGTTGAAACCGGGCCAGAATGTTCTGGTCTGGGGCGCGTCGGGCGGACTCGGTTCCTTCGCGATCCAGCTGGCCAATGCGGCGGGTGCGAATGCGATCGGCGTGATCTCCGACGAGGACAAACGTGATTTCGTCATGGGCCTGGGCGCCAAAGGTGTGATCAACCGCAAGGACTTCGATTGCTGGGGGCAACTGCCCACCGTGAACACGCCGGAATATGCCGCTTGGTTCAAGGAAGCGCGTAAATTTGGCGCCGCGATCTGGGCGATCACCGGCAAGGGCAACAACGTTGACATCGTCTTCGAACATCCGGGCGAGGCGACCTTCCCGGTCTCGACGCTGGTCTGTAAAAAAGGCGGCATGGTCGTGATTTGCGCGGGCACCTCTGGCTTCAACTGCACCTTTGACGTGCGATATATGTGGATGCATCAAAAGCGTTTGCAGGGCTCGCACTTCGCGCATCTGAAGCAAGCGGCGGCGGCGAACAAGTTGATGATCGAACGTCGGATCGATCCCTGTATGTCGGAGGTTTTCCCCTGGGACGAAATCCCGGCGGCACATACGAAGATGCTGAAGAATCAGCACAAGCCGGGGAACATGGCTGTGCTGGTTCAGGCCCCGAAAACCGGTCTTCATACGCTTGAAGACGTGCTGGACGCCGGAAAATAAGTCGGTTTCCCGGCCATTGTTGCTTGGTTTCGAACCCGCCCTTTGACAGAGGGGCGGGTTTTTTCATGGCTGTTGGATTTATGCAACTATAGGTTGAGTTCGCATTGGTGCCGCGAATTGCGGGATGCAAAGCGCGAGAATCTCGCAAGCAGTGCCGTGAATGTATGTGCAAGCCTGTGAAAATTAACGGAATATTTTATTTCAGCATATTACGTAAACTTACCTCGCTATTTTGGGGGAGGGTAAAACCGCGAATTTCAGAGTGCGAAAGAGCTGTCTAAAGTTGAAATTGCACCCAAGCGACAACCGGAAAGAGGGTTTACATGCGCAACGATTGGATTCTTGATGTACTGACGGATTTGCGGACATTCGCGGATCAGAACGGATTGAAGGCAAGCGCCGAACATTTGGCCGACACCTGTCTGGTGGTTGCGGCCGAGTTGTCGAACAGGCCTTCTGAGGCGTTGTCGGAACAGGCGGGGGTGCATGACGACAGGGTTGCAAGACTTTCTGGAGGATATTCAGCAAGTTGAGAATTTCGAAGAGTTTCAGGACGCAACTGTCAAGCTGCGTGATCTCTTAGGTATTGCGCATGTTGTTTACCATTGGGTGAACAGCGTCGGAGAACGATTTGGCGCAGGAACCTATTCATCGGAATGGGTCGATCGGTATCTTGAAAAAGATTACCTGCGCATGGACCCCGTTATCTTTGGCTGTTTCCAAAGGTTTACCCCGGTGTCGTGGAAACAGTTGGATTGGTCGTCCAAGGCGGCCAAGGCGTTTTTCCTTGATGCGCTGGACTATGGTGTCGGAAATCAGGGTTATACGATCCCGATCCGTGGCCCGAACGGGCAATTCGCGCTGTTTACCCTCAATCACAATACAACGGACGATGCCTGGGATCAGTTGATCGCACGCAACGAACGCGATCTTGTGGTCGTGGCGCATGAATTCAACAAAAAAGCTCTGTCCTTCGATGCGCACAGCGAGGCGCAAGTGGGGCCTTCGCTGTCGCCCAGAGAGGCCAGCGCGATCACGCATCTCGCCAAGGGCTTGAGCCGCAGTCAGGCTGCGGCTGAAATGGGAATTTCCGAACATACGCTCAGGGTTTATATCGAATCCGCGCGTCACAAGCTTGGAGCCATGAACACGACTCACGCGGTGGCGCGGGCGCTGTCGATGGGGCTCATCATCGTTTGAAGCGACGACTGATTGCCTGTTGACGCCACGTCCAGTTGCGAAATCTGCCTAAATAACATGCGCAGAACGGATAGTGAACATTCGCACAGCGCAACGGACGCAGCTTATAGATGATGGTTAACGTTTCGCCGATAGCGTCTTCTCAGATGACGGAGACAGGAGTCTAAAATGCTGCGCTATATTTACGGAAACGACCTTTGCCACTTCCCCCGCCTGCGCGACACGATGTTTCGTGATCGCGCGGATCAGTTCAAACGCCGCCTCGGGTGGGACGTGCATGTGAACGAAGCGGGGGAGGAGCGTGATGAATACGATGCGATCAACCCGCTCTATGTGATTTGGCAGAAACCGGACGGCACCCACGGGGGCTCGATGCGGTTTTTGCCAACCACGGGCGACACGATGGTGAACGATCACTTTTCCCACCTCACGGACGGGGTGCGGATCGAAAGCCCGTTTATTTGGGAATGCACCCGCTTTTGCCTCGCCCCCGGTGCGGATCGCCAGGTGACGGCGGCGCTGACGCTGGCGGCGGGTGAGATCATGGAAGAGTTCCACCTGAAACATTTTGTCGGCGTTTTTGACCCACGGATGGAGCGGATTTATTCGCTCATGGGGCTGGTGCCGGATGTGCTGGGCCGTGTCGGCGAAGGTCGTGAGACCATCGGTGTCGGCCTTTGGGAGATGCATGAGGATGTGTTTGCGCCCACTCTGGAACGTGCTGGCGTGGATCGCGAGACCTCCAAACGTTGGTTCCATGACGCGTTCAATCAAAGCTATGTGGAAGAACTGCGGGCCATCGCCTGAGCTGAGATGGATGCGATGACTCTGGCACATGGTGCGGCGTCCCTGTAGGGTCGCCGCATGACCCAGACTGCGCTTACATTTTCCGAAGATCAGGCCGAAGCCTTTGATGCGATCAGCGCGATGTTGGCGCGTGTCGGCGTCGATCTCGAGGATGGCATTATCACGCCGCAAGCCAGCGCGACCAATCAGCTTTGTGCGGTGATCGGCAAGGCGGGCTCCGGGAAAACCCTTTTGTTGGCGCAACTTTACAAGGCGCTGGATGACGCGGGTGTCGAGATCGTCTCTGGCGACTACGAGAACAAACGCCGCAAAGAACGGCGCACGCTGGCCATTCTGGCGCCGACGAACAAAGCGGCGTCTGTGCTGCGCAATCGCGGTGTGCCCGCGACCACCATTCACCGCATTCTCTATACGCCGGTTTATGACCCGGAGTACGAGAAAATTGCCGATTGGCTGGCGGGCAACGGAGAGCGTCCCGATCTCGAAGGGCTCAAGATCGAGGGGCTGACCGAAGAGGCGCTCGACAAGGCCTATGCGTTTTACCAAAATCATAAATCCATCCCCGGCGCGCTGGCCGCTGCGGGGTTGCGTGGGTCTGATTTCATCACCGGCTGGAAACGGCGCGAAGACCCGCTCGACATCGGATTTGTCGATGAAAGCTCGATGTTGGACAAACGTCAGTTCGAGGATTTGCAGGAAATCTTTCCCACCCTCGTGCTGTTCGGCGACCCGGCGCAGTTGGCGCCGGTGAACCAATCCGGTGAGATGATCTTCGAGACGCTGCCCAAGGCAAAACAGCATATTCTCCACCGCATTCACCGTCAGGAAGCCGACAGTCCGATCCTCGATCTCGCGCATGCGCTGGCCGATCCACAACTGAGTTTCGAGCAGTTCGAGCGGATGATCGAAGAGGCGGCTGCGCGCGACGAGCGCGTGGTCTATGCGCAGCGCGTCGAAAGCGATCTGATGGCGCGCTCGCCCGTTTTGGTCTGGCGCAACGCGACCCGCATTCGACTGATCCAAGCCTTTCGACAGGTGTTCGACGCGCCTACAGATGCGCTTTTGCCCGGCGAGCCGCTGATTTGCGACGGGATCGAATTGCCGATGAAACACCGCAAGAAACGCCTCGATCTGGAGGCGCGCGGGTTGATCAAAGGCGCGCAGGTTGTCTACCTCGGGCCGGGGCGTAAACCGGGGTTTTCGCGCCTGCATGTGATGGGCGCAGAAGATCCGAACATCTCCGCGGCCTCCATCGTCAAAATCGAATTTCCCGATGAGGAAGAACCCTTTATCCCCTATGCGGCGCGGATGGGTGCGGCGTTCCTGCATGGCGCGGCGGTGACGATTCACAAGGCGCAGGGTTCGCAATGGGATGATGTTCAGGTCTTTGCACCCGATCTCTACGCGGCCGCGCGCGCGGGGCGGATGGAGGCGGGGATTCCCCTATGGAAACGGCTAGCCTATGTGGCGATCACCCGGGCGCAGACGCGGCTTTTGTGGGTGACGCGGGCGCGTTTGGCGAAACCCTCGGGGCCTCTCTCGGTGGCCGATCTGACGGCGCGTGTCGCCGCCCCTTTGACGCTGGAAGCCGAGCAGATCGAGAACGGGCTGTAACGGTCTTAACGTCGGATCAGGCGGAACACCTGTGACGCACCCCAGCCGAAAATTCCGGCAATCGCCAGCGCCATGATCCCGTAGATCAGCGCATTCTGATAGGCGAGATTGTAGAGCCAGCGCTCGATCCCGACCTTTTGCACATTGATCGAGGTGCCATAGCTGTCGATCACATCGCCGTCGCGGATCAGAAAAATTCGGGTTGTATAAGTGCCTTCGACGATGTTCGACGGAAGCGCGATGGAGGTGTCAAACAGCGTGTCTTCGATGAGTGAGACTTCACCCTCGCGGGTGCGGTATAGGTCGTCGTTTTCACGCAACCGGATCAGCGCCTCGCGGGCCGGCAGGCCGCGCATCCCGGGCAGGATGCGTTTGTCAGCGGTGATTTTCCACAGGCTGTCGGTGAGCGGCGGCAGGATGTCTTGCAGAGGTCGCGTCGTGGCGACGGAATAAAACGTGGGCGTATGGCCGATGACCTGTGCCTCGACGTTGATCCAGATGCCAAACCGTCGATCCTTGCGGCGAATGGTTTCCACCTGTTCCGGCCCGGCGACCGTGATGACCACGTCGAGCGGACTGTTTTCCGGGATCGCGACCTCACGTTTGATCGCACCAAAGACAAGGATTTCAGAGCCGTCGAAATTGGCATTCACGGAGACCCGCGTCTGGCTCAAGGCGGCTACGACCTGTTCGGCCTGCGCCGTCAGGGGGATGAGAAAAAATGCGAGGAGGGCGATCAGGCGACGCATCATCAGACCCCCAGCGAGTAGAGTTCCTTGGGTGTGATCAAAAGATCGACCCCAAGTTTCAGACAGACCAGAAGGACCAGAAGCGCCAACATGATACGCAATTGCTCGGCCTTGAGCCTGAGCCCGATCTGCGTGCCGATCTGGGCGCCGATGACACCGCCAAAGAGCAACAGGAAAGCCAAAAGCACATCGACCGTGTGGTTCGTATAGGCGTGCAACATCGTGGTGAACCCGGCGGTGAAAATGATCTGAAAGAGCGAGGTGCCGATCACCACCTTGGTGGGCATGCCGAGGATGTAGATCATCGCGGGCACCATGATGAACCCGCCGCCGACCCCCATCACGGCGCCCAACATGCCAACGAACACGCCGACCGCGATGGGCGGAATGGCGGAGATATAAAGCCCGGAGGCACGGAATTTCATCTTGAAGGGCAGGGTGTGGACCCAGAGGTGTTTCTTGCGCTCAGGCCGTCCTCCGGGGCGTCCACGCGCGCGTTTGATCGCCCGGATCGACTCGATCAGCATGAGAAAACCGATGATGCCGAGGAAAACGACGTAGCAGAGTGTGACCAAGAGATCGACCTGGCCCATCGCCTTGAGCATGTTGAAAATCTGGATGCCGATGGCGGAGCCGACAAGGCCGCCACCCAGTAACACCATCCCCATTTTCAGATCGACCGTCTTGCGTTTGAGATGCGCGAGCACGCCGGAGACCGACGAGGCGACGATCTGATTGGCGGATGTGGCCACGGCCACGGCAGGGGGGATGCCGACAAAGAACAGCAAAGGCGTGATCAGGAACCCGCCACCGACGCCAAACATGCCGGACAAAACACCGACCATGCCGCCAATCCCCAGAAGCGTGAAGGCGTTCACGGAGACTTCTGCAATGGGGAGGAAGATTTGCATGGGCTGTAGCTTTCGCGTGCGTTTCTTTCAGGAATGCAATGATTTGCCAGTGCCGTCAAATGTTCTGCCGGAGGTGGCATGAAAAAAGCGGGCGCTGAGGCCCGCTTTCAACATCACATTACACCGTCTTAGCGTTCCTTGACGTAGGACTGCCCACTGGCACGCGGCGGGATCGCCTTGCCGACAAAGCCTGCGAGGATGATCACGGTCAAGATGTAGGGCAGGGCCTGCATGAATTGCACCGGGATCACGAAATCGCCCAAAGCGATGGACTGATAGCGGTTGCCGATGGCCTCCAGTAGGCCGAACAACAACGTCGCCCAAAGCGCATACCACGGCCGCCATTTCGCAAAGATCAGCGCGGCAAGCGCGATATAGCCCCGTCCTGCGGACATGTCCTTGACGAAACCTGCCGCCAAAGAGGCGAGATAAGTGCCCGCAAGGCCACAGAGCACACCAGCGATCACGAGGGCCGCGTAGCGCAGTTTGACCACCGAAATCCCGGCGGTGTCCACGGCGCTGGGGTTTTCGCCCACAGCGCGCAGGCGCAGCCCGAAGCGGGACCGATAGAGCACCCACCAAGACAGCGGCACGGCCAAAAGCGCCAGATAGGTGAGCGTGGTGTGGCCGGAGATGAGCTCGTCATAGGCCGGGCCGATCACGGGGATTTTCGCCATGGCGTCGGCAAAGGGCAGGTCCCAGCCCTCAAACCGTCCGTTGCCGGACAAAGAGGGCGTGCGCCCGCCGAGCTGGAACCAGCTTTGACCGATCACAACCGTAAGACCGGCGGCGAGAAAATTCAGCGCCACGCCGGAAATCAGCTGATCGCCTTTGAAGGTGATCGAGGCCAGACCATGCAGCATGGAAAACGCGAGAGACCCCGCAATCCCCGCCAAAAGTCCGATCCAGATCGAGCCGGTGACGGCAGCGGCGGCGCCTGCAAGAAAGGCCGCGGCCAGAAGTTTGCCCTCAAGCCCGATGTCGACAACGCCCGCGCGTTCGGAAAAGAGACCGGCGAGACAGGTCAGCAAAAGAGGGGTCGCAAGACGCAGGGCACTGTCGAGGATCTGGATGATCGTGAGATAGTCCATATCTTACGCCTCCTTCTTTTTGTTTTTGCCGAGCGCGACAAAAAGTTTTTCAAGCGGCATCCGCACCATATTGTCGAGCGCGCCGGTGAACATGATCACAAGCGCCTGAATGACGACGACCAACTCGCGCGGGATCGATTCCCAGAACGACAGCTCGGCGCCGCCTTGGTAGAGAAACCCGAACAACAGCGCGGCCAAAAGGATGCCAATCGGGTGGTTGCGCCCCATGAGCGCGACCGCGATGCCGATGAAACCGGCGCCTTCGACCGCGTTGTCGATCAGGCGCTCGGCCTCGCCCATGACGTTGTTGATCGCCATGAGACCGGCCAGACCGCCAGAGATCAGCATCGCGATGATGACGATGCGCGAGGGGTTGATACCGGCGTATTTCGCCGCCGTTTCCGACTGACCATAGGCGCGGATTTCATAGCCCAGACGCGTTTTCCAGATCAGAATCCAGAACAGGAAGGTGCAGAGAAGCGCCACGAAGAACGCCATGTTCGCGGGGGCGTTGGGCGAAAAATTGATGCCGAGCGGCGCCAGAATTTCGGAGAAATTCGGCAGATGTGCGCCTTCGGGAAAGCGCGCGCTTTCGGTCAGCATCGAGCCTTTGACCTTAAGCACCTTGGTCAAGAGATAGCCCAGCAAAGCCGCGCCGATGTAGTTGAACATGATCGTGGTGATCACGATGTGGCTGCCGCGTTTGGCCTGAAGCCAGGCGGGGATAAAGGCCCAAGCCGCGCCAAACAAAGCGCCGCCGATCATTGCCGCAGGAAGCGCCAGCGTCCAATGCGGCCACGGCACAGCGAGACACACAAGCGTCACGCCCAGCCCGCCCAACATCGCCTGACCTTCGCCGCCGATGTTGAAAAGCCGCGCGTGATAGGCGACGGCCACGGCGAGGCCCGTGAAGATGAAATTGGTGGCGTAATAGAGCGTGTAGCTGATCCCGGAGGTCGAGCCAAAGGCGCCCTGCACCATGGTCTTGATCGCCACCACCGGGTCTTTGCCGATGGCCCAGATCACCAAACCGGAAAAGAAAAACGCCAGAAGGATGGAGATCAAAGGAATGAGGACGGCGTCCGCCCATTTCGGCATCTTGTTCATTGTGCCTTCTCCTCATCTGTAATCCCGGCCATCAACAGGCCAAGCTCGCCCTCGTTGGTCTCAGAGGGCAAGCGTTCGCCCATGATCTGACCGTCGAACATGACGACGATCCGGTCCGACAGCGACATGATCTCGTCAAGCTCCACGGAGACCAAAAGGATCGCCTTGCCCTCATCGCGGAGCGCGACGATCTGTTGGTGAATGAACTCGATCGCGCCGATGTCCACACCGCGCGTCGGTTGGCCCACGAGTAAGAGATCGGGGTTGCGTTCGATCTCGCGGGCCAGCACGATTTTCTGCTGGTTGCCGCCGGAGAACGACTTGGCTTCGAGCTTCGGGTTCGGCGGGCGGACGTCGAATTTGTCCATGCTGGTCTGGGTCATCGCCTTGATGCCCGCATTGGCCATCAACAGCGCGTTTTTCTGATATTCCGGCGCGTGGTGATAGCCGAAGACCATGTTTTCCCAAGCCTGAAACTCGAGGATCAGCCCCTCGTCATGGCGGTCTTCGGGCACATGGGCAATGCCACGCGCGCGGCGGGTCTGGCCGTTGGAATGCTTGCCGGAGAGATCAATTTCCTGACCGTTCATAAGAATTTTTCCGGTGCCGGTCTGATAGCCGCCCAAGACTTCAAGCAATTCAGTTTGACCGTTGCCCGCAACGCCGCAAATGCCAAGGATTTCGCCCTGATGCACCGTCAGATCGATGCCTTTGACGCGGCGAACGCCCTGTTCGTCCACGACTTCGAGGTTCTCGATTTCGACGACAGGCGCGCCGGGGACGGCGGGTTTCTTGTCGACACGCAGCAAGACCTTGCGCCCGACCATCAGCTCGGCGAGCTCTTCAGGGGAGGTCTCTGCAGTTTTCACGGTCGCGGTCATTTCGCCACGACGCATCACGGAAACCGTGTCGGTGATCTCCATGATTTCACGCAGTTTATGCGTGATCATGATGATGGTTTTGCCCTCTTTCTTCAGCCCTTCGAGAATGCGGAAGAGGTGATCGGCCTCGGCAGGCGTCAGCACGCCGGTCGGCTCATCGAGGATCAGGATGTCGGCCTGACGGTAGAGCGCCTTGAGAATCTCGACCCGCTGCTGGTGGCCCACGGAGAGGTCTTCGATCAAGGCGTCCGGGTCGACGGACAATTCATATTCGTCAGAAAGCTGTTTCAATAGCTTGCGGGCCTTGGCGAGCGAGGGCTTCAAAAGCCCGCCGTCTTCAGCGCCCAGAATGACGTTTTCCAGAACGGTGAAGTTTTCGACCAGTTTGAAATGCTGAAACACCATGCCGATGCCGGCGGCGATGGCCTCCTGGCTCTCGCTGATGTTCACCTCTTGGCCGTTGATGATGATCTGGCCCGCGTCCGCCTTGTAGAACCCGTAAAGGATCGACATCAGCGTGGATTTGCCCGCGCCGTTCTCGCCAATGATGCCATGGATCGAGCCCTTGGCGACCGAGATGGAAATATCCTTATTGGCCTGAACCGGGCCGAAAGCCTTTGAAATCCCGCGCAATTCAATCGCGGGGGCGGAAGCGGTGGGGGCGACAGTCTCCTGCCGCCCCGCCTCGTTCTGAACGCTCATGCGACGCTCGCCTTAGTAAGCCGGGCAGGTTTCGTCGGACATGTAGTCGTGGACCACAACCTCGCCGGAGACGATTTTCGCGGTGGCGTCGTCCATGGCGACTTTCATCTCAGGCGTGATCAGCGCTTCGTTGTATTCGTCGATGGCGGCGCCCACGCCGTCATTCGCCAGACCCATCACGAAGATGCCGGTCTCAAGGTCTTCGCCCTGCATGAAGGCGTCATAAACGGCGTTGTCGACGCGCTTCACCATAGAGGTCAGGACATGGCCCGGTTGCAGGTAGTTCTGGTTGCTGTCCACACCGATGGCGAGCATATCCTCGTCGGCTGCGGTTTGCAGAACACCGAGGCCCGTGCCGCCAGCGGCCGCAAACACCACTTCGGAGCCAGCCGCTTTTTGCGCGCGGGTCAATTCGCCGCCCTTCACCGGGTCGTTCCAGGCCGCAGGCGTGGTGCCGGTCATGTTGACGATGACCTTGCCCTCGGGTTTCACGGATTTAAAGCCCTGCGCATAGCCGCAAGCGAATTTGGAGATCAGCGGGATGTCCATGCCGCCGACGAAGGAGACGGTGTCGCCTTCTGCGGCGTAGGCGGCGGCGATGCCGACGAGGTAGGAGCCCTCATGTTCGTTGAACACCACGGAGCGCACGTTCGGCGCGTCCACGACCATATCGATGATGGCGAATTTGGTGTCCGGGAAATCGGCTGCCACGGTTTCAAGCGCGGTGGCAAAGGAGAAGCCAGCCATGATGATCGGGTTGAAGCCGTTCTCGGCAAAGCGGCGCAGCGCCTGTTCGCGCTGGGCGTCGGATTGCAGCTCGACGTCACGATAAGACCCGCCGGTTTCGGCCTTCCAACGCTCGGCACCGTTGTAGGAGCTTTCGTTGAAGGATTTGTCGAACTTGCCACCGAGGTCGAAAATGATCGCCGGATCGGCCAGAGCGGCACCGGAGGTCAGTGCAAGTGCGGCAGCGGCGCCGAGGAACGTGGTCTTCAGGGTCATGAATGGTCTCCCGTTATATACTGGTCTTGGGATCGCCTCTGAGAAGGTCACGACTGAGAACGTCACGTCGTCTCGTTCGAAACAGTCACATGATGCGACCCATGTAAGCGAGCACAGTCTCGCCTTGGCAGGGATTAGGGCGCGTCCCTGCCGGAGGGTCAATACACATTTTGCCAAATTTGACCAATTGGTAGCCTCTTAGGGGGCAATTCTTGGGGAGGCGACCTTATGACGTTGGGTTACGTATGTTTTATACGCTTTTCCATGACCAGGGCGTCGACCTTGGTTTTGTCCGGGGCGGTGTAATAATTCTTGCGCCGACCAGATTCGCTATATCCTTCCGAGAGATAGAGGGAAATCGCGGCTTCGTTGTCGGCGGCCACCTCGAGAAAGGACTTGAGCGCGATCTGGCGATCCGCCTCTTTCTCATAGGCTTTCAAAATCTTGCGGCCAAGCCCCTGACCGCGCGCCTCGGGTGCCACGGCGAGGGTCAACAACTCGGCCTCATGCGGGACAAAACGCCCAAGCGCAAAGGACGGGCCATCGCCGGTGACCAGAAACACGCCCTTCATAGACAAAAGCCCCGCAAACTCGGTCGCGGACCAAGGGCGGGGCGTCTCAAAGCTCGCCGCATGGATATCGGCGAGCATTTCAGGCGTGAATTGGGTCACTTGGGCGGCGACTTATGCCGCAACCGGGCGCACTTCGAGCACCTCGGGGATGTAGTGACGCAGCAGGTTCTCGATGCCCATTTTCAGGGTCAGCGTGGACGACGGACAACCGGCGCAGGCGCCCTGCATATGCAGGTAAACGATGCCGCGATCAAAACCGTGGAAGGTGATGTCGCCACCGTCTTGTGCCACGGCGGGACGCACGCGGGTGTCGAGCAATTCCTTGATCTGGGTGACGATCTCGCTGTCGGGGCCGTCATGATCGGCGTGGCCGCCAGAGGTGTCCGGGCCTTGACCGGCCATCACCGGTTCGCCGGATTGGAAATGCTCCATGATCGCGCCCAGAATGGCGGGTTTGACGTGGTCCCAATCGGTGTCGTCCTCTTTCGTCACAGTGACGAAATCTGAGCCGAAGAACACACCCGCGACATGGCCGACCTTGAAGATGCGGCTGGCGAGCGGCGAGGCGCTTGCGGCCTCTTCTGTTGTGAAATCGGCGGTGCCCGCGTCCAGAACGGTCTGGCCGGGCAGGAATTTCAAAGTGGCGGGGTTCGGCGTGGATTCGGTCTGGATGAACATGGCGCGTATTCCTTAGTAGACAGGTCGGATATGCGCCTTGTGGCGCCGAAAGTCAAGATTTAGAACAGTTCTAAACTATAGCGTCAGATGATCTGTTGTTCAAGCTCTGTCTCGGGAATCCCGCGCACAGCCCAAAAGGCCACCGCCTCGGGGCCGATCATGTCGAGCACGCGTTTCAGATCGCGGTGGTTGCAATGCCGCCAAAGCGCATAGGCCGTGGCGTCGATCACATTGAGCGGCGTGATGTTGTGCTCCTTGCGCACCGTCTGCGCCTCGCGGATCAACTCGGAACGCGTGCCAAAGGGCAGGGGCACCGCATCGACGCGCCAGTTGAACACCAACATCGCGCGCAGGCTTGAGGGCAACACATCGCCAAAGGCAATCACCTGCGGCGGGGTGAGGCGGCGTCGAAAGGTCTGCAACACGCCATCGACCGCCGTATAGGTCATGCTGTCGCTCTCCATGGCGTGCCCCATGCGGTGCTTGGCGTCCTTGAGAAAGGAGTGGAACTCCTTTTCCGAGTGAAGGTAGCTCGCGAGCGTCGGCATCAGGTCACCGCTTCGAGGCGTTCTTTCGACATCTCGCCGGGCACGAGTGTCATGGGGATCGGCAGGAAACCCGCCTGTTTGGTCATCGCGGCCACGAGCGGGCCGGGGCCGGATTTCTCCGTGCCCGCCCCAAGAACGAGGACGCCGATTTCAGGGTCTTCCTTGATCTGTGCCAAGATTTCATGCACCGCCTCGCCTTCGCGTATCACCAGCTCGGGGTCGATGCCCTGACGGTCGCGCATCCATTTGGCGAAGACCTCGTAATGCGCGACGATCCGGTCGCGGGTCTCTTCGCGCATCAGATCGGCAACCCCGATCCAGTGGTTGAACTCTTCGGGCGGAATGATCGACAGGATGGTGACACCACCGCCGGAGTTCGAGGCGCGCATGGCGGCAAAGCGCATGGCGTTGAGACATTCGCGGCTGTCATCGAGGATCACGAGAAACTTGCGCATGGGGGCCTCTTTGGTCGTGCTCTTAATAAGCTTAGGGGCAATTTCACGGCGATGATGACTGAGCCGGGCGCCAGACGCAACAGTTGGTAGATGTGAAAGCCTCAGAGACAAGATGGAGAAAACCCCCGGCTCCGGGAAGCCGAGGGTCCAATGAGGGTCTGATCCATCGGGGAAAATGATCAGAGCGTGCGCCTAACACAGGCGCGTGCGAGACGGGATCAGGCGGGGACAGGTCTGATTCTGAATCGCTTGGGTCCCTTGATAGGGTGGATTTGAAACCCTTATGTGACATCCTTGCTGCGATTTCCCGACGGCCTCACACGTCACCGCTTCGTGATTTGAAGGTGAGCGATGTTTTGCGTCTTTTGGCGCAAAATTGCAGACGTAATCGCATAAGAGGTCTTGAGATGTCCGAGATGAAACGCCGCCACTTTCTGGCGCTGAGCCTTGCCACGCCTTTTCTGGCTCGCGCCGCCTCCGCTCAAGAGGTCGGGTTGACCTTGCCGGAGGAGATGAAATCCACCGGGCCCGCGCGGCAGAATATTTCGAGCTTTCGCCGCATCGACTGGCAGGAGCATTTCGATGAGCTGGGGCAGGGGCGCATTGTGGCCGATACTGTGAGCCGGGCTTTGCATTTCTGGGGGGCGGATGGCACCTACAAACTCTACCCGACCTCTGTGCCGATTTCGGATGAACTGACCCGGCGCGGCTATACGGAGGTCATTCAAAAGGTGAAAGATCCGACCTGGACGCCGACGCCCTCGATGCGCGAACGCGATCCGAGCCTGCCGGTGACGGTGCCCGCCGGGCCGCAAAACCCGCTGGGTGTGCGGGCGCTCTATCTGAGTTGGCAATATTACCGCATCCACGGCACCCACGACACGCGCAAGATCGGGCGGCGGTCGTCGGATGGCTGCATCGGGCTTTACAATGAGCAGATTGTCGATCTCTACGACCGCGTTGCGGTGGGCACGCGGGTCAAGCTGATCTGAGTATTTAGACTGCAATGAAGACGAAAAAGGACGCCACGACGGGCGCCCTTTGTTGTGTTCGGAAGGCAGGCGTTTAGCGCACGAAGCCCATGATCTTGAAGGTTTCCTCCAAAATCGGCTGGGCGATCTCATTGGCCTTCTCGGCCCCTTTCGCCATGATCCGGTCGATCTCTGCCGGGTCGTCCATCAGGCGTTTCATCTCAGTCGAGATCGGCGCGAGATGTTCGACGGCAAGCTCGGCCAAAGCCGGTTTGAACTTGCCCCAACCCTGACCGCCATATTCGGCCAGCACCGCTTCGCCGGTCATATTGGCGAGACCGGCGTAGATGTTGACGAGGTTGCGCGCCTCGGGACGGTTGGCGAGGCCTTCCATCTCTTCGGGAAGAACCTCCGGGTCGGTTTTCGACTTTTTGAACTTCTTGGCGATGGTGTCCGCGTCATCGGTCATGTTGACGCGTTCCATGTCGCTTTCACCCGATTTGGACATCTTTTTCGTGCCGTCGCGAAGGTTCATCACCCGCATCGCCGGGCCTTCGATCACAGGGACCGTTTCCGGGAAGAAATCGACCTTGTAGTCGTGGTTGAATTTATTGGCGATGTCGCGTGTCAGCTCGACGTGCTGTTTCTGATCCTCGCCCACGGGAACATGGGTCGCGTGGTAGACGAGAATGTCGGCGGCCATCAAAGAGGGGTAGGCGTAGAGACCCAAGGACACGTTTTCGGCATTCTTGCCGGCCTTGTCCTTGAACTGAGTCATGCGGTTCATCCAGCCGACGCGGGCGACACAGTTGAACAGCCACGCGAGTTCGGCATGAGCCGGAACACGACACTGGTTGGTCAGGATCGAGGCGTCGGGATCAATCCCCGCGGCCAGATAGCCTGCGGCGACTTCGCGGGTGGCGTGGCGCAAATCTTCGGGGTCTTGCCAGACGGTGATTGCGTGCATATCCATCACGCAATAGATGGTTTCGAACTCACCGCCCTGCATCCCCACGAAGCGTTTGATCGCCCCGAGGTAGTTGCCGAGAGTGAGCCCGCCCGAAGGCTTGATCCCCGAAAAAACGCGGGGGGTGAAGGCAGGCTTGTCCATCTGGAACTCCGTCACTGGATTAATAGGTGATCGTGGCTTACCTATGCGGGACGAGAGCGTCAAGGAAAGGCCCGTTTTATGACCGATGATCCCGAGTATTCCCGCCCCGAAGCGCCCTTTAATGCGCTGCCTCCGATGGTGATTGCGATTGCTTTGGTGCTGGGAGGCATCGAGGTGGTGTTTCAAATTGGCGCTTTGGGCCTCATCGGTGGGCCCGATGCCGTCGGTTGGCGGATCGGTGCGATGGAGACCTACGGCTTTTTCGATACGGTGTTCGAGGCGATGCGGGCGCAGGGCTCATGGCCTTTTGAGCATCTCCGCCGGTTCTTTACCTATGCCTTCGTGCACTACTCGATCACCCATGCGCTGATGGTCATGGTCTTCATTCTGGCGCTGGGCAAGATGGTGGGCGAGACCTTTGGCAATCTGGCGGTTCTGGTGATTTTCATTGTCTCGACGCTGGCCGGGTCTTTGGCGTTCGGATTGATCTTGAATGCCGCAACGCCGCTTTTGGGGGCTTATCCCGCTGCTTACGGCTTTATCGGCGCCTATACGTTCATCTTGTGGCTGGGGCTTGGGCAGATGCAGGAAAACCGCATGCGAGCCTTTACGCTCATCGGCTTTTTGATGGGCTTGCAGTTGCTCTATGGTCTGCTGTTCGGCGGTTCTCCCGATTGGGTGGCCGATCTGGCGGGCTTTGTGGCCGGGTTCGGCACGGCGGCTTTGCTGGTGCCGGGGGCTTTTGGCCGGATTTTGATGCGGCTGCGTCAGCGGTAAAGGCGCTTACATCCACTCAAATCCTAACGGGCATTAAGGTTAACCTGATTAACCTTAATGCGAGGTAGAATGAGATCGTAGCGGGCCAGTGCCGGTCCGCGAGAACGACCTCACCCGCCCCGCCGCACCGAGCCTTTCAATTCGGCCATGCGCACCGCACCGATCAGATGCGCGAAGGTGAAATAGCCAACAATTCCAAGCGCCACCAACAGAAGCGTCCCCAACCCGCGCGACAGCTCGAACACCGGTGACAGTGCCATTTCACCACCCCAAAGCAACGCCCCCATCAGGATCGAGGCGATCAGAATACGCGGCGCGCGGCGGATCAGGCGGGCGTCGGCGTGGACATCTTCGCCCATGCTTTTCTTGCCAAACCACAAGAGTGCCACCATGCCCCAGGCGGCCAGCGTCGTCGCGAAAGCGGCGGCGAGATAGCCGATGACAAAGGACAGGCCGACGGCGACGACGGCGTTGATCACCATGGCGTAGAGCGCAAAGCGGAAAGGTGTTTTGGTGTCTTCGCGGGCGAAATACAGCGGTTGCAGCACCTTTTGCATCACAAAGGCAGGCAGGCCCAATCCGTAAATCATCACCGCAAGCGCGGTCTTTTGCGTGTCTTCCGCCGTGAAGGCGCCGCGCTGGAACAGGAAGGAAATCAACACATCCGGGATCACGATCAGCGCCACGGCTGCGGGCACGGTGAGCAAAAGCGCGAACTCAAAAGCCCGGTTGTAGGCATCGCGGGCGCCCTTGTGATCGCCTGCCTGAAGGCGGCGCGACAGGTCGGGCAAAAGCACGATGCCGATGGCAATCGCGACCACGCCCAGCGGCAATTGATAGAGACGATCCGCGAGGTTCAGGTATTGGATCGCGCCTTCTTGCGAGAAAGACGCGACCTGACGTCCGACCAGAAGGTTGATTTGAACCACACCACCTGCCAGTGCGGCAGGACCGGCCAGAACCAGCAGAGATTTGATCTCCGGCGTGAGACGGGGCAGGCGCGGACGCAGGTTGAAACCGGCCTTGGCGGCGGCGATCCAGACCACGGCCAATTGCGCGGCACCTGCGACCGGCACCGCCCAGATCAGCGCGCGCTCGACGGAAAGGCCAAGCTTTGAGGCCGCAATCATGGCGACCGAGAGCACGACATTGAGCATGACAGGGGCGGCGGCGGCGGCGGCGAAGCGACCGGTGGCGTTCAGGATACCGGAAAACAGCGCGCCCACCGAGATGAACAGCACATAGGGAAAGGCGATGCGGCCAAAATCGACGGCCAGATCGAACCTTTGGTCGCCAATGAGGCCTGCCGCCATCAGCGTGACCAAAGCGGGCATGAACAGCGTCGCCAAAAGCGTGAGCGCAATCAGCGCGGTTGCCAGCACGGCAAGCGTCTCTTCGGCAAAGCGTTTGGCGTGATCCTCGGCTTCGACCTTTTTGGAGAACATCGGCACAAAGGCGACGTTGAGCGTGCCCTCGGCAAAGAACCTGCGGAACATGTTGGGCAGTGAAAAGGCGACGGCAAAGGCCTCGGCCACGGGACCAGCGCCGAAAAAGGCCGCGATCAGCGCATCGCGGACAAAGCCCAGAATGCGGCTCATCAGGGTCCAACCGCCCACCGTGACAAAGCCCCGGACAAGGCGGATCGGCTTCATTGCGCCTGCGCCCGTTTCGCGCCGGTCACGATGGCCTCGCGCAGTTTCTTCTCAAGCGATTTGCGCTTGGATTCGGCATGGAGTTTCATCCCGAACATGTCCTTCACATAGAACACATCGACCACCTGCGCGCCGTAAGTGGCGATCTGGGCGGTGACGATGGAGATGCTGTTTTCGGCCAGAACCCGCGTCAGGTCGTACAAGAGACCGGGACGGTCGCGGGTGTCGACCTCGATGATGGTGAAAATCTCCGACCCCTCGTTGTCAAAGGAAATCGAGGTCGGCACATTGAATTTGCTTTCGCGTTTCTTGATCTTGTCGCGGGTGTCGAGCGCCTCGCGGGCCATGACCTGACCGCGCAGGATCTTGTCGATCATCTGACGCAGACGCGGTAGGCGGGCGCTCTCAAACGGATTGCCGTCATTGTCTTGAATCCAGAACACGGCGGTGGCGTAGCCATCCTTAGAGGTAAAGGTCCGCGCATCGACCACGTTGGCACCGACAAGCGCCAGGGCGCCTGCGAGCCGCGAGAAAATCCCGTGGTGATCGGCCAAGGCGAAACAGGCCCGCGTGGCGTCGCGGTCTTCGTCCTGATGCAGGTCGATGCGAATTTCGTCGGCCTGGATGTCCTTGAGAAGATGCGCAAAAATCTCATGCGCGGCAAAGGGCAGCCCCTGCCAATAGGTGCTGTAATGCCGCTGCAATTCGGTGCGTTTCTCGGCAGCATCCCAATCCAGAAGCCGGCTGCGCAGCTCTTTCTTGGCCTCACCTTCGCGGGCGTCGCGGTTGATCTCTTCGAGCCCGTGTTCAAGCGCATAGGCGGTCTGCGAATGCAGGTTGCGGATCAGCGTGGCTTTCCAATTGTTCCAGACATCCGGGCCGACGCCGCGAATGTCGCAGACGGTCAGAACCGTCAAGAGATCGAGCCGCTCACGGGTTTTCACCGCCTTGGCGAAATCGCGCACCGTGCGCGGGTCGGCGATGTCGCGTTTCTGGGCGATGTCCGACATCAAGAGGTGATAGCGCACCAGCCATTCGACGGTCTCGCATTCGGCGGGTTTGAGGCCCAGCCGGGGCGCCACTTTGCGGGCGATCTGGGCGCCGATGACGGAATGGTCCTCGACGCGGCCCTTGCCAATGTCATGCAAAAGCATGGCGACATACAAAACCTTGCGGTTCACCCCGGTTTTCAGGATGCGAGTCGAGACGGGCAGGGCGTCCTCCAACTCACCGCGTTCGATTTCAGCGAGGTTCGAGATCACCTGGATCGTGTGCTCATCCACCGTGTAGCTGTGATACATGTTGAATTGCATCATCGCCACAATGTGTTGAAACTCCGGGATAAACGCCCCCAAAACGCCCAGCTCATTCATCCGCCGAAGCGCACGTTCCGGGTTACCATGTTTCAACAGAAGGTCGAGAAAAATGCGCCGCGCCTCGGGGTCATTGCGCATCTCATTGTCGATCATGCCGAGGTTGGCGGAGATCAGGCGCATCACGTCCGGGTGCAAGAGATAGCCGGTGCGGAGCCCCTCTTCGAAGACACGCAACAGGTTGAGTTTGTCCGCCAAAAACGCCTTACGGTCGCGTAGATTCAGCCGGTTGTGCACCATCTCATATTGATCGCCGACCTTGCGGCGACGTTTCAAAAGACGTTGCAGCGCAGGTTCCTGTTTGACGTGTTGGGCCTCCAGAGAGGTCAGGAAAATCCGGGTCAACTCGCCCACGCGGGTGGCGTGCAGAAAGTAGTTCTGCATGAAATGTTCGACCGCGCGGCGGCCCGAATGGTCGATATAGCCCAGACGTTCGGCCACCTCGACCTGCATGTCGAAGGTGAGCTGATCCATCGGACGCCCGGCAATCAGGTGCAGCGCATTGCGGGTGGCATGCAGGAAGGTTTCGGCCTCTTCGAACTGACGATATTCGTCTTGGGTAAAGACACCCGCCTTGACCAGATCGGCGGTGTTGCGCACGCCGTGCACATATTTCGCGATCCAGAACAGCGTGTGGAGATCGCGCAGGCCGCCCTTGCCCTCTTTGATATTCGGCTCCACCACATAGCGCTGGCCGCCCTGTTTGCGGTGGCGTTCGGCGCGTTCTTCGAGCTTGGCTTCGATGAATTCGCGCGCGGTGTTGCGGAACAGCTCATCGCGCAGTTTGACGTGCAATTCTGTCGCCAGATCGCGATTGCCAGACAGGAAACGCAGCTCCAACATCGCCGTGCGGATGGTGAAATCCTCTTTGCCCAGTCGGATACAATCGCGCACCGTGCGGGTTGAATGCCCGACTTTGAGGTGCAGGTCCCAGAACATGTAGAGCATGCTCTCGACTAGGCTTTCGATCCAGCCGGTGATTTTATGCGGGGCGAGGAACAGAAGATCGACGTCGGAATCCGGCGACATTTCCCCGCGTCCGTATCCGCCCACGGCCAGAACGGCAATGCGTTCCCCTTCGGTCGGATTGGGGTTCGGGTGCAGCTTCATCATCGCAGTGAAGAGCACCGTGGTGACCAAACAATCGGTCAACCAGGCATAGGCCCGAAGCGCGGGACGCGCGTTGCGGGGCGCATCGAGCATGGCTGCGGCGATGGCGGCGCGGCCCCGTTTCTGGGCCGCGTTCAGGACCGCGACAGTGGCCTTGCGGATCTCCGCATCGCTTTTGGCGTCTGCCCATCCCGCTTCGAGCGCTTTTTCCACGGCGGAGCTGTCGAAAATGGCGTCTTGCGCGCAGATGAAGGTGCCCGAAGGCGTTGGCAGAAAGGCGGTGAGGGCCGGGTGATCAGTATCCGGCGCCACGGAAGGCTCTTGGGGCAGGGTCAATCTCGATTACCTGATTGTTCTGAATGGTCGCGATGGAGAGGCCGCGTTGGTTGGTACCGTCAGACATAAGTCTGAAAATCCCGTTCACACCGACAAAACCGGAGCCGCGGGTCAGACCCTGGGCGGTGAGCGCATTTTGGTTACCGTCTTTGACCAATGCCCCGATGGCGGCGATGCCGTCATAGGCGAGACCGGCGAGGGCATGGGGCGCCTGACCGTATTTGGCGGAATAATGCGCGGAGAAGTTGCTGGTCAGCTGTTGGTCGGGAATGGCGAACCAGCTGTCTTGCAGGCCCGGCAGGCTCATCGCAGACGCGGGCACGTTCCAGCGTTGCAGCCCGATGTATTGAGGGTTCGGCGACTTGATGCCGTTTTCCGGCAGCATCTGCGCCAAAAGCGGCATGGCACCGTCGTTGCCGGAGGTGAAGAAGATCGCATCGGCATTCGAGCTGCGCGCGGCGTTGGCGATCGGGCGGATGGCCTGAACAACGCCTTGCTGGCTCAACTCAAAGCTCTGGGTGCCGGCGAGGGTGGCGCCCTGACGGCTGATCGCGGATCTGATGGCGCTGGCACCGGCGTTTTCCGCCGGGCTGTTGCCGTTCACGACCATGATCCGGCCCTTGCCGTTGGAACGCGCGTAGGACACCAGCCGGTTGGCGGTGTTCTCAAAGGTCGGCCCAAGGATAAAGACGTTGCCGCCCGCGACATCGGGGTTGTTGGAGAACGAGAGCACGTTGATGCCCGCGTTGGCCGCCGGGATACCCGCGAGTTTGGCGGAACCGCCGTAAACCGGACCGAGGATGATCTTGGCACCGTCCTTCACCGCCTGAGTTGCGGCGGCAGAGGCGCGTTCGGCCTGACCGCCGGTCGGGTACACGCGCAGATCAATGCTAACGCCGTCGAGATCGGCCATCGCGAGGCGCGCGGCGTTTTCGATAGAACGCGCCATGCCGACGTCGCCGCCCTGTTGTGATTCGTAGGGCACGAGAAGCGCGACCGGCACTGGATTGGACGTGTTGATCTTCGGCCCACCCGTGACAGGCAAAGCGCCCGGATCACAAGCGGCAAGAGCAATAACAGACAGGCCAAGCGCAACTTTGGTGAGCGACTTGCGGGCGGCGCGAAGAACGGCGAACATAGGGAAACCTCACTCTGGACGGCAAAGGCGCAACACGGGGGTCCGGTCACGCAAATTTGCGGGCAGACTATGCGACAGTCCTCAAAGAGTAAACGCTGCAAAGGGCAGAGATCACATTGATATATCAAACCAAGCCGCTTTCTGCCGGTCTCCATTTCCTCGCCACGCCAATTGGCAACGCCCGGGACATCACGCTGCGCGCCCTCGACATCTTGGCCTCTGCCGATGTGCTGGCCGCCGAGGACACGCGGTCCCTGCGCAAATTGATGGAAATTCATGGCGTTCCCTTGGAGGGGCGGCACATCTATCCCTATCACGATCACAACGGCGCCCAGATGCGCCCGCGTCTGATCGCGCTGATGGAAGAGGGCAAATCCGTGGCCTATGCGTCCGAGGCTGGTACGCCTTTGGTGGCCGATCCGGGGTTTGTTCTGTGCCGCGAGGCGCTTGAGCGCCATATCCCCGTCACCTCCGCGCCGGGGCCGTCCGCGATGATCGCGGCTTTGACCATTTCGGGATTGCCGTCTGATCGCTTTCTCTTCGCGGGCTTTCCGCCGTCCTCTTTGGGAGCGCGTTTGAAATTCTTCACGTCTTTTGCAGCCGTGCCCGCCACGCTCGGGTTCTATGAAAGCCCGAAACGCGTTCACCGAACCTTAGGCGAATTGTGCGACACCTTGGGGGAAACCCGCCCGGCGGCGCTGTGTCGGGAGTTGACGAAACGGTTTGAGGAGGTGCGCAAAGGCACGCTCAGGGAGTTGGAAGAAAGCCTGCGAGATGCGCCAGTGAAGGGCGAGATCGTGTTGCTCGTCGGGCGCGCGGATCACGTCGAGGTCTCCGAGGCGGATTTGGAGGCCGATCTTGAGACGGCGCTTGGACAGATGTCGGTCAAGGATGCCGCCGCAGAGGTGGCGGCAAAACATGGGCTGAAGAAACGCGACGTTTACCAAATGGCGCTGGCGATGACTGGGAAATAACGACGGGAATTAAAAACGGGAAGTGAGGCCGAATGTCGGCGGAAAATCCAAGGCGCATCCGCGGCGAACAAGCCTATCATTTCGGTCTTTCCGCCGAAGACATCGTTGCGCGCCACTATGTCGAACGCGGCTATGAGGTCTTGGAGCGGCGCTGGCGCGGGGCCGGGGGCGAGATTGATCTGATTTTTCGCACCGGAGATGAGATTGTGTTTGTGGAGGTGAAGGCCTCGAAAACCCACGCCCGCGCCAGTGCCGCGCTCGGCGCGCGCCAACAGGCCCGGCTCTGCGCCAGTGCCGAAGATTACATCGGGCGACTGCCATCCGGGCTTTTGACGCCGATGCGGATCGATGTGGCGCTGGTGAATGGGGGCGGCGAGGTCGAGTGTCTGGAGAATGCGTTGATGTGAGAGGGGTATGAGAGGCGTGTGACCTTACGCACAAGACATTGCCATTGAATGCGAGGTCCGGCTGGTCCATCTAAGAAGCAACCAGAGGAGATACGCCCTTGTCCAAGACACCTGCGCTGAAAGTCGCGATTCAGATGGACCCGATCGGTCCGATCAACATCAATGCCGACAGCACGTTTCGCATCATGGAAGAGGCGCAAAAGCGCGGCCATGAGCTGTTCTATTACACGCCGGATCATCTGGCCTTCCAAGAGGGGCGTGTCACCGCCCGTGGCTGGCCGGTCGAGGTGCGCCGCGTTGAGGGAGATCACTACACCTTGGGCGAGATGACCGAGGTCGATTTGTCGGATTACGACGTCGTCTGGCTGCGTCAGGACCCGCCGTTTGACATGGGCTACATCACCACGACGCATTTGCTCGAACTGATCACGCCGGGCACTTTGGTGGTCAACGATCCGTTCTGGGTGCGCAATTACCCCGAGAAATTGCTGGTTCTGACCTTCCCGGACCTGACGCCGCCCACCGCCATCGCGCGTGACCTTGAGACCATCAAGGCGTTCAAGGAAAAGCATGGCGACATCATCCTGAAGCCGCTCTACGGCAACGGCGGCGCGGGCGTTTTCCGTCTCGACCCGAATGATCGCAACCTGTCGTCCTTGCATGAGCTTTTCACCGGCATCTCGCGCGAGCCGATGATCGTGCAGAAATTCCTGCCCGATGTGTCGAATGGCGACAAGCGTGTGATCCTCGTCGATGGCGAGCCTGTGGGCGCGATCAACCGTGTGCCGCAGGCCGGGGAAACGCGCTCGAACATGCATGTCGGTGGGCGCGCCGAAAAAGTCGGCCTGACCGCGCGCGATCTCGAAATCTGCGCCCGGATCGGGCCGCTTTTGAAGGAAAAAGGCCAGGTCTTTGTCGGCATCGACGTGATCGGCGACTACCTGACCGAGATCAACGTGACCTCTCCGACGGGCATTCAGGAGCTCGAGCGTTTCGACGGCACCAACACGGCCGAGCTGATCTGGAAAGCGATCGAGGCCAAACGCGCATGAGCCTTCGGATGCGGCTTGTCTCCGGGGCCTTGAGCCCCGTCGTGCGGGCCGCTTTTACCCATGCGCAAAACCCCGTGCCTTTGCGGGACGGGGTCGATTTGGCCGCCAAGCTCAGCCTGCCGGTGCAATTGTCCGCCGAAGTGACCCATGACGCTTTGGGCCTTCCGGGCATGTGGATCCGGCCGCCGGAGTGCGATGACGAGCGCGTCATCCTGTTTTTCCACGGCGGCGGTTACATCGCAGGCAGTCCCGAGACCCACAAACGCCTCGCCTCGCGGCTGGCGCAACTGGCCAATCGGCCTGTGTTCTTGCCCGCCTATCGGCTGGCCCCCGAACATCCGCTGCCCGCGGCGTTTGAGGATGCCTTGGTCGTCTGGGATGCGCTGGTGGCTTCGGGCTACAGTCCGCAAGAGATCACCATCGGCGGCGACAGTGCCGGCGGCGGGTTGGCCCTGACGCTTTTGGCGGAGCTGTGCCAGCGCGGCGCGCCGCCTGCCGGGGCTTTCGGCTGGTCGCCCTTCACCGATCTGACGCTATCCAGCCCCTCATTCGAGACCAACGCAGAGCGCGATCACTTTTTTCCGTCGGAGCGGGCTCGCGACCTGATCGCGATGATCCTTGGGGTCTCTGCGCCCGAGGACCCGCAAGTCTCGCCGATCTTTGCCCGCTTTCCCAATTGCCCGCCGGTGCTGTTACAGGCTTCGGAGTGTGAGATTTTGCGCGACGATTCCGTGCGTATGGCGGCGCATTTGCGTGAAGAGGGGGCGGAGGTGGTGCTCAGCCTCACCGAAGGCGCACCGCATGTCTGGCAGATGTTCGACGGGTTTTTCCCCGAGGCGCGTCAGGCGATTGAGGAGACGGCGGAATTCCTGAAAGCTCTTAATTGAGCACGCCCGACACCACCCGGTAACTCAAAGCTTCGGCCAGATGCGGGCGGCGCACATCGTCTTCGCCCGCCAGATCGGCAATCGTGCGCGCGACCCGTAAGACGCGGTGATAGCCTCTCGCCGAAAGCCCGAGTTTTTCGGCGGCTTTGGTCAAAATCTCGCGGCCCTCGGCATCGGGAGACGCGACATCGTCCAGCATCTGCCCTTCGATCTGCGCATTGGTGCGAAATCCGGTGCCCTCGTAGCGTTCGGTCTGGAGCGCGCGGGCTTGGGCCACACGCGCCGCAACCGTGGCGGAACTGTCGCCAGAGGGCGGCAGGTCCAAATCCTGAAACTGCACGGGCGGCATTTCGAGACGCAAATCGAAACGGTCCATCAAGGGCCCGGAAATGCGGCCCAGATACTCCTCACCGCAAAGCGGGACTTTGGCGCAGGCCCGCGCCGGATCGGGCAGATAGCCGCATTTGCAGGGGTTCGCGGCCGCGACCAACATGAACCGCGCGGGGTAGCGCATATGGGCGTTGGCGCGGGCGACCATGACCTCGCCGGTCTCGATGGGCTGACGCAGGGTTTCCAAAACGGCGCGCGGGAACTCCGGGAATTCATCGAGGAACAACACGCCATTATGCGCCAGCGAAATCTCCCCCGGCTGCGCACCGCGCCCTCCGCCAACGATGGCGGCCATGGAGGCGGTGTGATGCGGCTCGCGAAAGGGCCGCGCGCGGGAAATGCCGCCCTCGTCCAACAGGCCTGCAAGGGAATGAATGATCGAGGTTTCTAAAGCCTCCTGCGCCGAAAGCGGCGGCAGGATCGTCGGCAGGCGCGCCGCCAACATGGATTTGCCGGAGCCGGGCGTGCCGACCATGAACATGTGATGGCCCCCGGCGGCGGCGATCTCCATGGCGCGTTTGGCCTTTTCCTGCCCCTTCACATCGCGCAGATCGCGGTGGTGAGACGGCAGGGTGATCTCGCCCGGCTGTGCCTCATGGATCGGTCGGTCGCCGGTGAAATGCCGGAGCAATTGCGCGAGGTTTTTCGCCCCATAGACGGGCGTCGCGCCCACCCAAGCGGCCTCTGATCCGCAGGCCTCGGGGCAGGCGAGGACACAGTCCAACTCGGCGGCTTTCAATGCGGCGGGCAGCGCGCCATTGACTGCGACGAGCGATCCGTCGAGCGCCAATTCGCCCAAGGACAGCGTCTCTTCGGCTTTCTCTGCGGGGATCAATCCGGTCGCGGCGAGGATCGCCAAGGCGATGGGGAGGTCGAAATGCGAGCCGATTTTCGGCAGATCGGCGGGCGAGAGGTTGATGACGAGTTTTTTGGACGGCAGCGCAATTTGCATCGCCGCGAGGGCCGCGCGGACCCTCTCGCGGGCCTCAGTGACGGCTTTGTCCGGCAGGCCGACGATGGTGAAACTGGGCAGTCCGGGGGCAATGGCGCATTGCACCTCGACGGGGCGGGCCTCGATGCCTTCGAAAGCGACGGAGAATGTCCGTGCGACCATAGTGTGCTCCCGGTGCGTGTTAACCAATCTTAACCCGTCTAGCGCAGACGTGGTTAGCAAATGGTTAACGCGCTCCAGAGCCTATCGAATTTAGACCGGTTCGGGCCACTCCGTCACAGGCAGGTCCACCGCGTAGGGCACGGGATCATAGCTGATCTCAAGCCCCTCTTTGCGCCACTTTCGGAATGCCGGATCAGTCAGATGCGCGTGAACATAGGCTTTGAGGCGGTCAGAAACAGGCAGCTTATAGCCTGCAATCCGCGCCGCGACCGGGGCGTAAAACGCATCCGCCGCAGAATAGGTGCCAAACAACCAGGGGCCGTCACCCGCGAAATTTTCGAAGGCATGGGACAGGATCGTGTCCAAACGTGCAAGATCGGCTTTGACCGCATCGGTAACGTCAAAGCCTTGATATTGATGTAAAAGCTGCATCGGGCAGGCGCCGCGCAGGGCGGTGAACCCGGCATGCATTTCGGCCACGAGCCAGCGCGCGTAGATGCGCGCCTCGGCGTCTTTGGGCCAAAGACCAGCCTGCGGATGACGTTCGGCCAGCGTTTCGGCCAAGGCGATGCTTTCGCCTATGACCCAGCCTTCGGGCGTGCGGGCGGTGGGCACAAAGCGGGCCGGCGCCAAAGCGGCGAGGTCCTCTTTCATGGTGCCGGAATAGAGACCGACCATGATTTCGTTAACCGGAATGCCGAATTTCTCGAACAAAAGCCATCCGCGTAGCGACCAGCTTGAAAAGCTTTTATCGCCGATGAAAAGGTCGTAAGACATAAGAAACCTCCAACTGTTTGCGACAGTTTATGAGGAAACTACATATCATGAAAATTCATATTTGATCGCATTGTGATCAATATTTATGATTGATGAGGCCGCAGGACCAAGGTCCGGACAGCCCCTCTGGGCAGTCAATCACGGTGCACGATAGTGGGTCGATCCGATGCCCAAGGGCCTCAAAGGCGGTGCAAGACAGCGCCTTTTGCAAAAGCGCCATGATCACGCCCATATGCGCCACGATGACGGTTTCGCCAGAAAGTGCGGCGACGCCTTCATGGATGCGAGCGGAAAATCGGTTCCAGCTTTCGCCGCCCGGCGGGGAACTTTCCCCTGGTGTTTCAAAGACTTCGCGGGCAAGGGCGCCATCTTTGGTTTCAATCTCCGACCATCTCAGCATCTCCCAATCGCCAAAATAGGTTTCCCGGAAACGTGCGTCATGCGGCAGGCGGGGGCGGGCCCCCTGCACGGCGCTGGCGGTGTCTATGGCGCGGGAGAGGTCCGACGAAATCACCGGCACATCGGGCAGCGCCGCTTCCAATCGGGCAATCGCCGCGTGATCAGACAGATCGGCGGGCAGGTCGGTCCAGCCGACAAAGGTTTTCGCATGAGTCGGGCCATGCCGGATCAACCAAAGGCGGCTCATGTGAAACCCTCCGGCAGTTGACCTTTGAGCGCAAAGGGCAATCCGGCCATGACGCCGATCACGGTGCCGGCCTCGGCGGCCAAGCGTTGATTAAGCTCGCCTTGGGCAATGCGAAACCGGCGCGCAAGGGCGTTTTCGGGCACGATGCCAAGGCCGGTTTCGTTTGAGACGATGACGATCTTTGCGGGGCAGGCACGGATCGCGGCCAGAAGGGTTTCGGTCTCCGCGGCCAGATCGCTTTCTGCAAACAGATGATTGCTCAACCACATCGTGGCGCAATCGAATAAGAGAATCTGACCTTCTTTCAGCTCGGAAATCACCCGATCTGCGGCCAACGGCTCCTCTATTGTGCACCAATCTTCGCCTCGGCTTGTGCGATGCTGCGCAGCTTTTGTGCGCATTTCTTCGTCAAAGCATTCTGCGCTGGCGAGATATAACCTATCTAATTTACTGATAGTGCATATTTTTTCCGAAATTTTGGACTTCCCGGAAGAGGCGCCGCCGAGCACGACTGTCATATTTGTGCACATGATCGTGAAACCCATTCTTGGTCCAATGCGTTAGGCTTTTCGTAACAGGAGTAGCCACAGCTCGCAAATGACCGTCACGAAAACCCGCTAAGGTTTCTCAGAAGGTAGAACGTGAGATCAAGCCAGAGCGCAAACTCTCAGGAGGTTCAAATATGGCACTCGATATGACTGCATCCGACAACGCCTTGCCGCGCCGGGCGATGAAAGCGGAGATGCTCGACGTTGAGACGGAACAAGCCTTGGCCCGCGCGTGGCGCGATCATCGCGACGAGGCGGCGTTACACCGGCTCGTGACGGCCTA
This sequence comes from Celeribacter sp., assembly GCF_048270365.1. NCBI lineage: Bacteria > Pseudomonadati > Pseudomonadota > Alphaproteobacteria > Rhodobacterales > Roseobacteraceae > Celeribacter > Celeribacter sp. The sequence goes on from NZ_JBLWTA010000012.1 coordinate 65,727, forward strand.
TATGCGTTTGGCGATTTCTATGGCTGCGAAATTCAAACGCTACGGCGCGCCGATGAGCGATCTTATTCAGGAGGCCGGGCTTGGTTTGATGAAAGCGGCGGAGAAATTTGACCCGGATCGCGGTGTGCGGTTTTCGACCTATGCCGTGTGGTGGATCAAGGCCTCGATTCAGGACTACGTGATGCGCAACTGGTCGCTGGTGCGGACCGGGTCGACCTCGGCTCAGAAGTCGCTGTTCTTTAATATGCGCCGGGTTCAGGCGCGTCTCGAACGCGAGGCCTCGGCGCAGGGCGAAGCGCTTGATCACGACCAGCTGTTGCAGATGATCGCAATGGATTTGAACGTGCCGCTGCGGGACGTCGAGATCATGGATGGGCGGTTGTCCGGCTCTGATTTCTCACTCAACGCGCAGCAATCGGGCGAGGAAGAGGGCCGCGAATGGATCGACACCCTCGCGGATGAGGGCGAGACCACGGCGGAAATGGTTGGCGAAGCGCATGATCAGGCGCAACTCAAAAGCTGGCTTGGCGAAGCGATGGACCATCTTAGCGAACGGGAACGGTTTATCCTAAAGGCGCGCAAACTGACGGACGAGCCGCGCACACTCGAAAGCCTTGGCCAGGAGCTGTCGCTGTCGAAAGAGCGCGTGCGTCAACTCGAAGCGGGCGCGCTGCAAAAAATGCGTGTCAGCCTTGAGACCAACCATCAGGACGTGCAACATTTCTTCTCATGAGATTTCCTTTTGCCGTCGCGCTCACTTTGAGCGCGGGCCCCGTTTTTTCTGACCAGATCACGCCTGAGGCTCTGTCGAATTTGCCTCGGGCGGATGTCGTTTTGCTGGGCGAAGTGCATGACAATCCGCTGCACCACAGACATCAGGCGGCGGCGGTTGCGGCGCTTTTGCCGAAGGCGATTGTGTTTGAAATGTTGACGCCCGAGCAGGCGACGCGTGTGACGTTCGACCTTCGTAACGATGAAGCAAGATTGGCCGAAGCCTTGGAGTGGGACAACTCGGGTTGGCCCGATTTCTCCATGTATTATCCGATTTTTGCGTCAAGCGATGCGCCCGTCTTTGGCGCGGCTCTGCCCCGTGAAGATGTGCGGCGGGCTTTCTCTGACGGAGCCGCCGTTGTGTTTGGTGCCGAGGCCGAGCGCTATGGTCTTACCGATGATTTGCCCGAAGAGATACAAACCGAACGCCAGCAGATGCAGTTCGACGCCCATTGTGAAGCCATGCCGCTTGAGATGATGGCGGGCATGGTCGAGGCGCAAAGGCTGCGCGACGCTGTATTCTCGCGAGCTGTGATTGAGGCCTATGAGGCGACAGGCGGACCGATCGCGGTGATCACTGGCAATGGCCATGCGCGCATGGATTGGGGGATGCCTTCGGTGCTGGCCAAGGCGGCCCCTGACTTTGAGACGCTCTCCATCGGTCAATTGGAAGGAACTCCTGAGGATGTGCCGCCCTATGATCTCTGGTTGGTGACAGAGCCGGCCCAGCGGGATGATCCCTGCGCCGGGCTTTTGCAATAGCAGGCCTCAAATCTCAGAGCATTGTCTCACGCGTGGCCTTGGCTTAAACCGTTCCCTGAGACTGCGTACAGGGCTTTGCCGGGAGAGCGAAAATGCTGAACGAAAAGACCATTTTGCTGATCATCGGCGGCGGGATTGCGGCGTTCAAATCGCTCGACCTGATCCGACGCCTGCGTGATGAGGGCGCCCGCGTCGTGCCGGTGCTGACCAAGGCCGCCGAGGAATTCGTGACGCCTCTCTCTGTGTCAGGGCTGGCCGCCGAAAAAGTTTACCGCGATCTCTTCGATCTCACGGATGAGGCGGAGATGGGGCATATCGAACTGTCCCGTGCCGCTGATCTCGTGGTTGTCTCGCCCGCCACCGCCGATCTTCTGGGGAAGATGGCCGGGGGGCTGGCGAATGATCTGGCCTCGACGCTTTTGATGGCGACCGACAAACCCGTTTTGGTCGCGCCTGCGATGAATGTGCGGATGTGGGAGCACCCCGCCTGTCAACGCAATGTGGCGCAGTTGAAACAAGATGGCGTGCTCTTTGTTGGCCCCGAAGAAGGCACCATGGCCTGCGGTGAATTCGGTCCCGGGCGCCTGTCTGAGACGCCTGACATCATCGCCGCCGTTCGGGCCGCGCTCACCGAAGGCCCGCTGAAAGGCAAGCATATCCTCGTGACCTCCGGCCCGACACATGAACCGATTGACCCGGTGCGCTACATCGCCAACCGTTCATCGGGCGCGCAGGGCACCGCGATTGCCAAGGCGCTGCGCGATCTGGGCGCCGATGTGAGCTTTGTCACCGGCCCCGCCGATGTGGCCCCGCCGCGTGGGGTGCGGGTGATCCGGGTGGAAACGGCGCGCGAGATGAAAGAGGCGGTCGATGCCGCTTTGCCAGCCGAGGCCGCTGTGTTCGCCGCCGCCGTGGCGGATTGGCGCGTGACCTCCGAGAGCGGATCGAAAATCAAAAAAACACAGGGAAAGCTGCCCGTTTTGGAGTTTTCCGAAAATCCGGACATTTTGGCGAGTGTGAGCCAGATGGCCGAAGGGCGTCCGCGTCTGGTCGTGGGCTTTGCCGCAGAGACCGACGATGTGATCGCGCATGCTACCGCGAAACGCAAACGCAAGGGTTGTGACTGGATCGTCGCCAATGACGTCTCGCCCGCCACCGGGATCATGGGAGGCGCCGAGAATGCCGTGACTCTGATCACCGAGCGTGGCGCAGATGAGTGGCCACGGATGAGCAAAGATGAAGTGGCGCGTCAGCTGGCCTATCGCATTGCCGATCATCTGGCGATGAATTGAGTAGGCGAATTGAGTATTTAAACCACGGAAAAGACATGAGCGTAGAGATCAAAATTCAATGGCTCGAGGGAGCCGATACCGACATCAAATTGCCGTCCTATGAGACCGCACATGCGGCAGGCGGCGACGTGCGCGCGAATTTTCCGCCGGAGATGCGCGACGTTGGCGTCATGTTGGAACCGGGCGCGCGGGCGTTGATTCCGACAGGTTTCGCGATGGAAATTGAACCGGGCTATGAGGTGCAGGTGCGGCCGCGCTCTGGGCTCGCCCTCAAGCATGGGATTTCGCTGGTCAACACGCCAGGCACGATTGACGCGGATTACCGTGGTCCGGTTGGCATCATTCTTATCAACCTCGGGCAGGAACCGTTTCACGTCACCCATGGCGAACGCATCGGCCAGATGATCGTCGCCCCCGTGGTGCAGGCGGCCTATAAAGTGGTCGACAGCCTCACTGACACCGCGCGCGGCGCGGGCGGGTTTGGGTCGACCGGGCGCACATGACATTTTTCCTGATCATCGCCGCTGTGCTTTGGGGCATCGGCTGGTTGACCGGCGCGCCGACGCGGGCGCGCTGGGCGATGATTGGGGTGTTGTATCTCGCTGTTTTGATAGCGCTTTTTGTGCTGCCTGAAGGTCATGCGCTGCGCGCGAGCCTTGGTGGCTCATTGGGCGAATGGCTCTTGATCGGTGTCGGTGCGGTGATCATTGTCGCCTACCGCGCGGGCCTTGCCGCGCTGCGCAACAAGGCCCAACCGGAGCCTCAGACAGCGGAGCAGCAAAGCGAAGGCACCTTCCGCCCCGCCGAACTGGACCGCTACATGCGCCATATCCTGCTGCGCGAAATCGGCGGGCCGGGGCAGAAAAAGCTGAAAGAGGCGAAGGTTTTGGTGATCGGCGCCGGTGGTCTTGGCGCGCCGGTTTTGGAATATCTCGCGGCCTCGGGCGTCGGTGTGATCGGCGTGATCGACCCGGATGTGGTCGAGGCCTCGAACCTGCAACGGCAGGTGATTCACACGGATGCGCAAGTGGGCGTGCCAAAGGTGTTCTCCGCCGCCGAGGCGATGCGGGCGCAGAACCCGTTCATCGAAGTGCGGCCCTATCACCGGGCGTTTGACGAAAGTTCGATGGATCTGGTCGCTGACTACGATCTGGTGCTCGACGGGACGGATAATTTCGACACGCGCTACCTGGTCAACCGCGCTTGCGTGACCCATCGTAAGCCGCTGATCGCAGCGGCGATCACGCAGTGGGAAGGTCAAATTAGCACCTATAAACCCCATGAAAATGGTCCTTGTTATCAATGTGTGTTCCCTGAGCGTCCTGCCGACGGCATGGTGCCGAGCTGTGCCGAGGCTGGAGTTGCGGCACCTTTGCCTGGCGTTTTGGGCACGATGATGGCGATGGAGGCGGTGAAAGAACTCACCGGCGCGGGACAGGGGCTGATGGGGTGTCTGGTCATTCACGATGCGCTTTATGCCGAGACGCGGAACATTACCGTGAAAAAGCGGGCTGACTGCCCGATTTGCGGTGGCTGACCCTTTTCCTTGCCGCTTTCGAGGCATAGCTTGAGGGCCAAAGGAGACACGCATGACCAACGCTTACCTGTCCGAGTGGAACACGCCTTTCAACCTCCCGCCTTTCGCTGATTTGACGGATGCGGATGTCAAACCTGCGGTCGATGCCGCGCTTGCAGAGGGGCGCGCGGCGATCGTGGCAATCGCGGAAAACCCTGAGGTGCCGACCTTTGCCAATACCATTGAGGCGCTGGAAAAGGCGGATGCCACGTTGTCGAAAGTGTTGGGGGCCTTTTACGGTATGGCCGGTGCGGACACGAACGATGTGCGCGATGGGTTGATGCGGGATCTGTCTCCTCTGCTCTCCGCTTACAGCAGTGAGATCACCGCCAATGAGGCTCTGTTCAATCGGATCGAGGCGCTGTGGCAGGGGCGAGAAGCCCTTGATCTCACTGAGGAACAACAACGTGTGCTGATGCTGACTCGTCGCTCTTTCGTACGCTCCGGCGCGAAACTTGAAGGGGCTGAGAAAGATCGCATGGCGGCGATCAAATCGCGGCTTGCGACGCTTGGCACACAGTTCACCCAGAACCTTTTGGCCGACGAGCGGGAGTGGTTTATGGAGTTGGCGGAACAGGATTTGGAAGGCCTGCCACAATTCGTCGTCGACGCCGCGCGGTCTGCGGGTGAAGAGAAGGGCGCCAAAGGCCCTGTTGTGACCCTGTCGCGCTCGCTCATCGTGCCGTTCCTGCAATTTTCGCCGCGACGTGACCTGCGCGAAAAGGCGTTCCGTGCCTGGGCCGCGCGCGGTGAGAATGGCAATGCCAATGACAACCGTGAGATTGCGACAGAGATTTTGGAGCTGCGCGAGGAGCGCGCCAAGCTGTTGGGGTACGAGAGCTTTGCGGACTATAAGCTTGAGACCGAAATGGCGAAAACGCCGGAGCATGTGCGCGATCTGTTGATGCGGGTCTGGGGGCCGGCGAAAGAGGCCGCCGAACGCGATGCTGCGATCCTGTCCGATATGATGGCCGAGGACGGGGTGAATGGCGATCTGGAGCCTTGGGATTGGCGCTATTATTCGTCGATCCGGCGTAAGGCGGAGCATGATCTCGATGAGGCGGAGTTGAAGCCATATCTTCAGCTTGAGCGCATGATCGAAGCGTCTTTCACCTGTGCCAATCGTCTCTTTGGTCTGGAATTTGAACCGCTCGATATGCAGGTCTATCACCCGGATGCACGGGCATGGAATGTGACGCGGAATGGTGAACATATCGCGGTTTTCATCGGCGATTATTTCGCGCGTGGCTCGAAACGTTCGGGCGCCTGGTGCACAGCGATGCGGAGCCAACAAAAGCTCGACGGTGACATTCGGCCCATCGTGCTCAATGTGTGCAATTTTGCCAAGCCGCCGAAAGGCGAGGCGGCTTTGCTGTCCTATGATGATGCGCGCACGTTGTTCCACGAATTCGGTCATGCGCTGCATCAGATGCTCTCGGACGTGACCTATGAGTCGATTTCCGGCACCTCCGTGGCGCGCGATTTCGTTGAGCTGCCGAGCCAGCTTTACGAGCATTGGCTCGAAGTGCCCGAGGTGCTCGAAGAGTTCGCGACCCATGCGAAAACCGGTGAGCCGATGCCGCGTGATATGCTGGAACGCCTTTTGGCCGCACAGACCTATGATCAGGGCTTTGCGACCGTCGAATATGTCGCCTCCGCGCTGGTGGATCTCGATTTCCACGACGGCCCGGCTCCGAAAGACCCGATGGCGGCGCAGGCCGAGACATTGGCGAAAATCGGCATGCCGAAAGCCATCACCATGCGCCACGCGACACCGCATTTCGCGCATGTGTTCTCCGGCGACGGCTATAGCTCCGGCTATTACAGCTACATGTGGTCCGAGGTGATGGATGCCGATGCTTTCGAGGCTTTCGAGGAAACCTCGCCCTTCGATCCGGCGATGGCGAAACGGCTTGAGGACAACATCCTCTCCAAAGGCGGCTCTGAAGATGCCGAGGCGCTTTACACCGCGTTCCGGGGCCGGATGCCGGGCGTCGAGGCGCTGCTCAAAGGCCGGGGGCTTTTAGCCGCCGAATGAGGCTTTTCTGAAGGCTTAAATACTCAGATGCGAGGCGTTCAATCCGCCTCGCCCGCCACATCCTTATGCACGATCACATCGGCATTCGGATAGGCGTCCAAGATCTGCCGTTTAAGACCCGCAGAGATCGCATGAGCCTCGCGCAGGGTCTGATCGCCATTCACCTCGATATGAATGTTCACGAAAGGCTTTGAGCCCGCCATGCGGGTTTTTAGGTCGTGATAGGCGTAGATGCCGGGCATGTCTTTGGCCATGGTTTCAATGGCTTCGATCATCTCCGGCGGGGCTGCGCGGTCCATGAGTGCGTCCCAGGCGGATTTGCCGATGTTGAGCGCTCCGACCACCAGAATACCCGCCGCCCCCAAGGCGACCACACTGTCGAGTTGGTGAAATCCGAACATAGAGGAGGCCAAAAGCGCGAGGATGGCGCCGATGTTGGGGATTAGATCGCCCACGTAATGCAGGCTGTCGGCGGAGACGACCTTGGACCCGGTTTTGCGGGCGACGTGACGTTGCCACAGCACGAGCGCGATGGTCAGCACGATAGAGAGGATCATCACGGCGATGCCAGCTCCCTCGGCCATCATCTCCTTCGGCGCGGGCGACAAGAGGCGGCGCACGGAGGTCACGCCGATGACACCAGCGGAAACCAGAATGAAGACGGATTGTGCAAGAGCTGCGAGGTCTTCGGCTGAGGTGTGGCCAAAGGTGTGATCGTCATCGGGGGGGCGCGAGGCGTAATAGATCGCCAAGAGCCCACCGGCCGCAATCAGGAAATCCATGGCGCTGTCCGCCAAAGAGGCGGCGATTGACAGAGAGCCGGTGAGGCTCAGCGCCCAAAGCTTGGCCAGCACAAGGATGGTCGCGACGGCGACGGAGGCGATTCCGGCTGACAGGTTCAGGCGGGTGTCAGGCATGTCGATTTCCCGATTGTGGTGCTTGGGGGGGCTTATAAAGGATTCCCTCCCACGGGTAAGGCCAAAGACGCAGGCCGTGCGCCTAAAGCATCAACTTGTCCTTGATCCGCGCCCAGGCGCGCGCCACGAAATTGTCCTTCGCGGGCTCCAAGCATTGCCGCTCAAGGAACCAGTGAAAATAGCCCTCGTAATCGAAATCCGCCATGGTCTCCGGGCCGAACTCGATCGCGGCCTTGAGATCGGGAACCGTGCGCGGGGTCAAAGTGGCGTGCCAGTAATCGGTTTTGCCGCAGGTGATCACCGGCTTTTTCTGCATCAAGGCCTCAAAGCCCGCCGAGGAGTTTTGCGTGATCACCACGCGGGCCGCTTCGATCAGGTCGTGGATCGAGGCATCGCTCAGTTTCACATTGGGGTGGTTCTCGCAAATCTCGAGGATCTGCCGACGCCCCTGTTTGCTTTGATGCGGATGCGGTTTGACATAGACCAGCGCGTCGCGGTCGTAATTGGCCGCCGTGGCGATCATCTGTTCGGTGCTCAGATACCGCGCGCTTGGCGTCTCGGTCTCGGAGGGCTGACACAGGATCGTCGCGGTGGAGGGGCGCAGAGGCGCATCCATGCGCGGTTCCTGCGCGTGTTTCGAGATGTTCTCGCGAAGCATATATCCCGTGACGCCGTTGAAGAAATATTCAGCAGCCTCGCGGGTTTCCGATTCGGTAAAATAGCGAGAAAAGCGCAGCGAACTGTTGTGACCGAACCCCAGCTCATCGAAATACCAAAAGCCCCAGAGATAAGACGGATAGGCGTGCAGGATCGTCGGGCCATACATTGCCGGACCGCCGACGATGATGTGAAAATGATCCTCGGCCAGCAAAGCCCGCCCGCTGCGCGAACCGCCTTCGACAAGATAGGTCGCAAAGCCTTTCTCTTTCAGCTTGGGCACAAGACGGGTGAAAAAATCGTGACGGCCCTGTGCGATGGCCTCATGCCAGCTGCCGTAGCCATGGATCACACAGGACTTCAATCCGGTCGGAATATTGCGGGCCGCCAAAGGAGATTTGATTTGATCCATAAGCACTTACTCTAGAATTTCGTCCGGACGCACTCCCCATAGCCCGGATTTCAATACCCATCCTTTTTGCCCGCCAGCGGTGACTTTGCACCAAGACACGTTGCATTCCTGAAGACGCAGGATGACGTTTTTCTCCGCCTGCGCATTGAGGCGCGAAGATGGGTCCGGGCGGGAATAGAGGTCCACATTCTCATCGGTGACAAGCGCCGTGCGCACCCCGGAAATCAGGGAGTAATGCAGCCAACCTGTGGCGCCCTCAAGGTCGCGCACGCGACGCCAATGGCCGTATTCCGCGATGACCTCAAGCGGATAGCCTCGACGCACGAAAACCCAGTCGATGCGATGCGACAAAGACGGTCCACGTCGGACATTGGCTTTGTCGCTTTTGAGCGACACGAAGCGTGGCAGCGGCAGGTTGGTGACAGAGCCGCGCGTGGGGCCATCGGCGGCCCAACCGAGTGTCGGTGTGATCGCCAAAAGACTGAGCGCGAGAAGGCAACATAGGATCATGCGCGAAAGCACGCCCTTGCCGAAAAATCGATCCCCAATCATCGTTACTCTGCCTGATCTGCTCATCATTCGCCCGAAACTGTCGGCCATCTGCCAGCACGTCATCGGGGGCATGACGTCCCCCGGTCTTTATACAGTTCTTTTAAACAGTTTTCTCCCCCGGTTCTTATCCTTACGGCTTGCCGGGATGCAATCGAGTTTGCCAGTATGGGGGTGAAAAAGAAAGAGGGAGGTTGCGGTCATGGCCAAGGAACGTCTGAAGGTCGTCGTGACACGGGCATTGCCGGAACAGGTCGAAACCCGGATGAAAGAGCTCTTCGATGTCGAGCTCAATCACACGGACGAAAAGATGGACAAAGCGGCGCTGGTCAAGGCGATGCAGCGCGCCGATGTTCTGGTGCCTTGTGTCACGGATCGGATCGATGCGGGCATGTTGGGACAGGCGGGCGAGCGTCTGAAACTGATCGCCAACTATGGCGCTGGCGTCGATCATCTCGATGTCATCACGGCGCAAAACCGCGGCATCCTCGTGTCGAACACGCCTGATGTGGTGACCGAGGACACGGCGGATATGGCGATGGCTTTGATGTTGGCTGTGACGCGCCGCATCCCCGAAGGTCAGGCGGCGATGCAATCCGGCATCTGGGAGGGCTGGGCGCCGACCGCTTTTCTGGGCCAGAGGCTGACGGGCAAGCGGCTTGGCATTCTTGGCATGGGGCGCGTTGGACGAGCTTTGGCGCGGCGAGCGCGGGCCTTTGGTCTGTCGGTGCATTACCACAACCGCACCCGGCTGCGGCCAGAGACCGAAGCGGCCTTTGAGGCGACCTGGTGGGACAGTCTCGATCAGATGCTCTCGCGTGTCGACATCCTGTCGATCAACTGCCCGCACACGCCTGCGACCTATCACCAGATCAATGCGCGGCGGCTTAAGCTCATGAAGCCGACGGCGGTGATCGTAAATACGTCACGGGGCGAGGTGATCGACGAGAACGCTCTGACCCGTGGATTGCGCGCAGGCGAGATCGGTGGTGCAGGCCTCGATGTTTTCGAACATGGCCACCAGATCAACCCGCGTTTGCGCGAGTTGCCCAATGTCGTGCTCTTGCCTCATATGGGGTCCGCGACGCTCGAAGGGCGGATCGAGATGGGCGAAAAGGTCATGCTCAACATTCGCACCTTCGCCGACGGTCACCGCCCGCCGGATATGGTCGTGCCCGCCATGCTGTGAGCGGCCTCATGCCCCTTATGCGTCACAGTCTTTGACGCCGAGCCGGATTAAATCAGCCCCGCTGACCTTATAATAGCCATAGATGGTGGTGCGCCCGATCTCGAGATACCAGTCTCGCACAGTGGGCGGGTAAAATTGTGCGATGAAAAGGCTCCATTCCTCAAAGCGATCTTCGGAAAGCGGCCCGAGAAACGAACGCGGGCCGTGAAAGCCGAAACGGGCCTTTGAGGTCACGCAGGCATTTTTCAGGCCGATGTACATCGTGCAGGACGAGAAACAGAAACCGTCACGGATTTCTACCTTCGTGTCATTTGCGATCAGCGTGCTGATCTCCTCGTAGCGCTGGCGCACACTGCCGCCCAAGTCGGTGCGGATGATTAGTATGTTCTCTTCCGATGGGGCCGTGCTCAGGTCGGCCAGAACGGGAGCTGTGCTAAAACTCATAAACAATGCGGTCATCGGCACGCAGAGATGAGCCAACCGTCGTGAAACGCGTATCGTCATTTTGCACCTCGAAAGGATTCAGTGAATTGCGATTTCAGTGAATTATGCGGCGGCCGGGGAGGTCATCCGCGCAGGTCTTTCAAAGGAATTTCAGGCTGTTGAGATATTTGGGCCTTGGTGACAGCATAGGCTGTTCTGCAAAAATTCGATAACATGACCGTAAGACGTGTTCCCTTTTCCGCGGTGCGGAGGGGGTTTGTGCCGCATTGCAGCCAAATTCTTTCGGTGTGCAAAAAAAATGAACAATCTGGCCATGGTCTCCAGATTGTTGTCAGCCCGAAAGCAGGTATTTGACGAATCTGTGGCGCGAAAGAGTCGGTCAGCCTGCGCACGCCTTGGAACTTCGACGAAGGACAGACGTTTTGTTTCCAGATAGAGAGAAAGGAGGCCTCAAATGAATTGGGACCAAATCGAAGGCAAATGGAAAGAAATGCAAGGCCGCGTGCGTGAGGAATGGGGCGAATTGACCGACGACGACCTCGCGGAGGCCAAAGGCAACCGCGAACAGCTCGAAGGCAAGCTTCAGCAGCGCTACGGCAAGACCAAGGAAGAAGCGCGCAAGGCCATCGACGATTTTCTGGCGAAAGTGTGAGCCATGTCTCGTCTGGATGAGTTTCGCGAAGATCCCGCTCACATGCTCTGGCAAGAGCTTGGCGATCTGCGCGCCGGGATGCTCGGTATCTCAAGCGCGCAGGACGCCATGCAGCCGATGAGCCATTTCTCGGATGCCGCCGCTGGCAAGTTGTGGTTCATCACCTCGGATGAAACCGATCTGGTGCGCCACGTCGGCACCGGCGATCAGGCGCAGTTCTGCGTCACCTCGCAGGACCAATCGTTTTTCGCCTGCCTGACCGGGGCGATCCGCCAAAGTACGGACAGCGCCAAGCTTGATGAGCTTTGGTCACCTGCGGCGGCGGCCTGGTTCGAGGGCGGTCGCGACAACCCGCACGTCTGCCTGTTGGAAATGACGCTGTCGGAGGCTGCTCTTTGGGCGTCGACCGGCAATCCTCTGGCGGTGGGTTATGAGATGCTCAAGGCCAACATGGCCTCAGACACGACACCGGATGTCGGCGAACATGTCGTGATCGCCTTCCCGCACGCGGCCTAAAGCGATAAGATTGAAAGCAAGCGCGCCATCCTCTGGCGCGCTTGTTTTATCTCAGTGATCGCGCTGATCGCGAATGAAGGTGCCGTTGTTCAACTCATTGAACGCCTGCATCAATTCCTCACGCGTGTTCATCACGATCGGCCCATGCCACGCCACCGGTTCCTTGATCGGCTGACCGGAAATCAACAGGAACCGCACGCCCTCGGGCCCGCTGTTTACCACGATCTCATTGCCGGTGTCGAAATTCACCAGCGTCCGGTTCCCGGACATATCGCGGATATTGATCTCTTCACCATTCACCTCTTTCTCAACCCGCACGCCGTAAGGTTGAGAGGCATCGCGGAAGGACGCACTGCCCGCAAAGATATAGGCGAAGGTGTTGGCATAGGTGTCGACCGGCAAGACCTTGCGCGTGTTAGGCGGCACAGACACATCGAGGTAAAGCGGATCGGCGGCAATGCCATCGACCGGCCCGCGCTTGCCCCAGAACGACCCGGTGACGATCTTCACCTTGGTGCCATCGTCGTCGATGATCTCGGGGATGTCGCTGCCTTGAATGTCCTGATAGCGCGGCGCGGTCATCTTGAGCGAGGAAGGCAGGTTGGCCCAAAGCTGAAACCCGTGCATCTGCCCGGACGCATTCCCGCGTGGCATTTCCTGATGCATGATGCCGGACCCGGCCGTCATCCATTGCACGGAGCCTTTGCCCAAGACGCCTTTGTTGCCAAGGCTGTCGCCATGTTCGACTTCGCCATCCAAGACATAGGTGATCGTCTCGATGCCGCGATGCGGATGCCAGGGGAAGCCCTTTTCGAACTTCTTCGGATCGTCATTGCGAAAGTCGTCGAACAGCAAGAACGGATCGAACTCGCGCGGTTTGTGAAACCCGAAGGCGCGGTAGAGATTGACGCCTGCGCCTTCGATGGTGAACTGACCTTCAGAGGTCGCTTTGACGGGACGGAATGTCATGGTGAGACTCCTTTGTGTTTGTCTCATCATGTGGGCATTTGGGGATGTGCGTAAACGGCTTTGTGCGAACGGTTTCTGTGCGGTGGCGCGCAGAGGGGCGGTGAGTGAGTATTTTTGGCACAAAGGAAACGAATGTTAGGCGCGCGTTAAGGTTAATGCGCCAGTCTGCTCTCACGGTACAGGCTGGAGAGCCGATGATCGTGCACGAAGGAGACGCCCTGACCCGTGGGCCGAAACCCCTTCCGGCGACGCCACAGCGCTATGCACCGGCGGTCAGGGCGCATTTCGTTTCCTTTGTGCTGGAAATACTCAAAGAAAAGCGCCCCGAAGGGCGCTCTCTTTCATTTCTTCGAGCCGTAGACATTGTCCTGCGTCGGGAAGGCGCGGGATTTGACGTCTTCGGCGTAGGCGGCGATGGCGTCCTCGATGGCTTCACCGACCGTGCCGAATTTCTTGACGAATTTCGGCACCCAGTCGTTCAGGCCCAGCATGTCTTCCATCACCAAAATCTGCCCGTCACAGGTCTTTGACGCACCAATGCCGATGGTCGGCACGTCGATGGCTTGGGTGATTTTCTCCGCGAGCGGTTCAACCACGCCTTCGACCACGACGGCAAAAGCCCCGGCGTCGGCGACGGCAATCGCGTCGTCGATGTGGAATTGCCACTCGTCCTCGTCACGGCCCTGGGTTTTGAAACCGCCCATGATGTTGGTTGATTGCGGCGTCAGGCCGATATGGGCCATCACCGGGATGCCACGTTCCGAGAGGAATTTGATCGTCTCTGCCATGCGTGCGCCGCCTTCGAGTTTGACGGCCTGGCACTGGGTTTCCTTCATGATCTTGGCGGCGTTGCGGAAGGCTTGCGATGGGCTTTCTTCATAGGAGCCAAAGGGCATATCCACCACCACGAGCGCGCGTTTGGTGCCGCGCACCACCGCCTTGCCGTGCATGATCATGAGTTCGAGAGACACGCCCACGGTGCTTTCCATGCCATGCATCACCATGCCGAGGCTGTCGCCCACCAGTAGGAAATCACAGTATTTTTCGGCAATCGCGGCGGTGTGCGCGTGGTAGGCGGTGAGCGATACGATAGGATCGGCACCCTTGCGCGCGCGGAGTTGCGGCACGGTCACGCGGCGGATGGTTTCGGTTTGGGATGACATGGCGTTTCCTCCTCACGCAGGGTTCGCGACCCTTTGGTCGATCAGTAGCACATCGCCGAAGCGGGCGGCCAGAAGGATCACCACGGGGCGGGTGATCGCGCCCGGCACCTCGGCCAGCGTTTCGGCATCGCGCACATCGACGCTTTCCAATTTGGCACGCGGCTCGCGGGCGATGAAGTCGCGGATCTCCTGTTCCAGATCGGGTCCGGAGCGCCCGTCGGAGACTTCGTAATCGGCATAGGCCAGCGCCTTGTTGAGGATCAGCGCGGCTTGGCGATCCTCTGGCGTCAGGCGCACGTTGCGCGACGACATCGCCAGCCCGTCCACCTCGCGCACGGTCGGCACGCCGGTGATCTCGATCGGCATATCCAGATCGCGGACCATGGTCTTGATGACCTGAAGCTGCTGGTAATCTTTCTCGCCGAAAAACGCTTTGTCGGCGCCGGTGATGTTGAACAGTTTCGTCACCACGGTGCAGACGCCTTTGAAATGGCCGGGCCTGAGCGCGCCCATCAGCACCTTGTCCAAATCCTCGGTGAGCACGGTGGTCTGTTTCAACGGATGATACATGTCCTCGACAGCGGGGCAGAAGACGGCATCGACCCCCTCGGCCTCGAGCATGGCAAAATCGCGGGGCTCGTCACGCGGGTAGGCGTCGAGATCGGCGGCCTCGCCGAATTGCGTCGGATTGACAAAGATCGAGGCGATGACCCGGTCGGCATTGGCCTTGGCCGCGCGCACCAAGGTCATGTGACCCTCGTGCAGATAGCCCATGGTGGGCACCAGAGCGACGGTTTCGCCCGCGGCCTGAAAGCCTTTGACAGCCTCGCGGATGTCCTGTTTCGTGCGACAGATTTTCAACGTCAGCCCTCCCGAAGCCTATAGTCGGGCGGAGACTACAAACTGCGGAGCGGGGCGGCAAGCGCTCGACATGTGACGTTCCGTATATCTGATCTGTGGCTTTAACCTTTTTCCACGGAATGTTCGTTTCATTTCCCCATTCTTGACACGATTTGTTGAGAATCTGGCGACGGTAAGCTTTAAATCGGGGGATTTATTCCTATGGGCACCTTTGGAAAGACGCTCAGCATTGTCGGGGCCGTGGTGGGGATGGTGATCTCCATTCTGGTCTATGCAGAAATTTCAAGAACGCAGTCGGGCGTTCAGGCCGCTTTGGTCGATAGTTTTCAGGGTTCTTCCTATTACATGCGTTCCGAGGGCGAGGACGACCTGCCCAAGCTGACGACCGAACGTGTCGCCGCGCCGAAGAACGGCTCGGAAGCGCGGAGTTTCGAGATCGAGCATGTCGATGGGACCGAGGAGCTGCAGGAGGGCGCCGAGGCCGTTGCCGTG
Organism: Celeribacter sp.; assembly: GCF_048270365.1. NCBI lineage: Bacteria > Pseudomonadati > Pseudomonadota > Alphaproteobacteria > Rhodobacterales > Roseobacteraceae > Celeribacter > Celeribacter sp. The sequence goes on from NZ_JBLWTA010000012.1 coordinate 80,987, forward strand.
GAAGCCGAGGATCAGGGGCTTCCTGCTGAGGCCACGATGAGCGAAAAGGTCAAGTTTTATGTCAATCGGCTGATCGCCTGGTTCGTCGGCGAGAAGGAAGAGACGCTGCATATGGACTGCAAGACCAAGAAAGACGGCGGCAAGGTCTGTTCTGTCGTGCGCAAATGAGTGCACCACCCAATTTGAGGTAAGGATGTAGATCGCTTACTTCGGAAAAGGACGGTCCCAAACGGGGCCGTCCTTTTCGTGAATTCAGGTTTTTCGTCCTTAGACAGCTTCTTTCAAAGCGGCCAATTCGTCCCAGCATTCCAAGGCTTTGGCGGCATACATCAACACCGGGCCACCACCCATCTGGATGTTCATCGCCAGCATTTCGAGCAATTCCTCACGCGTGCCGCCGTATTTCATCAGCGCCTCGACGTGAAAACCGACGCAGGGATCGCAGCGCACGGAAATGGCCATGGCCAGCGCCAGCAATTCCTTGGTCTTATGGTCCAACTCATCGCCTGCAAGCGCGGCTTTCGACAGGGCGCCGAAGCCTTCGGGGATGTTCGGGTTGGCTTTGTTCAGGGCACGCAGCGCCGTGCGCATGCTGTCGTTCTTTTCGGCCCAAGACATGTGAGACTCCTTGTTCGCGGTTCTTCGTGGGCAGTGTTTCGCACAGGCAGCATGGCGCAGCTTTGATCCGGGTCAAAACATATTCTGATGTGAAAATATCTTTGTTCGCAAACGCATATGAAAAAGGCCCGCGTGGCGGGCCTTTCCAAAGTCAAATGTCGCGCAGGGATTACTGCGGGATCTCGCCGGTCAGACCTTCGACGTAGAAGTTCATGCCTGCAAGCGTACCATCGTCTGCGGTCTCGCCCTCGGCCAACCACACGGAGCCGTCCTGTTTGTTGATCGGGCCGGTAAAGGGCGCATAGGAACCGTCAGCGATGGAGTTCATGACCTCGACCGCGGCGGCTTTCACGTCTTCCGGCACAGCGTCGGTGATCTCGCCAATGCCCACCATGCCTGCGCCGATGCCGTCCCAGGTGTTGTCGCTTTCCCAGGTGCCATCCATGACGGCCTGAACGCGTTCGATGTAATAGGGCGCCCAGTTGTCGATGATCGAGGAGACGCGCGGCAGCGGCGCGTATTCACCCATGTCAGAGGCCTGACCAAAGGTGATCACATTGCCGGCCTTTTGGGCTGCGGCCTGCGGTGCGGTGGAGTCGGTGTGCTGAAGGATCACATCGGCGCCTTGGTCGATCAGGGCCTGTGCTGCGTCGGCTTCTTTCGCCGGGTCGAACCATGTGTAGGCCCAGACCACGGAGAATTCGACATCCGGGTTCACTTTCTTGGCGTGCAGGTAAGCGGAGTTGATGCCGCGGATCACTTCGGGGATCGGGAAGGACCCGATGTAGCCGACCTTGTTCGACTTGGTCATCATGCCCGCCATGGTGCCCTGAACAGCGCGGCCTTCGTAGAAACGCGCAGAATAGACGCCCACGTTGTCGGCGGTTTTATAGCCGGTGGCGTGTTCGAATTTCACATCCGGGAATTTGGCGGCGACGTTGATGGTCGGGTCCATATAGCCAAACGAGGTGGTGAAAATCAGGTCTGCGCCCGACAGTGCCATCTGGGTGATCGCACGTTCGGCGTCGGCGCCTTCCGGCACGTTTTCCTGATAGATGGTCTCGACCGCATCGCCGAAATGTTCTTCGACCGCCAGACGGCCCTGGTTGTGCTCATAGGTCCAACCACCGTCACCGACGGGACCGACATAGATAAAGCCGACCTTGGTCTTGTCTTGCGCAAAGCTCGGCGTAGCCAAGCTCAGCGTAAGGGCGGAAGCTGCGGCGGCAGCGGTCAGCAACGTTCTACGTTTCATGGAAATCATCTCCCCTATTGTGTGATGAAGTAGGCTCGCGACATCACGAGCTGTGAAAAATGCGCCCGAGCATCGCCGGGGCGTTGGAGGCACCATGACGTCGGGCGGAAATGACGACAAGCACCAGAATGGTTGCGAGGAACGGCGACATGGACAAAAGCTCTACGGGGACTTTTGCGCCCGCCGCCTGAAGGTTGAGCTGCAACACGGTGATGCCGCCAAAGAGGTATGCGCCGATCAGCACACGGCCCGCACGCCAGCTTGCAAAGACCACGATGGCCAGAGCGATCCAGCCGATGCCTGCGGTGATGCCATCGGTCCATTGTGGCACGCGCACGAGGCTGATGTAAGCGCCGCCAAGCCCGGCCATGGCGCCGCCAAACCCGATAGCAGCAAAGCGCACCAGTTTCACTTTATAGCCCAAGGCATGCGCGGCAGCGTGATTTTCACCGACGGCGCGCAGGACAAGCCCCGCACGGGTAAACTTGAGAAAGGCCCAGATCGCCACAACGGAGAGAAGGCTGAGATACACAACCGCGTCATGCTGAAACAGAATTGGGCCGAGGATCGGAATGTCCTGCAATAAAGGCACATGCAAATCCGGCAGAGAGGGTGGTTTGATGCCGACGTAATTCTGCCCCAAAAGAGAGGCCAGCCCCAGTCCCATGAGCGTGAGCGCGAGACCGGCAGGCACCTGTGTGGTGAGGAAAATCTGCGTCAGAATCGCGAAGAGCATCGACAAAGCCATGCCGCCCAAAGCGGCCGCGACAAAACCCAATGTCGGAGAGCCGGTTTCGACCGCGGCAATAAAGCCGCAGACCGCGCCAAAGATCATCATGCCCTCGACGCCGAGGTTCAACACGCCGGATTTCTCCGTCACCATTTCCCCCAGAGCGGCCAAAAGGATCGGGGTCGAGGCGACCATGAGAGAGGCCAAAAGGATGACGGGATTGATGCCACCAAAGTCCATTACGCGCTCTCCTTTTCACGCAGGCCAAGATAAAGCGGCAGGGCCAATGACAGCCCCACTGTGAAGCTCGCAGGCACGACCAACCACCAGCGCGTCACCCCTTCGCGTTTCGCATCAAAGAAGGACCAGAGCCAGAACACCGCGATGGAGATCAGCACATCGACGGAGAACCCTGCGGCGGCACCATTGACGAACAGATCGGCGATAAAGGACAGGGGCGAGAGGCCTTTTTGCGCGAACCAGCCGCCGAAAAACGCCCATGGGATCACGGTGCCGAACACGGCCAGAGTAAACCAGACGCGAGAGGAGGGCATCAGGAGGCCTCCTTTTTGACGAGCATCACGCGGTAGTTCACGAGGATGTCCATGGCCAGAAGGATCATCAACAACATGCCTTGGAACACCTGAATTGCCGCCGAAGGCAGGCCCAGCATGAACTGCGCCAACTCGCCGCCGATGAAGGTAAGCGCGAGGAGCAATCCGGCCAGCAGGATGCCGATCGGGTTCAGACGCCCGAGAAAGGCGACGATGATGGCGGTAAAGCCGTAGCCTGCACCAAAGTCGATGGAGATTTGACCGGCGGGACCTGTGACTTCGAAAAGGCCAGCCAATCCTGCGAGTGCACCCGCCGCGCCGAGACAGAACACAACCAAAAGCTTGTCTTTGACACCCGCAAACCGCGCCGCGCGGGGGCTTTCGCCTGTCAGCCGGATTTGAAAGCCCAGCATATGTTTGTTGATCAACACATAGGCCGCCACGACAGAGGCAAAGGCCGCGACCACGCCCCAATGCGCGCCTGTGCCCGTGATCAGCTCCGGGTTCGACATGGCCGGGATCTGGCTCAGATTGCGCGAGCCGGGAAAGCCGTTGCCCTCCGGGTTGCGCAAAAATCCAAGCGCAGCGGAGGCCAGAATTTGCTCCGCCACATAGACCAGCATCAGGGAGACGAGGATTTCATTGGTGTTGAATTTGGTCTTCAACAGCGCCGGGATCATCGCCCAGAGAAAGCCGCCCAAGGCGCCCGCAATCACCATCAGCGGGAAAATCCACCAGGCGTCCAGCGGGTAAAGCGCCAGCCCCACGGAGGCACCAGTGAGGGCGCCGATGATGTATTGGCCTTCTGCGCCGATGTTCCAAATCCCGGCTTTGAACCCCAGCGAGAGCCCGATGGCGATCAGGATCAGCGGCGCGGCTTTGACCAGCAATTGGGGGCGCGAGTAACCTGCAAATTGTTCGTTAAAAAGCGGATCCCAAAAGATCGTGCGAATGGCCGCGACCGGGTCCTTGCCCATGGCGGCAAACAACAATCCACCAAGGAGCATGGTCAATACGACCGCCAAGATCGGCGTGGCGATGGTCCAGATTCTAGAGGGTTCGGGGCGTTTGACGAAAGTGATCACAGCTCCGCCACCTCCATATCATGTGCGCCGCCCATCATCAGGCCGATCTCGTCGACCGTGAGTCCTTTGGCAGGGCGCGGGGCGGTCAATGTGCCCTCGTTCAGAGCCGCGAAATGGTCGGAGATTTCCATCAACTCGTCCAAGTCCTGCGAGATCACCACGAGGCCCGCGCCGCGGGCAGCGAGATCGAGCAAAGCCTGCCGGATGTCGGCCGCCGCAGAGGCATCGACGCCCCAGGTTGGCTGGTTCACCACCAAAATCTTCGGGTCTTGAAGCACTTCGCGCCCGATGACGAATTTCTGCAAATTGCCGCCGGACAAAGACCGCGCTGCCGAGCCGGGGCCGGGGGTGCGTACGTCAAAGGCTTTGATAATTTCTCGGGCAAAATCTTCGGTCTTTTTCCAGTTCAGGAAATTGTTTTTGCTGAGCTTTTTGCGGATCGTTGCGGTCAGGGCCGCGTTTTCCGTTAGGCTCATGTTGGGGGCCGCTGCGTGGCCAAGGCGTTCTTCTGGGGCGGCCAAAATGCCGATCTTGCGCCGCGCGTTGGGGCCCAGATGGCTCACATCCTGACCGTCAAACATGACGGCGCCCTTGCCGGTGCGGGCCTCGCCCGACAGCACCGACAGCAATTCGTCCTGGCCGTTGCCCGCCACCCCGCCAATGCCTAGAACCTCGCCCGCCCGCAGCGTCAGAGAGACGTTCTTGAGCTTTGTGCCAAAGGGATTTGCAGGCGCGAAGTCGAGACCTTTGACCTCCAGCAACACCTCGCCCGTCTCACCGCCTTCGCGCGTCGGGACATGCAGCGTCTGCCCGACCATCATCTCCGCCATGGCACGCGCCGTGGTAACTTTGGGGTCGCAATCGCCCACCACTTTGCCGAGCCGCAGGATCGTGGCCCCGTCACAAAGTGCACGAATTTCTTCGAGTTTATGCGAGATGTAGAGGATCGAGGTGCCCTCGGATTGCAATTTGCGCAGGGTTTTGAAAAGGATCTCGACCTCTTGCGGCGTCAAAACCGAGGTCGGTTCATCCATGATCAAAAGCTTCGGATCTTGGAGCAAACAGCGGATGATCTCGACGCGTTGCCGCTCGCCAGCAGAGAGATCGCCAACAATCCGGTCGGGGTCCAAGGGCAGTCCGTAGTTTTCCGAGACCTCACGGATCGAGGCCGCGAGTTCGCGCATTTTCGGCGGGTTTTCCATACCGAGTGCGACGTTTTCAGCCACGTTCAGCGCCTCAAAGAGAGAGAAATGCTGAAACACCATGGCGACACCCGCGGCGCGCGCGGCCTGCGGGTTTTGCGGCACATAGGAGCTGCCGCGCAGTTTCATGAACCCCGCGTCGGGCTTTTCCAGCCCGTAAATCATCTTCACGAGGGTCGATTTTCCGGCCCCGTTTTCGCCCAAAAGCGCATGGACCTCGCCGGTGCCGATGGAAAAACTGACATCGTCATTGGCGCGCACGCCGGGATATTCGCGGGTCAGCCCCACGACTTTCAAAAGCTCCGTCACCCTGTCCGTTCCCCGTAAGATTCTGTGATCTCTCGCCCAGAGATTACTTGGGCCGCGACCCCAACCGCAATGGCTTGGGGGTGTTTCCCTAGGTCAGGTTGCCCAATTGGACAGCAAATGCGTGCGATTTGGGCGTCCGTGTGGCCGAGGTCACGCAGGCGGCTGCGAAAACGCGCCCATTTTGTGTGCGATCCGATCAGACCGGCGAAGGCAAACCCGTGAGTGAGGGCCCGGTGGCACAGCTCCAGATCGAGCGCATGGGAATAGGTCAGGATCAGGTGCTCGGCCTCGGGCGGCGCATAGGACATGAGCGCTTCGGGTTGTGCTGCAACCAGTTGCGTGACGCCCTCGGGGATCACATCGGGGAAGCGTTTGGCATCGGTGTCGATCCATGTGATTGCCAGATCGGGCAGCGGCGCGAGTGTTGCGACGATGGCCCGCCCGACATGCCCCGCGCCCCAGATCCAAAGCGGCCGCGTGGCACGAGTGATGGGTTCGATCATCCAGTCGCCGTGAAGCTGTGGTTTGAGAACGCCCTGTGCACGCGCTTTTGCGAGGGCCTTTTTCAGGGAAAATGGCATGTCGCCGGGGCCGCGTGCGAAAACATCCTCCGGGACGGCCAGCAGATTTTCGAACACTTCCGTCAAAAGCGTCACCGCCCCGCCGCAGCATTGCCCCATCGCGGGGCCAAGTGGCAGGCGTTGCAGACGTGGGGCGCAAAACGCGTGTTTTGCCGCCTCATATTCCAAAGTGCCGCCGCCAATGGTCCCAGACTGACCGAAACCCTGCGGCGTTTGCCACACCAACATGGAGGCGCCGACGTCGCGTGGGGTCGATCCCTGCGCCTCTGCCACGACCACGCGGGCGACGCGGTGGTGTTTGGCAAGTGCCGTGCTCAGAGCGTCACGATCAAAGCTCACGCTTTTGCCCTCGCGATGGCTTTGAGGCATTCCTCGGGCGTCGCGGGGGCATTGAGGGCCGGGTAATTCGGGCCGCAAGCGGCGCAGGCGTCCGAGAGCGCGAGGAAGGCGGAAATCCCCAACATGAACGGCGGCTCGCCCACCGCCTTGGAACGATAGATCGTCTCTTCGCGGTTGCGACCGTCCCACAGATCGACGTTGAACACATCGGGCGCGTCGGAGCAGGCGGGGATTTTATAGGTCGAGGGCGCGTGGGTCTTGAGCACGCCTTTGTTGTCCCAAACCAACTCCTCGGTGGTCAGCCAACCGGCGCCCTGCACATAGCCGCCTTCGATCTGGCCCTTGTCGATTGCGGGGTTCAGCGAGGCGCCTGCGTCATGCAGAATATCCGCGCGCAGGATGCGGTTTTCCCCGGTCAGCGTGTCGAGCGCGACTTCGGTGATCGCGATGCCGTGGGCGAAGTAGAAGAACGGGCGACCTTGGCCTTTGATCCGGTCCCATTCGATCTTTGGCGTCTTGTAAAACCCGGTCGCGGACAGCGACACGCGGTTCATATAGGCAAGGCTGATGAGTTCGTCGAACTCCATCTCATGGACGCCGAAATGTACCTTGCCCTTGGCCCATGTGACATCGCTTTCCCCGAACCGGTCGAGGATAAAGACTTCAAGCCGGGTGCGGATGCGGTCGCAGGCGTTTTTCACAGCCATGCCGTTCAGATCGGTGCCCGAAGAGGCGGCGGTGGCGGAGGTGTTGGGGACTTTGGCGGTGTCGGTCGCGGTGATCTTGACCTTGTCCAAAGAGACGCCGAATTCCGTGGCGGCGACTTGCGCGACCTTTTGGAACAGGCCTTGTCCCATTTCCGTGCCGCCGTGGTTCAGATGGATCGAGCCGTCGTTGTAGATATGGACCAGCGCGCCCGCCTGATTGAGGTGGGTGAGCGTGAAGGAGATGCCGAATTTGACCGGAGAAACACCCAATCCCTTTTTGATGATCGGGTTCTCAGCGTTCCATTTTTGAATGGCCGATTTGCGTGCGGCATAGTCGGAGGTCTTCAAAAGTTCCTCTGTCATGCCGTGAAGGATGAAGTCCTCCACCTCTTGCCCATAGGGCGTCAGCTTGCCACGCGGCGTGACTTGCCCGCCCGCATGTTGGGGATGGTCATCGAGATGTTCGACACTGCCTTCGGAGGTCGGTTCGCCCTCAAGCGACAGCACATGATCCTCCGGTACACCATCGCCCGCCGTGGGCGTGACCATCTCGTCGTAATAGTTGAGCCTGCGCACCTCGATAGGATCTTTGCCCAGCGTATGCGCGATGTGATCGACCACGCGTTCGATGCCCAAGACACCCTGCGGCCCGCCAAAGCCGCGATAGGCGGTGTTGGACTGGGTGTTCATCTTAAGGCGATGACTCTCGATCCGCGCGTTCGGCAGGAAATAGGCGTTGTCGGCGTGGAGCATCGCCCGGTCGGCCACCGGCAGCGTCAGGTCCATCGACCAGCCGCCACGGGTGATTTGCAGGAAATCAATGCCGAGGATGCGGCCCTCGTCGTCAAAGCCGCAGGTATAGGAGATGCGGAAATCGTGGCGCTTGCCGGTGATCACCATATCGTCGTCGCGGTCGTAACGCATTTTGCAGGGCTTGCCGGTGTCACGCGCCGCGATGGCACAGGCGATGGCCAACCAGTTGCCTTGGGACTCCTTGCCGCCAAAGCCGCCGCCCATGCGCCGGGTTTCGACACGCACGGCGTGCATCGGCACATGAAGCGCATGCGCCACCTTGTGCTGAATTTCAGAGGGGTGTTGGGTTGAAGAATGCACCAACATATCGCCGCCCTCTTGCGGCACGGCGGCGGCGGCCTGACCTTCGAGGTAGAAATGTTCCTGTCCGCCGATCTCGATGGTGCCTTCGATCTTACGTGGCGCCTCGGCGATGGCTGCCGCGGCGTCGCCACATCCATAGATGCGGGGACCGTCTTCGAACCGGCTACCCGCCTCCATAGCACTGTCGTAATCCAAGAGCGCGGGGAGGTCCTTATAGTCTATTTGGCCCAGTTTGGCGGCCTTGCGCGCGGCCTGATGCGAGGTGGCGACGACGAGGAAAATCGGCTGGCCGATGAATTGCACTTCACCGGAGGTCAAAAGCGGCTCATCTCCCAGAGAGGGCGAACAATCCGGCACGTGATCGCCGAAATCCTCGGCGGTGTAGACACGCACCACGCCGGGGGCGGCGCGCACGGCGGAGAGGTCCATCGCGGTGATCTCACCATGCGCCACGGTCGAGAGGCCAAAGGCCAGATGCAGCGCACCGGCGGGCAGGGGGATGTCGTCGATATAGCGGGCCTGACCCGTCACATGGAGTTTGGCCGCGTCATGCGGAAGAGGAGAGCCAACAGACATTATGCGCCCTCCTTCACATCAAGAACCGAGGTGGTGAGGCCTTGGCTTTCGGCAAAATAGCGTTTGAGCATGTTTTGCGCGGCGGTGAGGCGGTAGGCGGCGGAGGCGCGCATGTCGCTCATCGGCGTGTAATCCGTGGCAAATGCGGGTAGGGCGGCCTCAATGGTTTCCATACTCCACGGCTGGCCGATCAGCGCGGCCTCAACCGTTTTCGCCCGTGCAGGCGTTCCGGCCATGCCGCCAAAGGCGATGCGCGCCACATTGATTTTGCAGTCCCTGACCGTGATGTTGAAGGCCCCGCAGACGGCGGAAATATCCTGATCGAAACGTTTCGAGAGCTTGTAGACCTTGAGGTCCGTAAGACCGCTTTTGGGCACCGTGATGCTCTCGACGAACTCGGATTGCGCACGGTCCTGTTTGCCGTAGGCGATGAAGAAATCCTCAAGCGCGATGGTCCGCCGGTCCTCACCCTTGCGCAGCGTCAGAGTGGCGTCTGCTGCAATCAGCGGTGGCGGGCTGTCGCCAATCGGAGAGCCGTTGGCGATGTTGCCGCCAAGCGTCGCGGCGGCGCGCACCTGGGTGGAGGCAAAGCGGCGGTACATCTCGGAAAGCGAAGGCGAATAGGGTTTGAACAGCGCGATCAGATCGGCAATCGGGGTCATCGCGCGGATTTCAAACGCCTCATCTGTTTCGGTGATGCCCCTGAGATCCTCGACCCCGTTCAGGAAAATCACCTCACCCAGATCGCGCATCTGTTTGGTGACCCAAAGCCCCACATCCGTGGCCCCCGCGATCAGCGTCGCGTCAGGGCGCAGCGCGTAGATCGCCGCCAATTCGTCTGCGCTCTCAGGACGTTCGACAATGGCGGGCGCGGGGAAGGGGATGTGCTCCAACTCTTCGGGAATGGGCGCGGTCTCGGCCTTTTTCGCGGCGCGCAGGATGGGCGCATAGCCAGTGCAGCGACAGAGATTGCCGGCCAGAATATCCTCGTGATCGGTCTCGCCGCGCGCATGTGCCGTGGCCAGCGACATGACGATGCCGGGCGTGCAAAAACCGCATTGGCTGCCGTGCTCTTCGATCATCGCGCTTTGCACCGGGTGCAGCGTGTCGCCTTTCGACAGACCCTCGACCGTGGTGACCGATTTGCCGTGAAGCTGCGGCAAAAACAGGATGCAGGCATTCAAGGGTTTCTTGCCGCTTTCGTCCTCCACCATCACGGTGCAGGCGCCGCAATCGCCCTCGTTACACCCTTCTTTCGTGCCGGTGAGGCCGCGGGTGTCGCGCAGATAATCGAGAAGGGTCCGGGTCGGTGCGTCGCTTGCCGTGACAAGGTCGCCGTTTAGCCGAAAAGTGATCTCCATACGTCAGACCAGCCGCTTTCTTGTTCAAAACACGCGCCCGATGCGGCGGAAAGCGCGGGTGATTTCCGGTTAAGAAAACCGCTCTGAGGCGCATTTTGCAAGGGATTCTCGCGCCACTTCGCACAAGCTTTGTACTTTTGATCAAAATTCATGCGGGCAAGCGAAGGGCTGCCCATGTCGAAACGAGCTGTGGAAAAGACACGTTTTGCTCTTGGCGAGCCTCAATGCCATGCGTTAGCTTGGGCCGGAAATGAGCACTCCGACCTTCATCCACCTCCGTGTCCACACCGAATATTCGCTGCTTGAGGGCGCGATGCGTCTCAAGAAATTGAGTGGCATGGTGACGGATATGAACATGCCCGCCGTCGCCGTCACGGACACCAATAACCTGTTCTGTGCGCTGGAATTTTCCGAATATGCCAAGGGCGCCGGCGTGCAGCCGATCATCGGCTGTCAGGTCGATGTCGCCTATCACGAGGCCGCCCCCGGCGAGCGCCAGAAATCGCCCGCACCCGTGGTGCTCTTGGCGCAAAACGAGACGGGCTATGAGCATCTGATGAAGCTCAACTCTTGTCTCTATGTGGACAAACACGAGGGCATTCCGCAGGTCACCATCGAGGAATTGGAACGCTATTCCGGTGGGCTGATCTGTCTGACGGGCGGTTCGGACGGGCCGGTGGGGCGGATGATCCGCGAGAACCACGAGCCACAGGCGCGCGCCCTGTTGGAACGTCTGAAAGCGATCTATCCGAACCGGCTTTACGTCGAATTACAACGCCACCCGGGCGAAGACGGCGGCCCCACGGAGGCCGAGCGCCTGACCGAGCGGCCCTTTGTCGAATGGGCCTACGATTTGGGTCTGCCATTGGTCGCGACGAATGACGTCTATTTCCCGAAAAGCGATATGTATGAGGCGCATGATGCGCTGATCTGTATCGCCGAGGGCGCCTACGTCGATCAGGCCGAGCCGCGTAGGCGTTTGACCACGCAGCATTATTTCAAATCTCCCGCCGAGATGGCGGCTCTGTTCGCGGACCTGCCTGAAGCTCTTGAGAACACCGTCGAAATCGCGAAACGCTGTGCGTTCAAAGCCTATAAACGCGACCCGATCCTGCCGAAATTTGCCGATGACGAGGTCGAGGAACTGCGCAAACAGGCTTGGGAAGGTCTGGACAAGCGCCTCGCCGTGATCGAGGCGGCGGTGCCGCGCGAAGAGTACGAAGAGCGGCTCAAATTCGAGCTGGGCATCATCGAACAGATGGGGTTCCCGGGCTATTTCCTGATCGTGGCCGACTTTATCAAGTGGTCCAAGGACAACAACATCCCCGTCGGGCCGGGTCGGGGGTCGGGGGCTGGTTCCCTCGTGGCTTACGTGCTGACGATCACCGACTTGGACCCGCTGCGTTATTCTTTGCTGTTCGAACGGTTTTTGAACCCGGAACGTGTGTCGATGCCCGACTTCGATATCGACTTTTGCATGGACCGGCGCGAGGAAACCATCCGTTACGTGCAGGAGAAATACGGCCGCGACAAGGTGGGGCAGATCATCACCTTCGGTGCGCTTCTCTCCAAGGCCGCTGTACGTGACATCGGGCGGGTGCTCCAGATGCCTTACGGGCAGGTGGATCGTCTGTCGAAATTGATCCCGGTCGAGGGCGTCAAGCCCGTGTCGATCAAACAGGCGCTCGAAGATGAGCCGAAACTGCGCGAAGAGGCCCGTAACGAAGAGGTCGTGGACCGGCTGTTGACCTATGGCCAACAGGTCGAGGGGCTTTTGCGCAACGCCTCCACCCACGCCGCCGGTGTGGTGATCGCGGACCGTCCGACCGACGAGCTGGTGCCTTTGTATCAAGACCCGCGCTCCGACATGCCCGCCACCCAGTTCAACATGAAATGGGTCGAGCAGGCCGGTCTGGTGAAATTCGACTTTTTGGGTCTGAAAACGCTGACGGTCATTCAATCCGCGATGGATTTGATCTTCAAATCCGGACGGCCTCTGCATGTCGCCGCCGATGGGACGGAACTCTATGAGCCGCCAGAGGGCGGGGAGAACCAGATCAACCTTATCCCGCTCGATGATGCGGCGACCTACAGGCTCTATTCGGACGCGAAAACCGTCGCGGTGTTCCAGGTCGAGAGCTCGGGCATGATGCAGGCGCTCAGGCAGATGAAGCCGACCTGTATCGAGGACATCGTGGCGCTTGTGGCGCTTTATCGTCCGGGGCCGATGGAAAATATCCCGACCTATTGCGACGTGAAACACGGGCGCAAGGAATTGGAATCCGTCCATCCGACCATCGACCACATCCTCGCCGAAACGCAGGGCATCATCGTGTATCAGGAACAGGTGATGCAGATCGCGCAGGTCATGGCGGGCTATTCGCTTGGCGGTGCTGACCTTTTGCGCCGCGCGATGGGGAAAAAGATCAAAGAGGCGATGGACGCCGAACGCCCGAAATTCGAAGAGGGCGCGGCGAAGAACGGTGTCCCGAAAAAGAAGGCCTCCGAGGTTTTCGACCTTCTGGAGAAATTCGCCAACTACGGCTTTAACAAATCCCACGCGGCGGCCTATGCTGTGGTGTCCTATCAAACCGGCTGGCTCAAGGCGAACCACCCGGTAGAGTTCATGGCGGGTGTCATGAACTGCGATATTCACCTCACGGATAAGCTGGCGATCTATGCCGAAGAGGTGAAACGCGGGCTTGAGATCGAGATCGTGCCGCCCTGTGTGAACCGCTCGCTGGCGTCGTTCGATGTGGTGGATCAGAAACTGGTCTATGCGCTGGGCGCGCTGAAAAACGTCGGCTCCGAGGCGATGCAATTGATCGTGCGCGCCCGCGAAGAAGGCGGCAAGCCTTTTGTGACGCTCTATGATTTCGCCCGGCGTGTGGATTTGAAAAAGGTCGGCAAACGTCCGCTGGAAATGTTGGCCCGTGCGGGGGCCTTCGACCTGCTCGACAGCAACCGCCGTCGGGTCTTCGACAGTCTTGAGCAGCTGGTGCAATATTCCGCCGCGATCCATGAGCAAAAGGCCTCGAACCAAGTGTCGCTTTTTGGCGATGCGGGTGAGGACCTGCCCGAACCGCGGCTGTCGCCCGTGGGCGATTGGGTGGCGTCCGAGCGGTTGATGGAAGAGCACAAAGCCATCGGGTTTTACCTCTCCGGCCACCCGCTCGACGACTATGCAAGTGCCTTGAAACGCAAGAAAATCGGCACAATTGCCGAGGTTCAGGCCAAGGCCGAAGCCGAAGGCGGCGCGATCATGAAAGTGGGCGTCTTGGTGTCCGGGTTCCGACCGATGAAATCCGGCAAGGGCACGCGCTATTTCCGCATGAACATTTCGGACAGCACCGGGCAACTGGCGGGCATCGCGATGTTCCCGAAAAAGGGCGAATACGAGCCGTCCTACGAGATTTTCGAGAAACACGACAAGCTGGTGATGACGCTCGAAGGCCGGTTCAACGACGGCCAGTTCGACCCGATGATCCGCTCGGTCGCGCCGATGGACACGATTGTCGCCGATGCGGGGGGCGCGGGGCTCAAGATTTACTGCGAGGACACCAGCGCGGTCATTCAGGTCGGCGAATTGCTGACCCGCGTGACGCAAGAGGCAAAGCAACCGCCGAAAGGCGCGATCTCGTTCTGCATCATGGCGCCGGATTACCCCAATGAGGTCGACATCGACGTGCCGCAACCCTTTGTCATCACCCCAGAGGTGAAGGGCGCGATCAAATCCTTCAACGGCGTGATCATGGTCGAGGACATGTGATGCGCGCGCTTTTGTTGGTGACTTGTGCAATTGGGCTGTCCGCCTGTCAGATGAAAACGCCCGCGTTTCTCGCGCCGCCGGTCGAGGCCGAGGTGCCTGTCGATGCGATGATCGAAGGCGAGACGCTTGAGCCGTCTGACATGCTCGCCTCAGAGGAAGAGGTCGAGGCCTTGGAGGGCGCGTTGGAAGGCGGCGAGCGCGCGGATGTGGACCTCGTCGAGGCCCCATTGGACCCACAAACGGGTGAAGTGGTTGCGGAGTCTGACCAAATCCTCGCTGAAACCACCGAGGTGCGCCGTGCGGGGCTTGGCGGCATGTTTGCTTTCCTGAAACCCAAACACGATGCCGCGCCTCTCGAAGAGGTGGCTTTGCCGGTCGAGGACGGCTTTGATGCGCGTCCCGAGACCCATGGCGTGGCGCCCGAGAGCGTGGCTCCAACCCCGCCCAAACCCCACAAGCCTTTGTTCGGTTTCCTGAAATCCGCGACCGCAGAGAACCCGGTCTCGACCGTTGAGCCCGGCGAGGTTTTGGCCTTTGGCGAAGTCGGTCTCAATTGCGACATCAGACCCCGCGCCATGGGCGAAAAGGTCGATCAATTCCCGCGTGAGGGCCGCCCCATCTGGCAGCTCTACGACAGCGATCCCTCAAGCACCGAGCCGCGCAGCCAGTACATCACGGGCTTTGCCGACGGCTGCGCCCGTCAGGTGACGGCGGCTTTGACGATGTTCGGCGCGGCGGGGCTGCATGAGGTTTTGCGCTATTCGGATCATTCCGAACGTGACTGGTCGCAGGCCGACAAGACCTATGAACGGATCAAACGCCAAAGCTGTGGTGTCGGGCGTGGCGAATATTGCCCGGCAGACAGTCTCGACGCGCTGGAACGTCAGGTCGCTTTCGTCTCCGTCTACCCTTATTTCGGGGCAGAGGAGGACTGGCTGGAGCTGTTGCTCCATGACGGTCAGGTGATGAGCGAGGAAATGCGCTAAATCAGTAGTGTGGCGGGCGTTGATCGGCCAGAGGCACAGTGCCATCGCTCTCCGACTGGCGCAGGGCTTCGGCCTCCATCAACATCCCAAGACGCCGCTCGGCTTTCTCCAGAATGCCTTCCTGCTGCGCCACAATGTCGGACAGTTCCTCGACGGTCTTGGTGAGATAGGCGATCTGTTCTTCCAAAGCGGTGATGCGGGTCTCGTCTGACATGGCGGGTCCTCTCTCGCGATGTGGGCATGTTTCTAAGCCTATGTCATACGGATTTCACGCCGTCCACCGGCGTCGCGCCTTGCCCCTGAGCCGCCCGTGCGATATGCCGCCCGCGACAGTGAGCAAAAGGACCGGCCATGGCCAAGCCCAAGAAAACCCCGCGCCCCAAGGCAGTGACGCCGAAGGGCTTTCGTGATTACTTCGGCACCGAGGTGAGCGAGCGCAAACAGATGCTCGATCAGATCGCTGAAGTCTATCACCATTATGGGTTCGAGGCGCTTGAGACCTCTGCGGTGGAAACCGTCGAGGCGCTGGGCAAATTCCTGCCCGACGTAGATCGCCCGAACGAGGGTGTCTTTGCTTGGCAAGAGGACGATTCCGATTGGGTCGCTCTGCGCTATGACATGACCGCGCCTCTGGCCCGTGTGGCCGCGCAATATCGTCAGGACCTGCCGTCGCCCTACCGCCGCTTTGCGATGGGGCCGGTCTGGCGCAACGAAAAGCCGGGCCCCGGCCGGTTCCGCCAGTTCTACCAATGTGACGCCGACACCGTGGGTGCGCCCTCGGTGGCTGCCGATGCGGAAATCTGTGCGATGCTGTCGGATTGCCTTGAGAAAGTTGGCATTCCGCGTGGCGATTACATCGTGCGGGTGAACAACCGCAAGGTCTTGGATGGCGTGCTGGAAAGCGCGGGTCTGCCGGACACCGAAGAGTTCGCCGCCACGCGTGGGATTGTCCTTCGGACCATCGACAAGCATGACAAATTTGGTGATGCGGGCGTCATGGCTTTGCTCACCGAGGGGCGCAAGGACGAAAGCGGTGATTTCACCAAAGGCGCAGGTCTTGCGAAAGAGCAAGTCGACCTGATCCTCGGCTTTGTCAACGGTCGCCAAGACAGCAATGCCACCACTCTGGATCGTCTGGCCGAACTCGTCGGCGAGGCCAAAACCGGCCAAGACGGCGTTGCTGAACTGCGCGAGATCGCAACCCTGCTCGAAAGCCAAGGCTACGGTCCCGACCGGATCGTCATCGACCCTGCTGTGGTGCGCGGCCTCGGCTATTACACCGGGCCGGTCTATGAGGCCGAGCTGACCTTTGAGGTCACCGACGAGAAAGGCCGCGTGCGCGAGTTCGGGTCCGTCGCGGGCGGCGGGCGCTATGACGATTTGGTCAAACGCTTCACCGGGCAGGCCGTGCCTGCGACGGGCGCCTCTATCGGGGTCGACCGTCTCTTGGCCGCGCTCCGTGCGACAGGCCGCATCGGCTCCAAAGCCCAAGGCCCTGTCGTTGTGACCGTGATGGATCGCGACCGCATGAATGAGTATATGACGATGGTTTCCGAGTTGCGTCAGGCCGGCATCCGCGCAGAAGTTTATCTCGGCAATCCGAAGAACTTCGGCAACCAGCTCAAATATGCCGACAAACGGATGAGCCCCGTGGCGATCATCCAAGGCGGCGACGAGGCCGAGCGCGGCGTGGTGCAGATCAAGGACCTGATCCTTGGCACCAAACTGGCCGAGAGCGCCTCCGTCGAAGAGTGGAAAGACCGCCCGAACCAATACGAAGTACCGCGCACGGACATGGTCGCGAAAGTGCGCGAGATCATCGAGAGCTATTCCTGATGCCCCGCCCCGAGATCACCAAAGCCGCCATCAAGGCCGAGGCCGCGCGCCTCAAAGCCTTCTTCGAGGCGGAGGGCGCGCTGCCCGTCGAGATGGACATTCTCCTGCCTGCCGAGGTGCTTTTGGACCTCTACGGCGAGGACATCCGCGCCCGCGCCTATATGACCCAAGACCCCGAGCGCGGCGAAATGATGCTGCGCCCGGACTTCACCGTGCCCGTGGTGCAAGAGCATATGTCGAACGGCGCCGAACCCGCGCGCTACACCTACGCGGGCGAAGTGTTTCGTAAGCAAGAAGACATGCCCACGCGCGCCAATGAATATGTTCAGGTCGGCTATGAGGTCTTCGACGGCTCCGATCCGGCGGCGGCCGATGCAGAGGTTTTCGCGCATTTTGCCAATGTGTTGTCCGACAGTGGCCTGCACGCCGCGACCGGCGATATCGGCATTCTGAAAGCCGCTGTTGCAGGGCTGAAAACCACCGAACGCCGTCGGGCCGCTTTGCTGCGCCACATCTGGCGTCCGCGCCGGTTCCGCGCGCTGATGACGCGGTTTTCCGAATCCGGCACCACGCTCCGCCTGCAAAACCTTGAGCGCGTGCGTGCCAATCTGGCTCAACCGGAGGCGCCCTTTATCGGTCTGCGCACCCAGACGGAGATCGACATGCGGATCGAGGCGCTCGAAGAAGACGCGAGCGAGCCGCCGATCTCCGCAGGCGAGATCGAGCTTTTGGACGACATCCTGTCGCTCAAGGAAACCCTGCCGCATGTGCTGTCACAGCTGCGCGATATCACCGTGGACCTGCCTGCGATTTCCGAGGCCGTGAGCCTTTTGAGCCGCAGGACCGAGGCTTTGGCGAAGCGTGGCGTCGATGTGGATAATCTCGATTTCGAAGCCTCTTACGGCCGCACCTCGATGGAATATTACGACGGCTTTGTCTTCGGCTTTTACGCCGAGGGCCGTCCGGACCTGCCCCCCGTGGCGACCGGCGGGCGCTATGATGCGCTCACGGCGGTCTTGGGGCAGGGGCGGTCGATCCCGGCCGTGGGCGGGGTGATCCGTCCGAATGTGCTTCTGAGCCTGAAAGGAGGCGCATGATGGTGGTCAAACTGGGCGTGCCCTCCAAGGGCCGGTTGATGGAAAAGACATTTGAGTGGTTTTCCGAGCGCGGCGTGACCCTGTCGCGGGCCGGGAGCGAGCGGGAGTATTCCGGTGCGGTCGAGGGCATTGAGGGCGTTGAGCTTGTCTTGCTGTCGGCCTCTGAAATCCCGCGCGAATTGGCCGCCGGACGCATCCATATGGGCGTCACCGGCTCCGATCTGGTGCGCGACAAACTCGCGAGCTGGGACAGCAAGGTGATCGAAATGGCGCCGATGGGCTTTGGTCATGCGGACCTGATCATCGCCGTGCCGAAGGCCTGGGTCGATGTCGACACGTTGGACGATCTCGACGCCGCCGCCGCCGCGTTCCGCGCGCGCCACGGCTTCCGCCTGCGCATCGCGACGAAATATCACCACTTGATCCGCGAGTTCCTGAAACAGAACGGCGTGGCGGATTATCAGCTCGTCGACAGCCAGGGCGCGACCGAAGGCACGGTGAAAAACCTCACCGCCGAGGCCATCGCCGACATCACTTCAACGGGCGAGACCCTGCGTGCCAACCACCTTAAAATCCTGAGCGGCGACCCGGTGCATTGTTCGCAAGCCACCCTGTTCAAATCCCGCATGGCGCATTGGACGGATGACACCCGCGCGACGCTGGTGACGCTTAAGGATATGTTGGGTCTGGGGGATTGACCATCTGGCGGCCCGCGCAAAGCATTCGTGTCAAAGCGCTTGGTCTTGCCTGGCGTGAAGGGCGACTGTTGGCGGCTGAGGTGTATGACGATTCCGGTCGCCTCAAAGGGGTGCGGCCTTTGGGTGGCTCTGTGGAATTTGGCGAAACCGCTGAGGCGGCGATTGTGCGCGAGTTTCAGGAAGAACTGGGCGTCGAGATCACGGTGAACGCGGCCCCTCAGGTGATGGAAAACTTTTACACCCACGAAGGCATGATCGGCCACGAAGTGCTGTTCCTCTATGACGTCAGCCTTCCGAATGGCGCCTATGACGGTCAGAATGAGATTCACTTTGCCGAGGACAATGGCGCCGAATGTGTGGCGCGGTGGTATGCGCTCGAGCAGCTTGATACGGAAACCGGCCCCGCGCTTTTCCCGACAGGTTTAAAGGCGCGCTTGATCGGGGCGTGAGGGACTGTTTCCTTTGTTGCCGGAAATACTCAAACAATCCCGATCTCGGCCAAGGTCTGTGCCAATTCCGCAGGCAGCTCAGGTTCGCTTTTACGGCCCTGCGGCAGATCGGCGGGGGCGTCTTCGGGTTTGAGGTAGCGCCAGCCCTGAAACGGGCGGCGTTGGGCGTTTTGGGTGCGGATCAGCGGTTTCGCCAGTTCGATCCGACAGCGGCGCACGCCGTCGTGGCCGATCACCTCATGCAGCCCGAAAATGGTCTGACGCGCCTGAATCACGCCTTTGATCACCCAATAGAGCGAGCCGCCGTTCAGCAGTTTCTCTTCCTGCTTCGGCCACATGCGAGTCACATGCCCGCGGCTCGCGCCCGGGGTGGCTTCGATATAGGCGTTGAGCTCTTCGAACGTGTCGATGCCCACGCAGAGTTTGACGAGATTTATATGGTCAGCCATCAGCGAGATTATGTGGTCAGCGATCAGATCGCCCTAAGTGTGGTATAGATCATAGGTCGGAAGATTGATTCGACAAGCCATGCTCTCAGCGCGGTTGCGCCTTTGCCCTCATGGGATTAAACCCTGCGCCTCTCTATGACTCATCAAGACCGGAAAAGACTGCCATGACCCGCTTTGCCGCCCCCATCGCCGAACAGATTTGGGATATGAAATACCGCCTGAAAGAGGCCGATGGCACGGCAATGGATCTGTCTGTCGAGGACAGTTGGCGGCGCGTGGCGCGGTCTTTGGCCTCGGTGGAAAAAGACAGTGCGGCGTGGGAAGAGAAATTCTACCACGCGTTGGAGGATTTCAAATTCCTGCCGGCGGGGCGGATTTTGGCGGGGGCTGGCACGGGCCGCGCGGTGACGCTGTTCAACTGTTTCGTGATGGGTACGATCCCGGACAGCATGGCGGGCATTTTCGACATGCTCAAAGAGGCCGCGCTCACCATGCAGCAAGGCGGCGGCATCGGGTATGATTTCTCCACCATTCGCCCGAAAGGTGCGGACGTGATGGGCGTGGCTGCGGATGCCTCCGGGCCTTTGTCCTTCATGGATGTTTGGGACGCGATGTGCCGGACGATCATGTCGGCGGGCTCGCGGCGCGGTGCGATGATGGCGACCATGCGTTGCGATCACCCGGACATCGAGCGTTTCATCGAGGCGAAACAGGACGCAGCACGTCTGCGGATGTTCAACCTCTCGGTGCTGGTGACTGACGACTTCATGGAAGCGGTGAAGGCCGACGGTCCTTGGGAATTGAAGTTCGGCGGCAAGGTCTATCACACCGTCGAGGCGCGTGATCTTTGGAACAAGATCATGAAGGGCACCTATGACTATGCTGAGCCCGGGGTGATTTTCATCGACCGGATCAACAAGATGAACAACCTGTCCTATGTCGAAACCATCGCGGCGACCAACCCCTGTGGTGAGCAGCCTCTGCCGCCCTATGGCGCTTGCCTCTTGGGCTCGATCAACCTTGCGCGTCTGGTCAAATCGCCCTTTGAGACGGGCGCTGAGATGGACGAGGCGGCGCTCTCCGATCTGGTCGCGACCGCCGTGCGGATGATGGACAATGTGGTCGATGCCTCGCGGTTTCCGTTGGAGCAGCAGGCGCAGGAAGCCCAGGCGAAACGCCGCATCGGGCTTGGCGTCACCGGTTTGGCCGACGCGCTCCTTATGATCGGTCAGCGCTACGGGTCTGAGGAGGCCGCCGCGACCTGTGAGAAATGGCTCAAGATGATCGCACGCGCCTCTTATTTGGCCTCTGCCGAGTTGGCGAAGGAAAAGGGCGCTTTCCCGCTGTTCGAGGCCGAGAAATATCTGGCCTCTGGGTCACTTGAGCATATGGATCAGGACGTCAAAGACGCCATTCGTCAAAATGGCATTCGAAATGCGCTTTTGACCTCCATCGCGCCGACCGGCACGATTTCCCTCTACGCGGGCAATGTGTCCTCGGGGATCGAGCCGGTGTTCGCCTATGCCTACACCCGCAAGGTGCTGCAAAAAGACGGCTCGCGCACCGAAGAAGAGGTGGTCGATTACGCGGTCAAACTCTTCCGCGACAAATTCGGCGACGCCGAGCTGCCCGAGTATTTCGTCAACGCGCAGACGCTTGCGCCGCTGGATCACGTTCGCATGCAGGCGGCGGCGCAGAAATGGGTCGACAGCTCGATCTCCAAGACGATCAACTGCCCGGAAGACATCGCCTTTGAGGACTTCAAAGAGGTCTATATGGAGGCCTGGGACAGCGGCTGCAAAGGTTGCACGACCTATCGCCCGAACGATGTGACAGGGTCTGTTCTGTCCGTTTCCGAGACCTCCGAGAAAGCGCCGGAGCAGGAGATCGGCGCCGAAGTCGTCTATCTGTCGGAGCCGCTGGATCGTCCGCAACAGCTTGAGGGCAACACCTATAAGGTCAAATGGCCCGACAGCGAGCACGCACTCTACATCACCATCAACGACATCGTTGTCGGCGGGCATCGTCGTCCCTTTGAGATTTTCATCAACTCGAAAAACATGGAGCATTTCGCCTGGACCGTGGCGCTGACCCGGATGATTTCGGCGGTGTTCCGGCGCGGTGGCGATGTGTCTTTCGTGGTCGAGGAACTCAAAGCCGTGTTCGATCCGCGTGGCGGCGCGTGGATGAAGGGCAAATACATCCCCTCCATTCTGGCGGCCATCGGCGGCGTGATCGAAACCCATCTGATCGAAACCGGCTTTATCGCAGGCGAAGGCATGGGCCTTAAAACCGATCCAAAAGCCGAAGTCGTAGCGGTGGGCGAACGCCCGCGCGGCAAGGCCTGTCCGTCCTGCGGCCAATACGACATGCGCATGGTCGAAGGCTGCATGACCTGCGCGTCCTGCGGTCATTCGAAATGCGGGTGAGGGTCTAAAATCGGCGTGTGTGTGAGACCCGGCATAAAATGGCCATTTTCCAAGAAATTTGACCATTCCGACACAGATCAAATGACCATCGGCAACCTAGGTTGCCGATGTTTTCTTTTTATTTCAATGGCTTAATTCCGTTTTGGCCGTTTGCTCCTACTGACTTTGGTGTGGGCCAGCGGCGTGCCTTGGTGCCGTTGACCTGGGAAGCGCTATGTTCTCATAACGTTCTCGTGGATCCGGATCCTCTGACTGAAACCCTGGCAGCCCCGGGCTGTCGAATACTGGTCGCCAATCGAATGGCGCGCCGGCTCAGAGAGGACACCCAATGCCACGAATCCAGTTTATCGATGTGACCTTCCCACCCAGCAATTTGCCATCCTCTTTCGATATCGAGAGTCGTCTGAAGCGGCACCTTCATCAGTTACGCCTGAAGAAAGGCGCAGCGCGGGAAGACTTCATGATCGAAGATTCGGACAGAATAAAGATCAGGCAGCGGGCTGAAGCCTATTTGAATGCCATTGCTCGCGCGTCCGGCATGGGGCATCTGGATAAGGGAGATCGGAAGCGGCTGGAGGTGTTCAGAAAGGGCGCCGAGTTGAAGGCGGTGGAAACAGAACACCGCGCTGATGAGATCGCGAGCGCCCTCCACACCGAAATGCCCTGGATGGCGGAAGCGACCGAGCGCGTTTGGAAGGACATGCGCGCGTCGGTGCGCAATGGCGATCCGGCACCTCGGCTGAGGCCGTTGCTTCTGGTCGGGCCGCCGGGGATCGGAAAAAGCTTTTGGGCGCGGTTGCTCGGTGACAAGTTACTTGTGCCTACGACGGTCATTGAGGCCACAGGTGAACCTGCAGCGTTCTCCGTCACTGGCAGTCAGAGAGGCTGGGGATCCGCAGGTCCAGGGAAGCCGCTGGAGGGCATCATGGCCAGTGGCATCGCGAACCCGGTCGTGGTGGTCGACGAGATCGAGAAAGCCGGTATCGTGGAGTCGAATAGGGGACAGAG
Organism: Celeribacter sp.; assembly: GCF_048270365.1. Lineage (NCBI taxonomy): Bacteria > Pseudomonadati > Pseudomonadota > Alphaproteobacteria > Rhodobacterales > Roseobacteraceae > Celeribacter > Celeribacter sp. The sequence continues at coordinate 104,141 of NZ_JBLWTA010000012.1, forward strand.
ATTTTCTCTGAGCGAGGGCATGCTACCCTTCCTTGAACGTTTCACTGCCGCGAAATGGTCGTGTCCCTATTATCGGGTGTCCTTCGACATGTCTTGGATCGCGTGGGTGATGACTGCAAACTCCCTGAATGGTCTGCCCGCCCCGTTTCTAAGCCGCTGTCCTCCCATACATCTGTCGGCCCTGTCCGCAGAGGATCTGAAAGGGTTTGCGACGAGAGAGGGCGCACGCCGTGGCTTGCCAGACGATGCAATTTCTGCGGTACACGAGGTGGTCGCGGCGATTGACAAGCCACAGCTCGTCAGCCTGCGTTCGGTAGTGCGCGTGCTGGATGCCGTAGACCAAGCGATACATCGCCCGGTGCTCCATTGATCTCAACGGCGGCCTTCCTGATGGTGAAGGGATAGAGAAATGACAGACGACAACAAGCCACGATACTTCAACTTTGCGGAACGGCAACGGCAGAAAGCGCGGGCACGTCAACGCGACGAGGAGCGGCTGGAGCGAGGGGAGATTTCCCCCACCGAGTTGCAGCGTGAGAACATGCCGTTTCGAAAACTCAGGCGCGACCGGGTGGCGATCTATAGAAACAAGAAGACCGGCGAGTTTGTATGGATGTCCTTTGAGCGGAAACGGGGGGGCGAAGACGGCCGTGAGGATTGACGTTGCACTGGAGGGCCTTGCCGCCAGTTGGCGTGTGAAGGGTCATCGTTCTCTTGGTGTGAGAGGGCGCTGTTGCACGCGAGGATTCTCGTGTGCGGCAGTGCCTTGGATAGAGGATTGAGAGAGTATGGTTTTCTGCCGGGCCCCTGATCGTTCAGAGAGTTTCGACTGTCCACCTATCCTGTCGGTACGACGCGACCGGCCCATACCGGACTTTCATTCGGATTGCAGCGGAAGGCGGTAAAGAGCCCTAACCTGCCTTTGAATGCTGCCGACCAATGCTCCCGTCACTGCCAGCATAGAACGAAATGCAAAAAAGGTACAAGTTGGCGACTGACTGGTTGGAGCAGTGAATTCCACGCTAATTTCTCTTCTATCAGAAAAAGGAGATAAGAAGATCAAGCCAATTTATAATCTCGTCGATCAAAAATTTGCTCCCGACTCTTTTCCCTAACTCTTTCAGATATTTAAGAGCGAGGTTCGCCAAGTTGTCCAAAGCCATTTTGTCTGGCGCAGATTGAGTCAATATCGCATCGATTGCTCCAAGATAGCCACCAATGTCTCTCTTTTGCTCTAGGGTAAGCTCATTGTCGTGTTCGACCATTGTTTTGAGATGAGTGAGATGTGTCACATAAGGGATACAAAAGTCTAAAATCCCCAGCTTGTACTCAAACGATGGCCCCCCCATAAAGACACTTGGAGGGCGCACAATGCCATCAATTGGGGCCTCCCCATCACGGAGTGCTGCAAGCGGCTTGCGCGTCTTATAGGTCTGCCCTTCTCCATCGTAAGCGACTACGTCAACTTGAAAATAATCACCTTTAAGACCGTAGGTCTGCCAAAGTTCTTCGAAAGAACGAGCAACAATTTTGAATCCTGCCCTAGCACATGTCTCCTTGAAGAGTTCCTGTAGGTCTCCATCCTGTTCTGGAAACTTTCCGACCCGTAAATATAGTAAATAGGAACCATTGCTTAGTCTGGTCTTCGGTGTATTTGAAATGTGCAAATTATAAGGAAACAATTCTGGATGCGTTTCCTTCAATTCATTCATATTGTTTATTTCAAATTCGAAAGCAGTTTCAACAAAGTAGTCAATATAGTCCATTTCAGCGGTCCTTCCCGGTGTCGCTTTATAACAAATATGGGCATCATTTTGCCTGCCGAAATGCAAGTTAATTATCTCGGTACAGCCCTCTTGCCGGGTTCATTGAAACCGTAAACGAGCTAGACTGCCAGAGTAGCGATAGTTTTGTCTTGCAACTTTAACTGCCCGGAAGTCGAGGCGGTCCAGTGTCTATGTTGTTACAATTGCAGCCATACCCAAGGCCGCTCCCGCCCATTTTACAACAGCGCTTGCTCCTGGCATAAAGACCACTAGAGTAGCTCTTTCTTGAAAGCCCTCTGTAGCATGCACTGGGATTAGCCGTTCTGGTCCTGCCTTTGGCCTCAAGGCTGGACGTTCTGCGTCCGTACCGAGCATCGGCCGATGGCGGCCATTCGCACAACCTGCAGCGAACTTCCGCTGTCCGCCCATTCTGTGGAAAAACACCCGTTCGCGAACGCAGAATATCGACGGCTGAACATGGCGCGAGCGCCTTTCCTGTCAGGCTTTTTGCGGTTGCTGCGGTGCGGGAAGGATCTTGGCCAGTTTGCGGAGGTTTTGGGCGGTGGCAGCGAGGAGCAATTCGTCATTTGCGCCGCATGGTCCACGTAATCGGAGCCGGTTCAGGCCAAGGATCCGCTTGAGGTGAGCAAAGAGCATCTCGACCTTCTTCCTCAGCTTCATCGAGATCGCATATTGCTCGGTTTTGGCGATCTCGCGAGCGACCTGCCGGGCATCTTCATGCTCTTCTCGGGTAATCTTGCGGGCATCCGCATTCGGGCAGCAGTTCGCTTTTGACGGGCATGCCTGACAGACCTCTTTCAGCGCCCGATAGCGGGCTGTGCCTTTGCCGGTCGGCCCCCGGTTCGGGTCGGAATAGTTCCGGCGGAACTGCTTCAGTTCATGGCCTTCTGGGCAGATGTATTGGTCGCTTTCAGCATCCCACTCGAAGTCGGCGCGGGTCCAAGTTCCGTCGCTGCGCCCCGACTTGTCGAAGACGGGAATGTGCGGGGCGATCTTGCGCTCGACCAACCACCCCAGCATCGGCGCCGTGCCATAGGCGGTGTCCGCGATCAGGCGATCGGGATGGAGGTCGAACCTGGCCTTCACGCGCCTCAGCATGGTCTTGGTCGAACCGACCTCGGCCTGCCGGATTGAGCGCGTGGCCTCAACGTCAACGATGACGCCATGATCCGTGTCGATCAGGTAGTTGTCGGAATAGCTGGAGAAAGCCGGCCCCTTACGGGCCGCGGTTCATTGGCTGGCCGGGTCTGAATGGGACGTGAACTTCGGTTGCACCTCGCTGGCCGCACTAAACGCGGCCTCATCCAGGGTATCCAGATACTCGCGAACGGCGCGGGGCGCGTCGGCAGGATCGATCTGCTTCGCGTCCCATTCCTCCTTTGGCGTCGAATTCTGCTTGTTGGCATCGGCTTCGATGAGGCTCGCATCAACGGCCATGCGCTGGCCGCTGACGAGGCCTTCCTCGATACACCGCACGACGGTCGTCTCGAACAGGTGGCGCAGCAGTTCGCTGTCGCGGAACCGTCCATGCCGGTTCTTGGAAAAGGTCGAGTGGTCCGGGACGCGGTCGCTCAGATCGAGCCGACAGAACCAGCGATACGCCAGGTTCAAATGCACCTCCTCGCAGAGCCGACGCTCCGACTGCAAAATCCCAACCCTTTGGGCACGCACGTCTCATTTGATTAAGCGCCCGATCTAAATAGGATTGCCGGAAACGCCCTAACTTCGTGCGGAACTGTTTTTCTTCGAAGGACTGCTGTGCGGACAAAGGGTAAATACGCGGTAAGTACACCAATGTCCGGTTTCGTGAACCTTTCACAACAACCGATGGTTTGGCTGCGGCAGCTCAGAGGTCAACCCAGCCGCGCCGAGGAGACCTTGCTCATTCTCCGACCCCTCCCTGCCACTTGATATTGAGTTGACCATGCGAATACTATCAATTGCCTTAACTCCGCCATATTCAATCGAGATAATGGCACTCGAAATTCGATAGGCAATTAACATGATAAATTTCTTAGTGGTCGCAGTACTTTCCTTCACTTTCGCCTTGGGTTTGGCGAAGGGCGCTCAGGCAGGTGAGACATTCTTACTTCTCGAAGACGATGAGGAGTTGCTCCCTCCGTATAAGCAGTGGTGGTATGCAACGCCTTCCGATCACATCGTGTACAATGAAACATATGAGGTATTCATACGCGGCGACGGAAAGCGCGGCGATTTCTTCGGTATCCTAGAGGTTGATTGTCTAAATGCTGAAGATTCCGAGTGGCTTGCCACGGGCGGATGGCTGAATTCCGAAAGCGTGCCAACCCGAGCAATCGCCAAGCTGCGCCTTGAAATATGCAGTTGAGGCGATTCAATCTGATCAGATGAAGCACTGAAGACCCTGCGAGTGGCGCGGAAATCTACATATCAGGTTTTGTGACGGATAAACAAACTCTCTCATTTCGGTCAACGAAAAAAGGCTGTTTATTCGCTGCCACAGATACCGTTCAAAACTCAAGCAACTATTGAAGGCCTATGCCCTTCGTGTGAAGGTGGACATTCATTGCGTTCGCAGCAGCAGTCGGTTTGGGCTCACAGCCGACCTTGGATGTGTCGCAGCCTCATGTGATCGATGTCTTGTCAACGTCGGGTTGTCGATGTGGGAGGGCGTGGTGGATCGGAGGTGTTTTGGGGACGCCATAATTGCCGGCCATCCACGCGCTTCGTCCTACCTGGAACGAAGGCCGGATCGCCGGCCAGAAACAGCCGCTCAAACCGAAACACGTCTGGGCAATTAGGGTGTGGCTTAAACTCGCAGAAAAGCATCGCGATCTGGCCCTCTTCAGTCTTGCCATCCACGGCAAGTTTCGTGGCTGCGATTTGGTGAAGATGAAGGCGGTCGATATTTTGGCGTCATGCCAAATCAAGGAACGCGCGTCGATTCTGCAGAGCAAAACGCAGAACCCTGTGTTTTTCGAAACTTTTGAAGGCACTCGAGCATCGTCGGCACAGTGGATGCGGGAGCCGTTTAAGATCGGATCAGAATACCTATGGCCTAGGCGTTTTTACGAACGGCTTTACATCTCGTCCTGCCAGTATGCTCGGATTGTGCGAAAATGTGTGACATCCATTGGCCTCGAAACCAGCACCTACGGGACCCATTCGATGCGGCGCACGAAGGTGAGGTAGCTTTGCAAGAAGAATGGCAACCTCAGGGCAGTCCAGCATCTATTGGGTCACACTAAGATGGAGGACAGGCTGGCCTCAGATATTGCGCCGCAGGTTCCCCCGCGCGCGGGGATAGCCCCGATACGCCTTAATGCCTTGAGACTTGCAAAGAGCTAAAATACTTTCGAAACTAATTCACCGGAGGCCTTGCCATGTCATCTCTCGATCTCGCTTATGGTGCATCCATCCCGCACCGCCTCTTGACCCGCCACATTGGGATTTTCGGCGCAACCGGCACGGGCAAGACAACCAGCGCCGCCGCCGTGGTGGACCGCGCCCCTTGTCCCGTTCTAGTGATTGACGCGAAAGGCGACCTTGAGCGCGCCGGAACGCTCTTGCGCCCTCGAATGCAGATTGACGACATGGGCTCCGATTTTGTGGCGCGCGCTCTTGATCTCACCCCGGCACAATCTGGCGCGCTTGCCATTGCGCTTGCATGGGCGGAGGATACCGGCCGCGCGGTTCACTCGCTCGCCGATCTCCGCAACCTGTTGAATGACACCATGAGCAACGCCGAGGCCCTTGCGGGATCTTACGGTCTTGTTTCCCCTCAATCCGTTGCCGCCATTGGCCGCGCCATTTTGAGCCTTGAACGGTCCGCCGGATGGGCGTTTGGCGCAAGCAGCTTTGACCCGCGTCGGGTCAAGGGGGTGACCGTGCTAGGCGCCGCCGAATTGGCGAACGTGCCGGGGGCTTATGCGGCCTTGTGCGCCCACGTTCTCGATACGCTCTATTCAGGACTCGGCGAACTTGGCGACGTGGCCGCGCCCGGTCTTATGGTCATGATTGATGAGGCACACTTAGTCTTTGATGACGCGCCGCCCGCCCTGGTGCGACGGATTGAGCAAATCACCCGCCTTATCCGGTCTAAGGGTGTCGGACTCATCTTTGTGACTCAGTCGCCCGCCGATCTGCCAGACGCGATTCTAGGACAACTCGCCACGCGGATTCAGCACGGCTTGCGCGGCGCAACCCCCGGCCAGGTGCGCGGGCTTAAGGCGGCGGCGGAGACCATTGGCGCGACCGTGGACGATGTGCGGACCTTGCGCACCGGTGAGGCCTTGTTTTCGGTGGAGGGTAGACAGGCTAAACGGGTGTATGTGCGCCCAGGTACTCTCGAAATGGGGGCCGCGCATGAGCCCGCGACATTCAAACCGCAATCAAATGGACATGGTGGCGCGCAAGGGGGGGCGTCAGGTGATGACATGTTGCGTGAACTGAAGAATGAGCGCGACGAACTGAAAGAGGAAGTTGAGCGCCTTAAAGAACTTCTAAGTTTGAGAAGCGGAAAACCCCCTGCTAATTTCTCCGACGCCGTCCCATACGCCCCCGATCCTTTTGTGCCCATATCACCTCGACCAGCGCCGCGTCGCGGTTGGTGGCAAAAACTTTTTGGTTGAGCCCCCCCCTCTCTCTATATTTCTCCGTTCTACTCTCAAACGCGGGGATAAACCCGAAACAAGCGCCTTCACTCCCAACTAACTCCGATCACTCATCGCATAAACCTAGTAAAAGGTGGCTATCCGGCGCGCACGTGTGATCTCACCTTTCTTCTTGAACTCTGTAATTTGACGAACATTCTCTTGATGTGCTCTGGCCACACTAAGAACTGTATTTTGTCAAACCATTGGTCCAAAAAACCTTTGATGCGCCACCCCCGAGTTGCAGGAGCGGAGATCACACAGGAACTGATCCTCTCAAATCATATTTCACTATTTAATTGATTGTCATATTGTTCGTGATATATATCACACATTCAAACGCAGAGACATAAGTGTGCCAAAATCTTTGAAAAACAAAGTCGTACATCCCGATTTTGCGGAGAGGATGTCGCAGGCGTGCGACAGAAACCCTGACGTTCCTCAACCTAATTACGGTCGACTCAGGTGGTTCACCGAGCAAATGGAAAGCAGCTGCGGGGTGAACATCACGCAGGAAACCGTCAGGAAATGGTTCTCGGGAGAGTCCCGGCCGCGTCCAAAAATGATCGCCTGCTTGTCCTTGATCTTGGGTGTCGATGAGGCGTGGTTGTCTCTCGGTAGCCAACAAGAGATCAGCGATAAGCAAGTGCGCCAGCGCAACGTCAGCGCCGGCGGCGCCGTCAACGTGGTTGCAGGGTTCATCCAACTGCACGGCGGACATCCGGCATTCCCGGCAGCCGACGATGAGCGGGCGAAGAAGGACAAGATCGACCTCTACGCGATCATCAAAGGCGCTCAGTATGCGCTGCACATCGCGATCGGAGACGATAAAGGGTTCATTGTGCCGGCCTCGGCAGAACGTGCCTTGGTGCTTGGGTTCAAACCGGCAGGTGAATTCGACTTCGAACTGGTCGAACTTGACTGGGATAGCGTGACAGAAGTCGGTAAGCGCATTGGAGGTTCTTATATCGTCCCTTATTCGCATTACTGGCGCCCGATTATAAATTTCAAAAATCGCTTGTGGCATCGGAGCAGCTAAAACTGTGTGTATCTGGACTGGTCCATGTGGTTCAGATACTCAGGCGTCGAAGCGCTCGCCGAACATTATGGCGAAGTGGTCGCGGGCTACGAACCATTCTCAGGCATTTCTACAGTCTTTCGCGAAATTGCGGAGAGCCATATATCAACTTGGTTCGAGACTGTGCCGAATTTTGTGCCTGACGCGTTTTGTTAGGCCATGGGGAAGCGGTCTTCGAAACTGATTGCGAACTGGCTTATGCCATTCACGGACCGAACGCTTCCAATCGGACAATGGCGCATTGAGCGCGAGATAGATCAATTTCGCTTCTGCATAGTCGCTTGGGAAATGGCCTCTGGTTCTGACAGCTCGGCGTTTTTTTTGAGTTCAGCGCCTCAAGAGCTTTGTGGTGCAAATTATCCTGCGGACCTTGGGTGGGTAGTCGAGGAACGGGATCACTTCATTCTAGGCCCAGCGCCAACTATTGCTATCGCTGGATACCGTCTTGCGAGATTGCTTTCCTCGAATGCAGTCAGCGCCAGTTCTGCCTCATAGAGCTATCCAGCTGCCGTCTCTCCTCTACGAACGTCCAGCGCCTCGACGACATCATCTACCTGGTAGTGCCGCCGACCATCCACAACGGGCATGTTCGGGCCCGTGCAATTCGCCTCAATGATCTCGACAATCCTCTCCGGCAGGTACTGTGGATCGACAGGCAGTCCAGCCTTGAGCGCTCTGCGGATGATCGACAAAGTGACCAACGTATCCGCTACAACTTCGTCAGCTTCAGTCAGCGCGCGTGCCATCTTCGGACCTTGGGCTGGCTCAGGAGGACCGATGAAGTCCTCTTGCTCTCGCTGGATGTCATCAAAGGTGGGGCGGTCGGTCATGCTTCTCCTGTTGCTCTCTTGAACGGTGGGCCTGTCGGCTATTGCCTTCACGGTGATGATGTCGATGTTGGCGGCCAGGTCAACTCACCCCGGTACGATGGGGCCGCTCGTGTGGCCTACGGCATTGAGATCACCGATCAACGAGATGCAACTTTGTTGACCCTGTGAGCAGGTCCGTCATTCGGCCTTGGCGCGCGCAGCACTCCGGGCCAGCGCCACAACCAGGTCGGTCCGCGTGACAATGCCAACGATCTTTCCGTACTCGAGCACAGGAACGGCGTCTGTATCTCCCTCTGCCATCATGGGCAGCAACGCCCCGATCGGGGTGTCGGTGGTGGCGCGGGGCCCAGCGACGCTCATGATGTCAGCCGCCGTCACGGGTTTCTCCCGCCCCTTGTCCAGCAATCGGCGGAAGGCTGCGCCAAAGCCTCGGTCGAGGCGCAAGGCATCATCGCGGGCCTGGCTGATAAGGTGCATTTGGAAGATGACACCTTGGAAGGTCTGTTCCGTCCCGACGACCGGCAGAGATGTGAAACGATGTTGTCGGAACAGATCTGCGATCTCACCGAGCGGCGTTTCAGGGGAGGCGGTGACGAGGTTGCGCGACATGATATCCTGCGCGGTCAGCGGACCCGAAGACTGTGCTGCGGCCTGAAGCTCGGCAGCTCCGATCAGTCGGGCAAGATCCTCGACCCCGAGGTTGAATGACTGGCGATAGCGTTCAAGGATACCGGTCAGCTCCTCTTCCGAAAGCCCGAGACGTTCCATCGGATTGCGATCTCGTGTCCCGTGGCTGCTGGGATCATCGAACTGTCGGAACGGGTAGTGGCGCCCTGTCAGTCGGGCATAGACGGTTGCCAGCAGGACCAGCGATATTGTCCCAATCGCAATTGGTGACAGGGCGAACCAGAACCCCAGATGCGCGATGGCGTCCGGGGACATGGCCGCGGTCATGGCCACTGCTCCGGCGGGCGGATGGATCGCGCGACACAGGATGGTCGCCGTAATGGCCAGCCCAACGGCAAGCGCGATGCGCAAGGCAGGGTCCGTCACCAAAAGGCAGACCGCAACCCCGACGAGGGCCGCAACAGTGTTGCCGACAATGGCAGACCACGGCTGCGCCAGGGGACTGTTGGGTACGGCGAAGAGCAGAACCGAAGAGGCACCGAAGGGCGCGACGAGATAAAGGCCAAGGTCCAGATCGACGACTGGCGACAACAGAAACAAACCAGTCAACGCCAACCCAATGAGCGCACCAAGGCCCGCGCGTAGCGCCTCTCTGGCTGGTACATGGGCCACAGCCGGGCCGAGCGATCTCAGAATATGCAATGCGATGCCTCTGTAGGAATTTTTGCTGAAATTTTCACCGGTTTGCAAAAAGGTCAACCTGTAGGGCCCTTAAAGAAAACATGGCGTATGATCAGACTAATGCGGTGGATAGCGGGCGCAGCCGGTACGTCCCTCTGCGAGGTGAAGATTTGCTTGGGAAAGTGTCTGGTCAGCTTCTGTCGCCGATGACAAAATCGGTCCATGATCGAATTTAGCAAGCTCACTAACGACCAGCCCGCCCTGCAGTTGTCTCCGTTGCTCCGGGCAGCGCACCGCACCATGCAGTATGCCGCCGAGAACAATGGTATCGGCTTGACCGCCACGAAGGCATTTCAGCGCAAGTTCGTCCACTGGGCTGTGGAGCATGTCGACTGGCCGGGATACGGGCCGGAGAAGGCCTTCAAAGTCAGCAAGGTGGTCAACGAGTACGAGTTTCCACCGATCCAGATTGTGCATTTCTTGTTGCTGCAGCGGAAACTGGGGCGTCACTACAAGGGCAAGTTTCTTCTGACCAGGAAGGGGAAGGACCTCCTAACAGCCCGCGGCGTACTCTTCGGCGAATTGATCCCGTTCTTCCTGCTCGAAGTTGATCACACCTCATACGGTCGTCTGGATGAGCGCCCTTTCGGCACATGGGAGGTCTGGCTGAACGTAGTGAATGTCGAACTGGAGCAGGGGCTGACGGAAAGACAGCTGTATGGTCTATTCTATGGGGATGGGCCGGATTGGGATAATGCCGGATGGCGAGAACTCGCGGCGTTCTCCAGCTACGTTCTGAAGCCCTTGGAGTGGGCCGGGTTGATCTCGGTCCATGAGGTTGAGGGTGGCAGTCGGCGGGACTGGATGTGCTTCAAGACGGCGCTTTGGAGCGAGGCATTGCGCCTGGCGACTGATCGGGAGGTCAGGCCGGTGAAAAGGCATTGACAGGTACCCGCCACCGGAAAAGCTCTAAGACAATCAACTAGCACACAAGTTAAATAGTGATGCACCAGTTACAGCCATAGCTGGCAGAGCGTTAATCTCGTCCATCCCGTGTTGATCCCGCGACGTTCAGCCGCCTCCTTGACCGAATACATGCTTGCCGACCGGCACGGTGAGACCCCGGCGATGAAACTCGGACTGGCCAAAGGCTAAGTCTACGTCTGTGACCTGCTGGCGTTCAGGTGACATTCCAATGCCGTTGACCCAGCATGCCCAGATGCCACACTGATGTGTCATCTGATGACCTACGCCCGGTTGCCTCCATTAGATGTACCCCAGCCTTCGTGGATCTCCTGCAGGGATGAGGCATATTGGGGCGACAATGACTCAAATGTTTTGGGTAGTTTTTATCATACCTCCCTTTACTTGCCGCGCCTAGCGCGCACAAATTGAGGCATACTCAATCGGAGATGAAAAATGCCTCACATTCAAGGAAGTCGCCTGAAATTCGAATTTGAGAAGCTCGGTATGAACAAGTCACAGTTCGAAGAAAAGCATAAGCTTGGCCGCAAGCAACTTGGGGAACACCTAAAAAAGCCCGGCCGTATCGAGGTTAACGAGAACACCGCGCGGATTTACGAGCGTGCGTTCGGATGTACTCTCGAGGACCTTCAGCGCGCCCCTGCCACGGAGGAACGCAAGAAGTCCAGGCCGATGGGATGGAGGCGCATTGCTTTCCCCATGTCGGACAATGATCGGATGATCCTCAAGCTGACGGCGCTCCGGTACAACGTCGAAGTAACGACGATCCTGCGGATGTCCGCGGCACTGTTCACGATTGTTGCCGAACTTCAACTCTCCGATCGCCGTCGACAGGTTGCAGAAATGCAGGCACAGCTCGACGCTTTTCCGACGGGCCTCGGGCATCTGGCGGCTACGTCTCACGGCCAAGGACAGATAATGGAGGCCTTGGCTTCCGAGCAGGCCGCCATCAAAGCACGCGACCTTTCCGGCTCCAGCTTCTTCGACCACGAATGGGGCGAAAGCTATGAGGGTTCCGGCGATCTGTTCGGGGACTTCCTTGAGCAGAAGCTCATGGAACTCGCTCCCGACATATACGAGCACTCAGGCGGCTCACCGTGCAGCGACCTCTTCGGCGACGTGATCGACGACCTGAGCCAAGATGATCCATTGGGGCGCATGGTGCTGCTGAAGGGGGACGTCCAGCCTCAAGACGTCATGAAACTCCCGGCGGACGAGCGTATCGCGTATCTGCATGACCATTGCAGGGCGGAAACGCGCGCAGCCTTCGAAGAGCATGAGGCCTTTCTGGCTTCACTCGAACTTGATTTCGACCTCGGATCCGACGAAAGGGAAGATGATGCTTGAGCTCAAGGTGACGAACCACGCCGAAATTCGCAGGCAGCAGCGGGGCTTCAGGAAAGCCGACATCGATGTCCTTGTCGCATTGGGTGAACCCTGCGGCCACGATGGTTATCGCATTCCGCGTCGTGCTGCACAGGATGAAATCCAAAGGCTGAAGGCCCGCATTCGCCAGATCGAACGGCTTTCAGAGAGCATCGCAATTGTCAGAGGGAAAACGGTGATCACCATCCACCATGGTGAAAATCGCGGGTCCAATGGCAAGCGCCGTACAGGAGGAAAAAATGCAGGCAACTAACAAGAGCGATGATCTCATCACCATTCGACTTCCCTTGCCGTTCGTGCATGGGCTCCTGGCCTTGACCCATCTCCTTGATGAGCGTGTCATCGACGCACTGCGGGATGCAGTCAGCGCGCCTCGAGCCGAGGGGGCAGCAATCGTTCAACGCCCGGAAGAATTCGACACAGAGCCTGCTCGAGGAAAGCGGTCGGCACCCATCACTCATAACGCCGAACTCGTGGCAACTGTACTCGGACAGATGGTGGTAGGCGCGACCCTGCCTGACCTGTTCGGACGATGTGTTGATCTGATCTACAACCTTGATCCAGCATCGATCGAGAAATTCGCGGAGCAAAAAACTCACGCTCGCCGTTATGTGGCAAGACGCCGTGAGGATATTCACTTCAAGTCACCGAGCCTTGTTTCAGAGACGCAGATGACAGAAACAGGCTGGTGGATCAGCAAGAATGTGAGCGAAAAACAAGTGATTTCGGCTCTGCGTGTTTTGGCTGATACCGCAAATCTACATTTTGGTGAGGATATCGCATTCCCGTTAAGGAGTAGTTGACTGGGAAGCTCTGAGTGCAGCGGAAAGAAAAGCAATTTGGCAGATAATGCTCAAATTATCGAGTGACGCTTGATGAAGCCTGGCCCCGGCACCTGATCGAATGAAGCCCTTGCAATGGGCCGGACTGATCTCGGTCCATGAGATTGAGGGCGGTAGCTGGCGGGACTGGATGTGTTTCAAGACGGCACTGTGGGATGCATCGAGCCTCGACACGGATGAAATGGCGCAGAGGGCTACGCAGCACTGATACTTTTCTCTCGGGTTCCAGATAGGCCTCAGTTAAGGCTGCAGCGTGCTGACTGAGGGGGGATTATTATATGTAAGTGTTTCCCGTTAATCTTCTTGTTCCGAATGGGTTATCCACATTTGAATTGGTTCGACTTATATGTGGGCGACCGGCGCCGTGATATCATCCTGTCAAACTTGAGAGGATATGAGCATGAAAAAGATTGTGGCAATGATGGCCGTGGCTATTTCAGTTCTGATTTCAGAGAAGTCAGCTGCAGATGGTGTGGATAAGTCTGCGTCATGTGAGTTGGTTGGAGAAACTGCGGCAATGGTGATGCAGGCTAGGCAATGGGGCGTGCCTCTTTCTGACGTCATGTCTTTATTCGATCCGGATGACATGCCATTTGCCTATTCATTTGCAATCATAGCGTATGAGATGCCGCGTTATTCGAGTGATTACCAGCGCGAGAAAGCAGTATTTGAATTCGGTGACTGGGTCCAGTTGCAGTGTTTTAAGAGAAGGCAGTGATTTCATTTTCCATAACACGTTGATAATTGATCGCGTCGAAATGTACGCTGGCGACAGGGAGAGATATAGACCGGTCGCCCTGGTTTCTCAGCTCCGATGTGCCCAGCCGATCACTCCGAATTTTACATATGGAAACGTCGTTGTCCTCATAGGCGGCGAGCACGCGCTCGTCGGTAACTTCTGCCGAGACAGCCATCTTCAGGGCGTCTTCGCATTTTCCCAGTCCTTTGACCCATGGCGGCACGGTGCTGGATTTTATGCACTTTCAGGTTGCAGTTTCGGGCAGGCCAAGTTTACGCAGTCACCAATTGTATTTAGAACAGCTCTTTTGTGATTTCGATTGATCTCAAGGGCAAGAAGACCTGGGGAGACGAGGTGGGTAGTGCTCGACAGGAGCGGAGGAAGCTTGATCATCCGGGCGTTTCTCTGTGCCCTCGCGACTGCCGCGGCAACTGAGTTCTTCAGCATCTCGATCGCCCGATCTTCACCCAGACGCGCTGATAGCTCCTCGAACATGAAGGCAGCATAGGCGACACAGAGCGCGCCGTCGTCCTCTTCAGCCCAAAGCTCCAGTAGACTGGATCCGATCAACTGAGCAATGCTCCAGGGGTCGTTCGTTGGCAGGGCGAGGTGATCCAGGAATTGCTTCAACCAAGGCGATGCATCCTTGCGTTCCCACTCGAACTGCGTGGTGTCTCCATCGACGCTGACGTATCGATAATTTCCTTCCATCATTGCTCCAAGTGCATCCGAGTACGCACTTTGGGAAATCACGGTCTTGTTGCGTGCGATTTGCAGTACGACCTGACTCCAAGCAGATGGAATGCCGTCGAGGCTCGCAAGTAGGCGTAGAGCGGTGTCGTCTGCCAGCAATGTCCACCCTCTTTCCTTGGCTACCACCAGCGTGTCCACGAAACACGGGCCCACCTTTTCGAAAACAGCTTCGAAATCCGGATGAAGGGCGGTGCCTTCTTCAGGCATGGCAACTTTTAGATCTCTCGCCAGCCCCAATGTTCTTTCGAGGTTCGACAGGAGTAAATCGGATGCTTCTTGGGACATCTCCACGATGTGGGTTCCATGATCGTCAGCAACAAGACTTCCTCGGTGTTCTGCGCCTCCAATGGCATCTATCCTGGCTTGGTAGGCTTCGTGCAGCAAGTCGATGCTGCTCTGGGTAATGTGCAAGTCTGGCCAAGCTTGAAGAAGGCTATCGGCAAAGCCGAGGGTCTGGGCACCGTAGAGGGTAATGGGATCGACGATCAGGCCCGGCGCAGCCAGAACCGATTGCGTTGCTGCCTTCCTTTCGACGGCGTTGCCGAGGGCCATCTTGATCTTGATGGTTCCATGGTGCCGCAAGAAATCCCAGAAATCGAAGACCGTACCCCCGCCAGCGCTGGCGAGGAGCGCTATAGGGGCTTTCCCGGATTCGTAAGCTTCCTCGATGCGCTTCACCTGCTCTGCACGCGATCTGGCGCTGTCGAGGATAGGTCGCAAGCTGCCTTCGACATCATTCTCGTCAAACCGGAGAGCACCAAATATTTTACTCTCCGGAAATAGCCGCTCAAAGTCTTTCTGTGACCGGTGGTGCGCTTGCACGTATTTTGAGAGCACTCTCGTGATTGTGGCGTTCTGCTTTCCGATGGCAGAATCCATCTCGAAACTGTCACCGACAGATTTGCCCAACAGACGGAGCGCCCATGGATCATTTGGGGCAATCTCATCGCGATCGGCTCGGGGATCGGGGGCTGTTTCTATAATTTTTGCAAGTGAGTCAGCGTGATCGCGTGACACGACCACGGCTGTATCCTTCTCGACGACTTGGCGTGTGAAATCGACATGACGACCAGACCTCCCGGTAAGGATCAAGCCAACCATATAGCCAACATGTATCTGGGCGTCGTCGTAGCCGTCACGCAGCGCCCGGTATCCGATCTCGAGAGCCTTGTGAAAATGGTCCGTGTACTGGTCGAGCTTGTGTGCGAGGTGCATACGCATGCGTGGGTCGCCGGTCACTTCGATCGGCACAGTGTCGAGATACCGGATGATTGCCGAGGTGTCGGGTAGGCGCTCACAGATATCGATCCAGCGAGCTCGGTCTTCCAGGGTTTCACCCCCTGTGCCGAAAATCTG
The DNA here is from genome assembly GCF_048270365.1 of Celeribacter sp. Classification (NCBI taxonomy): domain Bacteria; kingdom Pseudomonadati; phylum Pseudomonadota; class Alphaproteobacteria; order Rhodobacterales; family Roseobacteraceae; genus Celeribacter; species Celeribacter sp. Next base: position 119,835 of record NZ_JBLWTA010000012.1, read on the forward strand.
TTGGAGTTCCTTTCTGGCACCCTTCAAGTCACCAGCACATTGGAAGATGACTGCGCCGATCCTGCGCATGCTGGCAGTTTCTTTGATGCCAGCCTCGACTTTCCCGTATAGCTCCCGGGCTTCACGGATCCTGCGGCTGTTCACCAGAGTCTGGAGTGCCATCCGAAGCTGGGGTGTATCGGATTCAGGACTGCAGAGGCTGAGATAGATATCTGCGGCCTCGGAGTTCCTGCCGGCCTTGGCGAGGGCATGAGCCGCGCGGTCCCGAGCAAAACTGTTGGTCTCGCGCTCTGCCAATTCGGCGAGGTGATCAATTACCCCGGGATCATTGAGTTCCCCGGGATGATTGAATACGAAGCAAGCCAGAAGCAGGGCGGAATCCGGGTATTCTGCCAGGACTTCGTGGGCGACATCTTGAAAGAGGTCAGGGTCGATCTGTGCTGCAGCCAGTATGCGGCAGTTGCCATATGCGATACGCAGACCGGCGTCCTCGGTTTCGCGATACAGGACGTCTGCACGTGCGAGCGCATCTGCCGGAGCGCCTGTATGGATTTTTGATTGGAGGAGCACGAGTTCGTCATTGGGATCCAGGTCGTCTTTCGGAATCCTTGAGAGAGCGTCGGTGACAGCGTCATCCTCACCTTTGTGCATGTGGTACGCCGCTCGGAACCGGAGGAGCTGTGCCGTCTCTCCAAATTTCTGGAATGCTTCTTCAAGAAGTTGCGCCGCCCCGGTTTCGTCACCGAGCATCAGGGAAGCAGATAGGGCGTTCATGACGCAGATTTCGGCCTCCCGGGCCCATCCGCTTTCCTTTAGCAGGTCCCAGGCAACGAGAAAGTGCTCTCTCGCTTCCTCGACGATCTCAATGTCGCCTTTTCGCATGAGCCTGAGGCTGCGGATGTCTTCTCGCTCCGCGACCTCCTGAAATCGGAGGTAGCCGGCATGTGCGCGTACGCGCCAATTTTCGGGATCCCGATTGACTGCATCCTTGACCAGGCGGCGACAGTCCTTGACGTGCCCGGCTATCTGAGCGTGTTCCGCAATGGCGAGTAGGAACTCTGGAATCCGCTGAAACTGTTTTGGAAGCTGGTCTTGGAGATCCTGCCATGGCGTTTCCGCAGGTGCGGTCTCCAAAAAGACTCCGGCAGCCCGTTGTTGCGGTTCGGGCATCGCCATGGCGTGGGCGGCCAGTTCTGCTGCCTTCTCGCGATTGCCTGCAATGGATTCGGCCGCCGCAAGAATGGATAGCGCCTCGGATGTATCGGGGTACTCATCGTGAGCCTGACGATACCAATCTACAGCTGCATCCTTATCGCCCATGGCGAAATAAGCTGATCCGAGATTTGCTTTGATGCGGAAGCGGTTCCGAGAACTCGCTTCGCGACCTTCGGTTTCCAGGAGCCTTTCAAGCCGGGAGATGGCCGTTTTGGCCGGGCTATCATTGAGAAGATCGGCCGCATCGGTGATGCGCTGACCAAGCGCGTCATCGGATGGATTTCGCTCCGGCGCAGTCGAGGCGGAGCGAGAGATGTCACGGATCTCGGCCGAAAGCCCGGATATCTGCCGTGTCAGATCCTTATGAACGTCACCCAGGGCTTCCGTCATCTGAAGGTCGGCGATCGTCGACACGCCCGAGCAATGAATTGCTACAATGCGAGGATGGCGATTGAGAACAGCCTTGATCTCTTCCCACCCCATCACATCGACTTCGAAGAGACGCTCCTTGCGGTTTTTCTCGTTCAGCTCGCGTGCGACTTCCTGTATGCGCGCATCATTTGGGGCAGTCGTGGCAAGGATGAACCTGTCGAGGGGTGGACGGAAAGACTTAGCCTTTTCGACCTCCTCGCGAAGCTCCCTCTCTTTAAGAGCTTTTTCAATACCTCCGGATCGGCCCTTGCACTGAATACCCACAAACTTGTTGTGGTTCCGGTCTGTGCCGTAAACATCGACGCCGTTCTGCGGCTGGCCCGAACGGCCATTGGCACGAGCGTCATCTGTTTTCCATTCGCTCTCGAATAGGTCCTTGGTCAGTCGTTCGAACGCCTGCCAATCAGAAGGAGGAGGGATATCTACACTCGTGACGTTGACCATGCTGCTCTTGTCTTCATTTCTTTTCTTCAGGTAAATTGGCCCGGCAATGCAATATCCTCTTGCATCATCATTGCCCCCTCTCTCACGCAAATTCCTTTGCCAAAACTTCCGCCTGCTGCAGAACCTTCTTCACGGATTCCGCCTGCAGATCTGGCGGGAACCCGTGTTTCTTCAGGATCCTGCGGATCGTGACCCGCATCTTCGTCCTGACATTCTGCTTGCGCCACCAATCCACCGATGATGTCGCCTGTACGGCGTTCACCAGCTCCTGGGCAATCACCCGCAATTCCTCATTGCCCATGAGGTCGCGCGCACTCTCGTTCTGCGCCAAGGCATCGTAAAAGGCGATTTCCTCAGCGGTCAGACCGTCCTCTGGCTGCTCCTGGAGTTGTCGCGCCATATCGATCATCTCTTTGATGACCTGCACCGCGTCGATGCTGCGGTTGTGATACCGCGCCATGGCGTCTTGCAGGCGCTTGGAGAAGGCCTCGTTCTGCGTCCTGTTGGTCCGGGTGCGGGCGCGGATCTCGCCATTCAGAAGCTTCTTCAGGGCTTCTACAGCCAGGTTTTTGTGCGGCGTATTCTGCAGCCCCAGAAGGAAGTCTTCTGACAGGACGCTGATGTCCGGTTTGTCGATGCCGGCGGCCTCCAGGATGTCGATCACTTCCGTTGAGGCCACGGCTCGGTTCAGCAGTTGTGAGATCGCCAACTCGGCATCTTCTGCAGTTCGGGCCGTTCTGGTCGATGCATCCATTTTGCGAATGGCGGACTGGATCGCGACGAAGAAACCGACCTCATCCTTGGTAGCCGCGGCTTCATGCGTCCCGGCGGCAATACGGAAGGCTTTCACCAGTCCTGCGACGGCTTTCATGAAGCGCTTCTTGGAGTCCTCGCGGTTCACCGCCTCCTTGCCGTCTACCTTCAAGGTGAGGGCATGCTCGATCGCAATCGGCAAGATCTTGATCCGGTCGGCCGCCGTCCCGTTCACCGCATCCATGTAGGGAACGGCGAAGAACATTCCGCGCATGATGTCGAGCTGGGTATGCAGGGCATGGACCGCCTCATCCTGGCTGACGCCCGTTTGCTTCTGATCGGCATTCGAATAGTGTTTCAAAGCCTTCTTCAGATCCGCCGCCAACCCGATGTAGTCCACGACAAGGCCGGCGGGTTTGGAGCCAAAGACCCTGTTGATCCGGGTGATGGCCTGCATGAGGCCATGGCCCTTCATCGGCTTGTCCACGTAAAGCGTGTGCATGCAGGGCGCATCAAAGCCGGTCAGCCACATGTCGCGCACGATCACGAGCTTCAACTCGTCCGAAGGGTCGCGATAGCGGGTGCGCAGGGTTTCAAGACGTGCTTTGGACCGGATGTGCGGCTGGAATTCTGCCGGGTCCTGGGCGGCACCAGTCATGACGACCTTGACAGCGCCCTTGGCATCTTCATCCGAATGCCAGTCAGGGCGTGCGGCCACGATACGTTCATAGATCTCGACACAAATCCGACGAGACATGCAGACGATCATCGCCTTGCCGCCATCCATGGCTTCCAGGCGTGCATCGAAATGCGTCAGGATATCCTTTACGACCGCATCCAGACGGGGCTCCGCGCCGACGAGCTTTTCAAGCTGTGTCCACTTCGAAGACATTGCGCCGCGGCTCGCCTCGTCGAACTCGACACCGTCCGCCTCGGCTTCCTCGATGATCTCTTCAAACTCGGCATCGACAATTTCGCCAATGTCCTCCGCCAATTCGATCTTGGCGACGCGGCCTTCATAGTAAATCGGCACAGTCGCGCCATCCGACACCGCCTGGGCGATGTCATAGACATCGATGTAATCCCCGAAGACGGCTTGGGTGTCTGCTCCCACAAGGTCGATGGGCGTTCCGGTGAAGCCAACGTAGACCGCATTTGGCAGCGCCGTTCTCAGATGGTGGGCAAAGCCGTATTTGGTTTCACCGGTCTCCCTGTTCACCTTGGCGTCGAACCCGTACTGAGACCGGTGGGCCTCGTCGGCAAAGACGATGACATTGGAGCGATCGGTCAGCTCGCCGAAGTCAATCTCCCCTTTCGGCGGGCGGAATTTCTGGATGGTGGCAAAGATCACCCCGCCCACCTGGCGGTCGGCAAGCTTTCTACGAAGATCAGGTACATCTTCGGCCTGAACCGGCACTTCCCCAAAGAGGGCCGCACAACGCGAGAAGGTCGCGAAGAGCTGGTTGTCGAGATCATTCCGGTCCGTGATCACCACAAGGGTTGGGTTCTCGAGCCGGGGATCGCGCATCAGGCGGCCGGCAAGGAACGACATCAGAAGCGACTTTCCAGAGCCCTGGGTGTGCCACATGACTCCGCCGCGCCCATCTTCGCCGCGGGCGTCGAGAACGGCCTTCACGCCTTTCCTGACAGCGTGGAACTGATGGTAGCCGGCAATCTTCTTGATCGGGCCTTTGCCCTCGTCCTCGAATACCGTGCAGAACCTCATCATCTCCAGGATGACATCCTGGTTGAGCAGGCCCTCCATCAAAGTCTGAAGAGCAAGAGCCGTTCCATCCTCGACCAGCGTTTCGCCATCGATGGTGCGCCAGCGCATATAGCGATCGAAGTTGGCCGAAAGAGAGGCGTAGCGTGCGGTCACCCCCTCGGAGATGACGTTCAACGCATTGGTGCGGAACAGATCCGGCACCTGGGACTTGTAGGTCTCGATCTGGTTATAGGCGCCTTTCAGGCTGCCGGTTTCAGTCCCCTTTAGCTCAATGACGATGATCGGCATGCCGTTGAGGAAGATGATAACGTCGGGCCGACGGGCGGATTTGCCGACCACCTCGAACTGATTGACCACCAGCCAGTCGTTGTTCTTGTTTTCCCAGTCTACGATACGCGCGATGTCGCTTCGCTGCTCTCCCCCTTCGAACCAAGATACGGGCACGCCTCCGACGATCACATCATGGATACGGCGGTTTTCAGACAGAAGATCACCTGCGAACTTGGTGTCGCGGATTTCGTTGATCGCTGTGCGGACCGCGTCATCCGGCAGATGCGCATTCAACCTGCGGATCGCGGCCTCTAGGCGGCCGAGGATCAGCACGTCATGGAAGCTGTCACGAACGGGATCGTCGGCTTCGGGTGAAAGGGCCGAGCCGTGAAGATAGGTGAAGCCGAGGCCCTGGAGTTCGCCCAAGGCCCATTGTTCCAGATCGTCTTCGGATGCAAAGGCCATCAGCTTTCCTCCGGTGCTGGCAGTGTCGCCGGGATGTTGAGCTGCGTTGCGCGGGTCCGCAAAGCTTGTTCCAATCTCTGCATATTTTTCGACATCCAGATTGCCATCTCGGGCCAGGAGTCCTGATTGAAACCGTCAAATTCCTCTGAGTGAACGATCAGGCTCTGTTTATTCTCGTCCATTCTCCTCCAGACCAGGCGCTCCCCAAAATCGGCTTCGATTTCATCTTTTTGGGCGTGGAGTTGATCAAACAGCCACTTGTTTTCGGCTTTGTCAGGGCGATCGAGACTGAGCTGAACACGCGCTTCCTTCCGGAGAAAAATCAACTGGAATGAGCAAGAACTGATACCAAAACCGGCACTCAGCCAGTGACTGCGTGTCGGGCTGATATTGGCGAAAAGGCCGACACCGTCCTTTCGGAGTTGCTCCAAGGCGATTTGCCAAAAGTCGATGCGCAGACTGTGCCTTTGCTTTTGATTGTCTTGCGCGGCCTTCTCTTCGTTCTCCTTGGACGACATCCCGATCATGAAGTCTGCCGCTTCTGGTGTGGGGATGATCTGTTGGACATCAATGATCAACTCATCGCCGAGCATGAAGGGCGTGACCTTGAAGCATTGCGCCCGAATGCCACGGCTCAATAGCCACAAAACGGTCGCCGTTACCTCGCGCCTGAAGTTGGCTGCGATGAAGATCATCCTCTGGTCGTTCCCGGGGTTAAGCACGACCTCGCTCAGGTCTTCGACCTCCATGAACTCACAAATCTGTTCCACTGCGTTGCCACCCCCGCAATACCGGTCGAGGTATTGCTGATAGATCGTGACAATGTCGGTGGTCTTGAGTGGCGAGACATAGGCAGTGTATTTCAACGCCTGCCAGGTGACATCGCGCCCGGAGTCGTCGAGCTTGTTCTCGATGACCACGAGGTTCCCGTCCTTGTCGAGCGCCAGAAGGTCGAGACGCTCGCGTGTCTCGTCGAACCCGTCGAACTCCTTCTGGATGATGAGGAGCTCTTCGCCCAAGGCGTCAGGCTGGTTGGCCAGCCATTCTTGCAGGTGATCCCTCTCCCGCAGGTTGAGATCGGAAAACCGTTTTTGAACAAGACGGGACAGGCGGTTCTGTGTGCGGTCAACGCGGAACATCAGGCAACCTCCTCGATATGTTCACGTGCTTCGCCGACGCGGAGTTCGCCGGACATGAGTTTGGGCAGGAGGCTGTCGCGAAGGGAGGCGAGTGTCTTGGCTTCGTGGACGCCTTCAATGATCCGTGCCCGGGCAGGAGCCAGGGTCGCCTCGAATGCGGTCGCGACATCTTCGCTCGGAATGACAATCTCGTAGCGTGCCATGTCTTTCCAGTTGGTGCGTGGCATTCGTGTTCCCGACGAACCTGCGTTGGTGTGTTCGACGAATTCGTCTGAGGAGATGACCGAAAGGACAAATGCGCCCCATGCAGATGTTGCAGGACGAACGACGATGATGTCTGTCGAGCAAATCCCATCGACTGGTGAAATGCCAACCTTATGAAAGTAGGGCCGCAACTTGCCAAAAAGGAAGTCACCTTTGGACATGGCCGACTTCTGGCTGCCAATGTCGCCTGCTGATCCCCAGTCCCCAAGAGTGATGCATCTCTTGGGCATGTGTTCGAGCCCGATATATGGCGTAGACGGATCGATCTGGTCTGGCTTCACCCCAGTTCTCGGATTAACGGCGATATCACCGAGGCATCCATGGACCCACCCCTCCGGCAGCCCATCCTCCCCAAGCCGATCAGGGAAGAGCGCGGCGGTGGCCTCGTCCATGAAGGCGGGCTGGCGGCCTTCCATCTTGGCATGCACTGGATCGAAATCGACAAACCAAGACCGGTAAAGGCTGCGGGCCATCTCTTCAAGCGTGGCCGACATGCGGCGGTTTAGTTCGATCTTGTCATCGAGGGCGCCAAGGATGGAGGCGATTTCGCGTTGTTCGGACAGGGGCGGGATGCGGAACTTGTATTCCTTGATTCTACCCGCACTCAAGTTCTGTTGAGCAGCCCCGATAGCTGATCCCTTGATCTGCTCGCGTTGTGAAAGGAGAAGGTAGTAAACAAATCTTGGAATGCTCGTTCTTTCATCGATCACCATCGCTGCGCATGCTTGGTTACAGGCCATGGGTCTCCTGATTATCCCAAGTTGGCCGACAGTCGCGCCATACATTGCCATAAGGACAGTCCCTGAGGGCAGAAGTTTGGCAGAAGAACTGTCAAGCCCATCTTGAGAAATGTGCTCCTCAGTATCATCGATAGGACAGTCAAGAAGTTCCCCGGTTTTCACCCACGGAATTCCTGGTCTTTCATAGAAAGTCTGGTTCTTTCGACTCGGGGTTCCTCCGCTCGTAAAGCGCGAGCAGACATCGGCGACAGTTGTAAGGGGCCAGTCGGACGGTGCAGTATGTGCTTGATTGAGTTTCATACCAAGCCCCCCAGCTTCGCCTCGATCTCAGCCTCCAGCCGCCGCCCCTCGGCAAACTGCTCGCGCAGATCCCCCATCAGGCGTTCGAACTTCTCCTCAAACGGCTCCCCGTCATCCTCAACTGCCCCGGCACCGACATAGCGCCCTGGCGTCATGACGAAGTTGTGCTTGCGGATCTCGTCCATCTCGGCCGAGGCACAGAACCCTGCCTCATCCACATACATGCCTGCCGATTTCTCCCCGCGCCACGCATGATAAGTGTCGGCGATCTTCTTGATCTCGTCGTCCGAAAGCTCTTTCTGCTTGCGCGATCCGGGAACCAAGGCGCCCATCTTGCGGGCGTCGATAAAGAGCACCTCACCGCGACGATCGCGCAGCTTCTCCCCATTGGCCGTGCCGTTGGATTTGTCCTTGGCAAGGATCCAGATACAGGCCGGGATCTGCGTCCCAAAGAACAGCTGCCCCGGCAGAGCCACCACGGCATCCACCGCATCGCCCTGCACCATGGCCTGACGAATGTCGCCTTCGCCGGACTGCATGGACGACATCGAGCCATTGGCCATGACCACACCGCCAATGCCGTTGGCGGAAAGGTGATGATGGATATGCGCCATCCATGCAAAGTTGGCGTTGCCGACTGGCGGGGTGCCGAAGGCCCACCGCTGATCCTCGCGCAGCATCTCGCCGTTCCAGTCCGAGATGTTGAACGGCGGGTTCGCCAGGATAAAATCGAACCGGTCATCTGGGAAGGCGTTCTTCAGCAGCGTGCCTTCGGGGTTCCAGCGGATATCACCAAAGATCCCCCGGATAGCGAGGTTCATGCGCGCCAGACGGAAGGTGGCGGGGTTGCGTTCCTGCCCATAGACCGCGATGTCATCCACACGTCCCTGATGGGCAGAGATGAACTTTTCCGATTGGACGAAGAAGCCGCCGGAGCCGCAGCAGGGGTCGTAGACGCGCCCATGGGTCGGCTCCATCATTTCCACCATAACCGAGACGATTGAGCGTGGGGTGTAGAACTCGCCGCCGCGCCGTCCTTCAGCTGTCGCGAATTCATTAATGAAATATTCGTAGATGCGTCCGATCAGGTCGAAGTCCGATCGGGTGCCGTGAAGCTGCAGGTTGGTGAACATCTCGATCAGGCCGGTGACGATGGACCGGTCAAGATCGGCTTTGCCATAGACCTTGGGAAGCGCGTCCTTCAGCGTGGGGTTCGACTTCTCGATTTCGCGCATGGCGTCATCGACCTGCACGCCGATGTCATTTGCCTTGGCGTTGGCTGCAAGGCGGGACCAGCGGGCCTTTTCCGGCACCCAGAACACGTTTTCGGCGGCGTACTCCTCGTGATCTTCGAGATCAATGTATTCGTCTTTGGAGAACTCTTCGCGCTTGGCTTCGAAAGCCGCTGAGACATACCGCAGGAAGATCAGGCCCAGGGCCACATGCTTGTACTCGCCGGGATCCATGGCGCCGCGCATTTTGTCAGCTGCGGCAAAAAGGGTCTTTTCAATCGTGTCAGCCATTTTTCTCTATCGGTCTTTCATTTTTTAATATTTTCGCCTGGCTCAAATCCACAGTCCGGCCTTCAACTTCAATGTAGGGGGCGACCCCAATAGATTGAAATGGTTTTCTGTCGAATACCTGTGGATACTGCTCCTCTTGTTCAGCCGTCAGTTCGCAGGAGGTCATGCGGCCATCCGCGGCTGCGCACCTCTTTCAGTTTCATCTTCATCTCATCGATCTCATCGAAGATCGCTTGCCGCTCTGCAAAACTCTCCTCAATGGACCGCACGGTCTCTTCATCCGGCATGGGGATCGCAAACCCTTTGAGGTCTTTCATCGCAAGGGTCTGGATGGCAGCGCCGCCGGCAATCGACTTGATGTATTCCTGGACGGTGTCGTTCGAGAGGTACTCGTAGAGTGCCAGGCTGCTCATGTTCACGCGCTTCTTCGGGCGCAGGATCATCAGAGACTGACCAGCCGTCCAGATCGTGTCTTCCCCTTCACGCGGGACATCATCAGGCACCAGGCCCACGACACCGATGGTGCCTTTGATCGACAGGAGTACGTCCCCGGGGCGGAGCTGTTGGTTGAAGGCCTTGTTGTACTTCGCCCGATCGACGGTGATCTCCCGCTTGGGCGTTGATAGCAAGCCTCGTTCATTCACGTCGCCGGGCGCAGCCTCGAACAAGGTGTATTCTCCCTCCTCATCAGCAGAGATCGTGACTGGGCGGACCAGGTCAACCACCTCCGAGAGTTCGGCTACATCGGATTGGGCCAGCAGCGCATCGATTTGTTCACGCGTGCCGACGTTCAGATACCGCTCCGGCACCAGAACGGTGTTGTTCTCGAGGATCTCGTCGCGCGTCACATCCCGAGCGAGTGTCCGGTCATCCGGTGTCTCGCCCTTCAGGATGTCGCACCAGGAGACGTCATCCAGAATTTCCGCGCGGCCGCGGCGGCCTTTCTGAGACAGTTTCCCGTGCCCAAGATCAATGAAGCGCACGGCACTGGAGGCCGCATCTGCGGCAGAGATGACAAGAAGGCTGGTCTTAACCCAGGTATTGGCAAACATCATGCCCGACGGCACACTCATGACAGCCTGCAGGCGGCCGCTGTCGAGCAGGGCGCGTCTGGCAACGGGCTCGGTCCCAACCATGCGGAACAGCTCCCCCTCTGGCACGCACAGAATTGCGCGGCCGCGGGTATTCTCGATGACATCTGCGATGGAAACGGTTTCAGCATTGAGGCGTGCTTTCCGCCCTTCCTGAAGCCCCAGAAGCCCGAGTGTGCGATGAGGGATCGCTTCCAGCTGCTTGATAGGCATACCAAACGGGGGAAGTACGACTTCGACGTCCGCATCATCAGATCTTCGGCGCTCCCAGGGCCATGCGAGCTCGACCGCGATGATGTCCTCCAGGTCGAGCGCCTTGGCCATGTCCTTCATCAACTGGCATTCTCCCTCGTTGATCCAGGTGAACCGGACGCTCGGGGTTTTCCCTGCAAGTGACATGCGATGTGCATAGGTGAGGCAGGGTACGAAACTTGCCACATGGGAGAAACGCACGCTCATCGCCCCATCGATCATGTCGATGATCTGCTCTACCGCTTCCTCGCGGAGCCAGCCAAGATCAGTTCGCTCCGCCTCGGGAGACGCGAAGAAACTGGTCAGGGTGCGAAAGCGTTCCACAGGCTCCAGGGCCAGCAGGGCCTTCGCTGACCCTTCGAGGAGCGGCAGAACCTCCCTGTGGCGGGGCTGGCTGACTGTGATTTCGTCCATTGATCCACCGGACTTCAGATTTGCGGCCATGGCGACGAGAAGCGCGTAGGCCTCTTCGGGTCGCATGGCGTCACGCGTTTGGTGGAGTAGGTCTTGGATTTTCATGCTTACCTCAGAGGTAGGGCTTAACTATTTTGGGCGAGCTTAGCGTTAAAGCTGTTCTTGTGGTAGGCCGTAATCAGGTGGTCGCCATCTGCCACCACGACGATGCCGCCCTTCTTGCGGGCGTCCGAGAGCATCTTCAGCCTGCGCTGAAGGTCACTCATTTCCTTGTCGATGATCTTCGAGGAGAGAATGATCTTGTCGCCCTCTATATCGCCGAGGTCGAGCGTCAGATCGATCAGGTCCTTGCGGATGCCGCGCTGGTTCATCCTGGTGGTGATGTGCTGGGTCATGTGCATGGGGTGTCTCCGGGGCTCGTAGGTAATTTATAGGCTTAGTAGAACATTACTGTCAAGAAAGAAATCGAAAGGCATAGTGTAATTATTTTTCTGGCCTCGTCACTGTCTGACGTCAGCATCAAGCCACATTCATGAGAGACGTGCTGCTTGTATGTCATTTTGATTAGAGACTTCATCGCGAAGAGCTCAATGTGAAGTGGTAAGTGGGGGCAGTTTATGTGGCGATTTTCTGAACTTTGATGCGAAATTTGAACTCAGACGTGGCTTCAATATTGAGAACTGTTGCTTCAGTTTACTTGCATGAGGAACGTCATAAACAATCTTAAAGTCTGGTTCGGGGACTTTCGAGGTGAAGTCCCTAACGCTCAAGTCATTCGCGCTTCAGAGGCATGAATGACCATGCGGAGCATAACTGAAAACTCTCTTGCTGGGGGGCAGGTGGGACCTACACCTCTTGTATATCTTCTAAATGATGATCCATACGGCCGTGACAACTTGGTGCAATTGCTAAGGCAGTGTGGTGTACCAGTCATGGGCTTTGAAAATATATTCAGTTTGGAAAAAGCTTTCGAGACTAACGCTGCTGAAATACTTTTAATGGATGTCACTTTTATCGAAAAGCATCAGTTGCGCACCTTTTTACAACTTGGACATTCTAGGAAGGTGGGTACTATTATTGTTTCAGCGTCGCCTCAAGTCGAAGAGTTCCTTGATCAGTTTGCCATTCCAAAGAATACCGATGGTGTTCTCCCTATCGTCGTGAAGGACCGCGCAACCCTTTTGTTTGAACTTGGGCATGCCGTTGGCTCCTACTCTGAGATGAAGGTCGTGAAGCCAGTGGTGTCATGGGCGCTGGAAGAAGGTGGCTGGGTTTTATCCGATGGAAATGGCAACCGCCTTAAACTTACTGCCTTGGAACAGAGTTTCTTGACACACCTCTTTGATAGCCGAGGGGAAATTGTGGAACGTGGTAAGCTCATTGAGGCGATGGGTGAAGACATTTACGACTTTAGCTACACCTATCTCGACACGCTGGTGAGCCGTTTGCGTCGTCGGGCGAGAAGAGAGAATATGTATCTTCCACTTCACACCGTTCGTGGTGTCGGGTTTACGTTTTCCGGATAAAATTCTGTTATGACAGCGACGACGCAGTGGCGTCGCCGCTGTTCTATAGAAGCCGACTAGTTATCTGATTGCGGAACTCGACTGGCGTGGAGTCCCACCAGCCTCGAGAGCAGGATCACAGTGTATAGTGTGCCACCGATCGCTTCGAACGTGACAAAAGACTGGGCGTAAAATCCCACGGGCGTGATGTCGCCGTACCCTAAAGTTGTCAATGTCACGTAGCTGAAATAGACCATCTGTTGCCAGTCGATGGTCGTACCGGAGCTTGCCACGAAAGACCCTGGGGCGCACCATTCGATAAAGGCCAGAACTGCTGCAAAGCCTGATCCCAAAACTAGATAAAGCGAAGTGGCTGACAACAACACATCCGTCATCACTGTGCGCGCAGCGAAGGTGTAATGAGCCAGCACAATGATCATGCCAAGGTGGTAGGCGATTGAGCTAAGATAGACTGCAAGAGCTGTCAGATTTGTCGGTGCGTAGGAGTTCAACAGGCCTGCGAGCAAGACAATCAAGCCCGTGAAGGCCATAAGGGCACGCAGTGGTTTCAATGTTGTCAGCGCCCATGTCGCTATAACGAAAATCGACGCATAGAACCCATAAAAAATTGCAGGCCATACACCGGCAGCCGCCGATAGCGGATAGGTTAGGTTGTGTATCAAAAGGGCTGCCAAAAGCGCACCATTGGCGAGAACCCGATTTTGGGCGGCGGGAAGCGACAGCATCTCAGGTTGCTTTCCGTTTCGCGAGGCTGGCCATGATCATCATTATCGCCAGCACGCCGACACCTAGCCATAGGCCGTTCATGTGCAGGCTCAAAGCCACCCAGCCCCAGACAGCCAGTGCCACCACGGCCAGGATGTAAAGTCCGCGCAGCCGCTCTGCCGTCACCCGGTGAAAGATTGTGCAACCCAGAAGGAAAAGAGATGGCCCGGCAAAGGCGATGATTGCGGTCTCGGTATGGATGGCATTATGCGGATGCGCCACGATCATCTCGATCGCCACGGCGGTCACGATCGCCCCGCAGACCGCCACACCATGGGCGTAGGCCAGACCGGCGCGGGCAAGGCTGGTGTGATCGGTCTCATGGGCAAATCGATGCTCGCCGGGTTCCGACAGATCGACGAAGTAAATCCACCACAGTGTTACGATCAAAAGAAAGCCAATGAACGCGGCCACCCCGGTGTCGAAGTGAACTTCGTGGCTCACCAGATAGCCACCGAGCAAAAGAATAGACTCACCCAATGCGATGATAAAAATCAATTGGTTGCGTTCGAAGAGATGAAGACCCTTCAGGGTCCAGCTCGACATCGGCGTTGCACCTTTCCCTGGCAGCCAGAAGCCGACATAGGGGGCAGCATAATCAATCACCACGGCGAGGATCCAAAGCCAAATTCGGCCAGATTCGAAGCAAGCGCCCGCAATCCAGAAGAGCCCTGAAATGGCGCTCCAGGTACCCAGCTGGGCATAGTTTCGGCCCATAATGTGGCCGCGAAAGACAAAGGCCATGTAGCCAGCGCGGATCAGAGCCATCGCGACATAGGCCAACACAAAAAGCCATGCCCTTTCACCAAAGGCCTGCGGGGCGGCTACAGCCATCAATAGGGCACAACCCATCAGCAATATCATCAAGGCCCGTCCGCTCGCGTGGTCCGGGTTGAGCCAGTTTGCAGCCCAAGCGGTATAGTTCCACGCCCACCACACGGCTGCGAAGAGTGTCACATATTCCAGTGCGCCAAGCCAACTGGCGTGTTCTAACAGATAGTGAGATAGCTGGATGATTGTGAAGACGTATACGAGGTCGAAGAACAGCTCCATATTGGTGACGCGTGGCGTTTTTTCGGGAGACAGGTCGCGCAAAGCGGTGGTCGGAACGAGGCGACTAAGTAGGCTAGACATAAACTTTCCCTGTGAGTGTGCTTGAGAGGTGATAAATCGCCGGGCATTTTTGTGACTGTGTGCCTTAGGGCGACTGCTGGGGTTGGAATGTGTTCACGCCAGTCTGCGTGCCACAATCCATGCGAGAAAAGCGGGAACGGCAAAAACCACAGCAAAAATGGGTAGCTCTTCGGCAAAGGAATATCCTGCCCGAGCGACTCCAACCCAGAGGTTAATCGCGGCTGCAATTGCCCAAATGACGCAGAACGCCGGAAAGGCCCGGCGCATGGATGTCCCGCGCAGGTATGCGAGGCCGTAGAGAACGAGAAGCAGGGCAACCCCGCCAAGGATCACTGTTACTGTATGACTCATAGGAACATCCCCCTAAAACTTCTACACGTTGCCCTGTCACCGATTTCGCAGCATCAGAACAAAGAAAAGCGACGACTGCGCACATGTCATCGCGGCTCCCCGCATGGCCGAGCCCCGCCTGCGGTGAAAGGAAGCCGTCGATTGCGGCGCCTTTGCGCGTTACGTCACCTCCGACATCGGTCTCAATCGCACTGGGGGGCCACGACGTTAACTCTTATGCCTCGTGGCCTTAATTCCCTAGCCTGAGAGCGCGCCAAAACTTCGATACTACCTTTAGCGGTCGCATAAGCGGCATAGCCCGGCAAGGAAAAATGCGAAAGCCTTGGCGAAACATGAACTACGTCGCTTCCATTGCGAAGCAAAGGCAACGCTTTTTGGGTCAACAAGAAGACTGGTTTCAACTGAGTTGAGATCATGTGGTCGAATTGAGCCTCATTGGTGTCAGAATGCGCCATATTGATTCCCACACCGGAGTTATTCACCAAATAGTCGAGCTTTTTTGCGCCAAGACTTTCAAGAACGATATTTTGCGTGGCGAAGAATCCGTCATAGTTTTGACTGTCAGTCACATCGAGCTGAAAGTCGGCAGCTTGGCACCCTTGGGAACGAAGTTCATTTGCCGAGCTTGCAGCATTTTCTGGTTATCGAGATAGGTCAGCATCATATTGTGACCGACATCCGCAAGGCAAAGTGCCATTTCGCGGTCCAGACCTCGGCTGGCCCCCGTAACAAGGGCAATAGTCTTGTTATTTCTCCTTAGGGTCGGTCTGACCCGGTCCAGAGAAGGTAGTTTCCTCAGCTTGGTGTATAAGTGGGCGATACTTGACATCATTTGACATCTTTTGCGGACAATATGCATGGACCGCATTAAGCAAATGCAAGTCTTCGTGCAGGTCGTGGAAAGCGGCAATTTCGCGTGTGCGGTTGAGGTGTTTGGACAACCTCGCTCAACGGTGTCTGTCATGGTGCAGGCATTGGAGGATCGATTAGGGGTTCAATTGCTTCAACGTACCAAACGTGTGGTGAGTCTAACGCAAGAGGGGCTGCAGTTTGTAGCGACCTCGCGTGACCTCATCAGCGCTATGGCAGAAGGTGAAGGTCAGTTTCGGCATGAACCCGAACAGATTGCTGGGCGGCTACGAATTGATATGCCAAGCCGCATTGCCCGGCGCTTTGTGATCCCGCACCTGCATGAATTTTGCGCACACTATCCGGGGCTGACACTGGATATCAGTGCGACAGACCACATGATCGATCCGGTTTCCGAGGGCGTGGGCGCTGTAGTGCGCCTCGCGGAACTTAGCGATAGTGACTTGATTTGCCGCAAAATCGAAGAATTGCCGATCCTGACGTGCGCCAGTGCCTTGTATGTTGCGCGTTTTGGTGTGCCTGAGCGATACGATGACCTCGAACACCATGTTTCGGTTAACTACGCGTTGCGGTTTTTGTGAGTGGGTTGGGCGCCATGATGGGTGTGCGCTCTCTGTCCCAATGCAAAGCCATCTCTGCGTCGAAAATTCAGAAATCTACTTTTCTGGCGTCTTGCATGGGCATGGTTTGATTCAAGTTCCTGCGTATAATGATGCGGCTGACATAGCTGCGGGACGACTGATTGAAGTGCTATCAGTTTATCGACCGAACCCGGTTCTCATTTCGATTCTCTATGCCCGACGGCGCCAGGTTGCGCCGCGACTAAAGGCTTTCATCGATTGGATGTCAGTACTATTGCGTTGTGCGGGTGTTGTTGTCGAACAAGCGTCCGATCTGTCAGACAAAACATAAATGATCGAAATGACAGTTTTTTAAATCTCCTAATCATATCAAAAGTCTATTTTTCTTTGGGTTTAAAGGCCTAGTATATTTTTGATGTGTCAGTAAGTGACATTGAGTGTCAGGTGGTGTCGTTGTTTTGAACTGCTCTCCCTCATAAGAAATCACAATTGAAGAGGTCTGACTTTTGTCTTGGTCAGTCTCGAAATTTTCAATTGTTAGGATCTCAGTTCCCAATGCTCACACAAAACTCCTCACATCATTCTGATTCGCAATCGAATCGCATGGTTTGGCTCCACGGACGACGTGGTGGCAGTCTGACTAAATATAAGGGCGTCACATGCGGGGTTGCACCCGAACAGACCTCCTTAGGTGCTGTTGTGATGCTCTCTGCGGTGACAGCATTCGGCGGCCTAATCGGCTTCGCCCAAGATGCAAGCGCAGGGAGTTGTGTTCAGAGTGGGACCGACTTTACGTGCTCTGGTGCGGCGGATCCAGACACCGACACTACGCAATCTTTCACGCTCGCGACCCGGGCGGATGTGACGACAAGCGCGGGCTTCGGGATCGACTTGGAAAGTGGCTCCGTGTTTGATTTTAACACCAATGGTGGGTTTAGCTTCACTGATCAAAATGAGGCTTTCATCCTTGGTTCGGACTATGGATTCAATGTGGTTAATTACGGTGGCGGCGACATCGTGGTCGATTCAAATGGTGTTATTGCGGGCGGCTCTGCGGGGGTCGATACGACAGCTTTACGCCTAATTAACAACTCAACCGACGGTTCCATTGTCGTGAATGTCGACATCGTCGGTGGGGGGTACGACGCGATCATTGCAAATAACGCCGGTGCCGGAGGTATTGCCATCACCTCGACCGGTCTAATTCAGTCTATCTTTAATCATGGTATCAACATTTCAGGTAACAATGGTCAAGGGAATGTGTCCATCACGGCCAACGTCATTGACGCGGTTGGCAACGGTATCAATGTCGACACGGGTTCTGCTACCGGTGACTTCAACGTTGATGTGACAGAAATCACTGCGGGCGCAAATGGCATCTACGGTTTCGTCAGCGGGAATGGCGATACCAATATTACGGTCGGCTCTATCGATGCGGGCGACAATGGCATCTGGATTGATGTGGATGCAGCTCCCGATGCTGGCGTGACCACCCTGAATATTGGCGACATTACCGCTGGTAACGAGGGAATCAATATTGATACGAACGCAAACACCAGTGGCCTTGAGATCAACGTCAATGATGTCACTTCGGGTGCGAGCTCCATCCGTTTCAATCATCGTGGTTCCGGCGACACAATAGTTCGCGCTAATGATATTACGGCGAACACGAATAATGGTATCTGGTTCAATACATGGGGTGATGGCGATGTCATCGTTTCCGCGAACAATATTGATGCTGGTTTCATTGGCGTTTGGCTCGACACGGATTCTTCTACCCAAGATTTTATCCTTGATGTAAACGATATCACGGCTGGTGATGACGGGATTAACGCCGTCCACAGTGGCACCGGCACGGTCGACATCAATGTAACTGGCACCATTACCGCAGGCGACGACGGTATCGAGTTCTATGCCGACA